>NZ_JBIARA010000015.1:0-225968 GCF_042889525.1 Micromonospora sp. NPDC002575 | reverse complement strand
CTGCGGCCCCGGCGACGTTGCCGGCGATCGTCGAGTCGTTGATGGTGAGCAGGCCGGTGTTGTTGATGCCGCCGCCGGCCAGGACGGCGGTGTTGTCGGTCACGGTGCTGTGGCCCAGCGTGGTGGTGCCGGCGTTGTCGATGGCACCGCCGGTGCCGGTCAGGGCGTTGTTGTCGACCAGTTTCGCCTTCTCCAGGTCGGCCGCACCGCCGGAGGCGACCCGGATCGCGCCGCCCTGGGGTGCCTCGCCGCCGGTGAGGGTGACGTCGGTCAGGCGCAGGTGGCCGCCGGAGACGACGTCGAAGAAGCGGAACGGGGCCGCGTTGGCGGCGCGGGTGAGGGTGGAGTCCTGGCCGTTGATGGTGATGTTCTGGGTGATGGGTGGCAGTCCGCTGCCGCCGGGGCCGTTGTTGGCGGTGAGGGTGTAGGTGCAGCCCCGGGCCAGTTTCAGGGTGCCGCCGTTGTCGGCGTTGGCCCGGGTGATCGCCGCGATCAACCCGTCCGGGTTGCACGGCACCTCCTGCGCCCGGGCCTGCTCGCCGTCCCTGCGGCCCTCGCCCCTGCCCTCGGGCCCGCCGCCCCCGGCGGACCAGTCGTCCTGCCCGGACCGGTCGTCCTGCTCGCCGGGGTCCTGGCCGCCGTGCCGTCCGGCGTCCTCGTCGGCTTTCCTGTCACCGTCCTGCGCCCGGTCGGCGTCGCTGACGTTCTGCCGGGCCGTCGCGGAGTGCTGGTCGGACAGCCGCTGCCCGTCGTCGGACGGGTCGTCGCGGGCGGCCAGCCCGCCGAGCGCCGCCAGGCCGACGACGCCGGTCAGGCCGGCCACGCCGGTGGCGACCCAGAGCGCCCGCCGCCTCTTCACCGGTGCCGGCGGGACGGTGTGCATCCCGCCGTCGGGAGTCGTTTCGTCGTGGGACATCAGAGCCTTCCGCCCTTTCCTGCTACCAGAAGGGGCCGCACCTCCCGAAGGGGCGCGACCAGCTACAAATCGGTTGCAGCGTTCTGATGCCCACCGTATGAGAAGTTTCCTCGCGAGGAGTTCATATCCGAGTAAAACCCGCATTGCCCCTGAAAGGGGCATCAACGGTGTCGGGTGGAAGGGGCGTCACACGGCGACGGGCCCCGCCGCGGACGCGTCGACGGGTCGAGCCGTCACACGCCCACGACTGGGCCCGTCGGTGGCCGAAGCGGTCAGCCGGGCAGGCGGGGGCCCGCCTCGCGCTGCTCGGCCAGCCAGGTCTCCACCTCGTCGGCCCGGCGCGGCAGCCCCGCCGACAGGTTGACCGCGCCGGTCGCCGTGACCAGCACGTCGTCCTCGATCCGGATGCCGATGCCGCGCAGTTCCTCCGGGACCAGGTCGTCCTCGGGCTGGAAGTAGAGCCCCGGCTCCACGGTGAGCACGTAGCCCTCGCCGAGCGCGCCGTCGCGGTACGCCTCCTTGCGGGCGTTCGAGCAGTCGTGCACGTCGATGCCGAGCATGTGCCCGAAGCCGTGCAGCGTCCACCGACGGTAGACCGTCGACTTCTCGTCCATCGCCTCGTCCACGCTCACCGGCAGCAGGCCCAGCTCGTGCAGCCCCTCGGCGAGCACCCGCATGCAGGTGCGGTGCACGTCCTTGAACGCCACGCCCGGCCGGACCGCGTCGATGCCGGCCTGCTGCGAGGCGTACACGATGTCGTAGACCTGGCGTTGCAGCGGGGTGAACCGGCCGCCGACCGGCAGCACCCGGGTGACGTCGGCGGTGTAGAGGTTGCGGTTCTCCACGCCCATGTCCATCAGCAGCAGCTCGCCCGGCCGGGTGACGCCGTGGTTGTGCACCCAGTGCAGGATCGTGGCGTGCTCGCCGGCCCCGACGATCGAGCCGTAGCCGACGTCGTTGCCGTCGTGCCGGGCGCGCAGCGCGAAGACGCCCTCCAGCAGCCGCTCCGAGACGCCCCGGTCGGCCGGCAGCACCCGGGCCACGTCCTCGAAGCCGCGCACGGTGGCGTCGATCGCGTCCTGGAGCTGGGCGATCTCCCACTCGTCCTTGACCAGCTTCAGCTCGGAGATCGCGATGGCCAGCTCCCGGTCGCGGGCCGGCTGGCCCTCCTTCCGGGGCCCGTCATACGGGCGCACGGCCGCGTCGACGCGGGCGTCGAAGCCGCGCAGCACCCGCGTGCGCGCCGGGGCCAGGTCGGCCAGCGCCGCGTCCAGCTCGGCCAGGTCGGCCGTGGGCAGGCCCAGCTCGGTCGACTTCTCCGCGAGGGTGTGCCGCCGGCCCACCCACAGCTCGCCGTGCCGGCTGCGGAAGAACTCGTCGTTGTCCCGCGAGGAGCGGGGCCGCACGTAGAGCACCGGGTCGTGCCCCGAGCCGTTCGGGCGCAGCACGAGCACGCTGTCCGGGTCGTGGTCGCCGGTCAGGTACGCGAAGTCGCTGCCCGGCCGGAACCGGTACTCGGTGTCGTTGGCGCGGGTCTTCTCCCCGCCCGTGGGGATGACCAGCGTCTCGCCCGGGAAGGCCGCGGAGAGCGCGGCCCGCCGCTTGGCGTGGTTGGGCACCTCCACCCGGGGGCCGACCGGCAGGGTCGTGTCCCGCCATCCCTGGCGCATGAACGACAGGAACGCCTCCGGGAAATCCGGGTCGTGCGACTCGGTGCCGTCCGCCGGCTGGCCGTCCGTCCGGTCCTCGCTCATGGTCCGCTCCCTCCGCCTCGTCGCTGGTCCAGACGGTACCCCGGCGCAGGCGCGGGCGGAGACCCTGCGGTGCCCGCGACGGCCGCCCGCGTCGCGTGGAAAGATGACCACCATGTGCGGACTTCTGGCCTTCTTCAGCGCTAACGGCAACGCCGCCGCCCACCGCGACCACATCGCGGGGGCGTTGGAATGCCTGCACCACCGCGGACCGGACGAAACCGGGGTCGAGGTGGTCGGCGACGCAAGCGGCCAGTACGCCGACGGGGTCTTCGCGCACAAGCGCCTGGCGATCATCGACGTGGCGTCCAGCCACGAGCCGCTGCCGTACGCGGGTGGGCGCTACCTGCTGACCTTCAACGGCGAGATCTACAACTACATCGAGCTGCGCGACGAGCTGGTGCGCAACTTCGGCGCCCAGTTCGCCACCGCCGGCGACGGCGAGGTGATCGTCGCCGGCTACCACTACTGGGGCGAGCAGGTGCTCACCCGGCTGCGCGGCATGTTCGCCTTCGTCATCTGGGACAGGCAGGAGCGCCGGGCGTTCGGCGCGCGCGACAACTTCGGCATCAAGCCGCTGCACTACCTGGAGACCGCCGACGGGCTCTACCTAGCCTCCGAGAAGAAGGCGCTGCTGCCGTTCGCCCAGTCGGCGTACGCCGGGGACGCCGGCATCGACACGGCCAACCTCAGCCACTACCTGACCCTCCAGTACGTGCCGGAGCCCGGCACGCTGCACCAGGGGATCAGCCGGATCGGGTCGGGGGAGTACCTCACCTGGACCCCGGGCGGCCGGATCGACGTGCGCCGGTGGTACCGCCCGGTGTTCCGGCCCACCCCGGTCGCCGACGAGCAGCGGCTCTACCACCAGATCCGGGAGACGCTGCGGGAGAGCGTCCGGATGCACATGCGCTCGGACGTGCCGGTCGGCTCGTTCCTGTCCAGCGGCATCGACTCCACCGCCGTGGTGGCGCTGGCCCGCGAGTTCAACCCGCACATCCTCACCTTCACCGTCGGCTACGACGTTCCCGGGTACTCGGAGATCGACGTCGCCCAGGACTCGGCCCGGCACCTCGACGTGACCACGATCCCGACCAAGATCGGGCCGCAGGACATGATCGACGCGCTGCCGAAGATCGTCTGGCACCTCGACGACCCGGTGGCCGACCCGGCGCTCGTGCCGCTGTACTTCGTGGCGAAGAAGGCCGCCGAGCACGTCACCGTGGTCCTCTCCGGCGAGGGCGCCGACGAGTTCTTCGGCGGCTACACCATCTACCGGGAGCCGCTGTCCCTCGGCACGGTCAACGGCCTGCCCGGCGGGGTGCAGAAGGGGCTGCGCGCGGTCTCCAAGGCCATCCCGCAGGGGGTCAAGGGCAAGAGCTTCCTGGAGCGCGGCACCACCCCGATCGAGCAGCGCTACTACGGCAACGCCCGGATGTTCACCGAGGAGGAGAAGCAGCACCTGCTGCGCCGCTACGACCCCTCGGTGCGCTACACCGACGTCACCGCCCCGATCTACGCCGAGTGCACCGAGCTCGACGACGTCACCAAGATGCAGTACGTCGACCTCTACACCTGGCTGCGCGGCGACATCCTGGTCAAGGCCGACCGGATCTCGATGGCGCACTCGCTGGAGGTGCGGGTGCCGTTCCTCGACAAGGAGGTGTTCGACGTGGCGGCCACCATCCCGGTGGACCTGAAGCTCCCGCCGCGCTCCGACGCCACCAAGTACGCCATGCGCCAGGCGCTCCAGGGCGTCGTGCCGCCGGCCATCGTCAACCGTAAGAAGCTGGGCTTCCCCACCCCGACGCGGGTCTGGCTGCGCGGCGAGATGTACGAGTGGGCCCGCTGGGTGCTGTCCAACTCCGGCGCGGGCGAGCTGATCGACCTGTCGTACGCGATGCGGCTGCTGGAGGAGCACAAGCGGGAGGAGGCCGACCACTCCCGCAAGGTGTGGACGGTGCTGATCTTCTGCATCTGGCACGCGATCTTCGTGGCCAAGACGCTCGATCCGGGCATCCAGCGCAACCAGTCGGCGCTGCTGACGAAGCCGGTCGTCGGCTCCATGGTCCGGTGAGGGCGCCCGCCGCACGCCACTGAGCGCACGAGGAAGGGCCCCCGCCGACGGCGGGGGCCCTTCTGCTTGGCGTCGCCGGCTCAGCCGGCGGTCGGGCGCGGGATCACACCCGGGTGCAGCTCACCGTCGGCAGCGAGCTCTGGCCGCTGCTGCTGGCGACGAAGCCGAAGGTGGTCGTCCCCTCCGGGGCGACCGTCCCGTTGTAGGGGCTGTTGGTGACCGTCACCGTCGACCCGGACGTGGTGTACGTGCCGTTCCACAGGCTGTTGATGGTCTGGCCGGTCGGCCAGGTCAGGGTCGCCTTCCAGCCGGCGAAGGGCGTCGAGCCGTGGTTCATGATGGTCACCTCGCCCTGGAACCCGCCGGACCAGGAGCTGACCACCTTGTAGGTCGCCATGCAGTCGCCGCCGGCCGGCGGCGGCGTCGTCGGGGCGGGGGTGGTGGGGGCCGGCGTCGTCGGGGCCGGCGTGGTGGGCGCGGGGGTGGTGGGCGCCGGGGTGGTCGGGTTCGGGGTGCCGCCCTGGCCGATGCCGGTCACCTGGCCGTTGCCGCCGTCGAAGACGACGTCCGAGCAGCCGAAGAAGTTCTCCTGGCTGTCCGAGCGGACCCAGCGCGAGTAGATGATGTGCTGGCCGCTCTTGCCCGAGGGCAGGTTGCCGCTGAAGTAGTAGTGCCCGTCGTTGGTGCCCGGCCCACCGCTCTGCGGCGGGTTGGTCACCGTGAGGAAGGGCTGCTCCTCCAGGTCGCTCCAGGCCAGGGCCCGGGTCGGGCTCCAGCTGTTCTTCGTCACGTAGAAGTAGAAGGTGCCCGGGTGGTGGGCCCAGTTGCTGTACGTGAAGTTGAACCGGGCGCCGGCCGTCAGGTGGGTCAGCGGCCAGTCGGTGCGGGCCGCGTCGTAGCCGCTGAAGCTGGTGTTGCCGCCGCTGCACAGCTTGCCGTCGGGGATGAAGCCGACGGTGCGCCCGCCGGCGTCCGAGCGCAGCACGCTGAACCAGTTGTAAAGCGAGTTGGCCCCGTTCTGAGCGACCGCGGCCGAGCAGGCCGGGTTGTTCGGCTTGATCTCGCCGGTGGGGGCGAGGCCGTCCTTCCAGCAGAGGTAGGTCCGGGCGCCGGGGGTCATCGATGCGCCGTGTGCGGCTGCCGGGTCGGGGCTGGCCATCACAGTGGCGGCACCCGCGGCGAGGGTGGCGGCCGCGATGAGCAGCGCGGCCGTGCGGGAACGGGTCACGGGGTTCTCCTGACTCGCGGAACGACCGCACCGGCCGTTCCGCTGCGACGAGCGGATGTCACGATCGCGGTGCCGCGCCCATGCCCGTGGGCCGACGGCGCGCGTCACCGACGGTCCGCCTCGGCGGACCGGTGTGCCCCTCGCGCTGGCTCTCTCCCGGCGCCGGCGGACGCGACAGCCCCTCGCATCGACCGGCAGCGTCATCACACCACGCCGAAGCCGACCGCCGCAATAGTTGACTGTCGATGATATCCGGGCGTCTTCCAGGCCGTGGCCCCGTCAGGTGGGGGTTCGGTGCCGGCGTCGCCGCCGCGTAGGAAAGGATCGGGGTACGGCAGCGGAGGCGACGGAAGGACCACGATGGGATACGCGGCGGTGCTCGGCGAGGCACTGATCGACCTGCTCGACGCGGAGTGCGACGGCCAGCCCGTCTTCCGGCAGGCGATCGGCGGCGGCCCGCTCAACGTCGCCGTCGGGGTGGCCCGGCTCGGCGGGGCGGTGCAGTTCGTCGGCTCGCTCGGCGACGACGCGCTCGCCGACCGGATCCGCGCCTTCCTGACCGGCGCGGGCGTCGGGCTGGCCGGGGCGGTCACCGTGCCCGCGGCGACCGCCCTGGCGGTGGCCACCCACACCGGCGCGGAGCCGGACTTCCGCTTCTACGGCGAACCGCCGTCGTACGGGCTGCTCACCGCCGACGACCTGGACGTCGACCTGGTCGCCGGCGCCGACGTGCTCTACTGCGGATCGATCGTGCTGCTGTCCCCGGGCGTCCTGGCCGCCGCGCGCCGGGCCTGGTCCCTCGCGGGCGGGCTGCGGGTGTTCGACCCGAACGTCCGGCCCCGGCTGCTCGACGGCCCCGCCGCGCTGGCCGCCCTGCGCCGGACGGTCGCGGAGTTCGCCGCCTCCGCCCACCTGGTCAAGCTCAGCACCGCCGACGCGGAGCTGCTCTACCCCGGCGAGCCGGTCGAGGGCGTCGCAACGCACCTGCGTGAGCTGGGGGCGGCCACCGTCGTCGTCACCCTCGGCGCGGACGGCGCGGTGGTCGCCGCCGCCAACGCCGATCCGGTACGCGTGCCCGCGCCGAAGGTGAACGCGGTGGACGCCACGGGCGCGGGCGACTCGGTGATGGGGGCGCTCGTCGCCGAGTTGCTGGTCGACGGGGAACCCACCGATCCCGCCGACTGGCACCGCCGGGTCGCGTTCGCGCTGCGGGTGGCCGGCCTGGTCTGCGAGTCGCCGGGCGGCGCGGTCGCCATGCCCACCCGCGCCGAGGTCCTGACCCGCTTCCCCACCTGACCCCCCTGACCCCCCGCCCGCTCCCACCCCCCGCCCGCTCCCACCCCCCCGCCCTGCCCCCTCGCCCCCGCGCCCGCCCCGCCACCGCCCCGGTGATCAAGAGAAAAGCGTCAGAGTTGATCTCAAAAGTGACGCAAAGCTCTTGATCACCGGGCGAGGCAAGGCGAGGCGGGGCGGGGCGGGGCGAGGCGGGGCCGGGCTGGGCGGGGCGGGGTGGGTGCCGGGGTGGGTTAGGGGGGGCCGTCTAGTTCGGCGTAGCCGCGGCGGGCGGCGGTGAGGGCGGCGCGGGCGCCGAAGGGCGCCTCGGCGGCCACCCGCTCCGGTGGGGCCCCGCCGGTGTGGCCGGCCCGGATCAGCCAGGACAGCTCGGCCAACTGCCCGTGCTGGGCCCGGACGAACTCCGGGTCGACCAGCTCGCCGTGCCCCGGCACGACCACCGTGCCCGGCGTCGTGAGCCGGAGCACCTCGGCCAGCGTGTCCGGCCACTGCAACGGGTACGACTCCTCGAACGCGGGCGGGCCGCTCTGCTCCACCAGGTCCCCGGCGACCAGCACGTCCGCGTCCGGCACGTGCACCACCAGGTCGGCGTCGGTGTGCCCGTGGCCCGGGTGGCGCAGCACCACCCGCCGGCCGCCCACGTCCAGCACCGTCTCCGCACGCACGACGTGCGTCGGGGCCAGCAGCCGGGCGCCGGCCAGCTCGGCGGCCAGCTCCGGCCGGTCGGCGCGCATCTCCTCGTACGCGGCCCGGCGCACCTCGTCGGGGCGGTCCCGAAGCGCCACGGCGGCGACCTCGTGCGCGTAGACCGGACGGGCCGGGTCACCGGCGACGACGGCGTTGCCGAAGCAGTGGTCGAAGTGGTGGTGGGTGTTCACGATCGTCCACGGGTGCGGGGTGACCGCGCGGGCGGCGGCGACCAGCTCGGCGGCCTGGCCGGCGGTGGAGAGGGTGTCCACCACCAGCGCCGCGCCGTCGCCGACGACCAGCGTGACGTTGACGTCGAGCAGCGGCTCGCGCAGCACGTACACCCGGTCGGCGACCTCGACGAACCGCGGCGTCACGGCGTGCCCGCCCCGGCCGGCGCGCCGGTGGCCCGGGCGACGAAGCGCTGCCGGTCGACAAGCACCCGCTCCACCCGCCCCCGCGCCACGCTCCGGCCGTCGTCGTCGGTGACCGTCACCTCGAAGCCGAGCCGCCGCCCGTCGACGTCGGTGAGCCGGGCCTGCGCGACCACCGTCCGCCCGACCGGCGTGGGGGCGAGGTGGTCCAGCTCGACCCGGGTGCCGACCGTCGTGCCGTCGGGCGGCAGCGCCCCGGCCGTCGCCGCCACCGTGGCGGCCTCGGCCAGCGCGACGACCCGGGGGGTGCCCAGCACCGCGACGTCGCCGGAGCCGGCGGCCCGCGCGGTGTCGGCGTCGGTCACGGTCAGCTCGACCCGGGCGGACCGGCCCGGCGCGAGGGAATGCTCCGACTGCTCCTGCATGGGCACAGCCTAGGTGGTCGGCGTCCGCCGTTCCGGCGTCGCCGCGCATCGGGCGGGGCCGCCGCCGCGACGCGAGCAGGGCCGTCGCCGCGCATCGGCCGGGGCGCCGTCGACCGGCAGGGGGCGCCGTGCTCCGACGGGCCGGGGTGCCGCCGTCGGCGGGAAGGCCGCCGCCGTTAACCTGGACGGCGATGGCCGTCGTGACTGACCCCCCGCCCCCCGCCCCCACCGGACCACCGGCCCCGCCCGACGGCGGCCGTCGCCGCGTGGTCGCCATGGCGGCCTGGGCCGTCGCCTTCGTCGCCGGCTGGCTGCTCATCGGCCTGCCCACCGACCCGGCGTACGCGTTCCTGTGGATCTGGGCGGCCACCATCGCCTGGAACTCCCGTCGCCCGTGGCGCAGCCACCTGCGCTTCGCCCGCGACTGGGTGCCCGTGGTGCTGCTGCTCGCCGTCTACAACCTGTCCCGGGGGTTCGCCGACAACGGGGCCACCCCGCACGCGATGGAGCTGATCGTCGCCGACCGGTTCATGTTCGGCTGGGCCACCGGCGGCCAGGTGCCGACCGTCTGGTTGCAGGAGCACCTCTACCGCCCCGAGGTGCGCTGGTGGGACGTGGCGGCGAGCTGGGTGTACTTCTCGCACTTCGTGGTGGCGCTCGCCGCCGCCGCCGTGCTCTGGCTGCGCGACCGGGGTCGCTGGGCGGCGTTCATGCGCCGCTGGGGGTTCCTGTGCGCGTCCGGGCTGGTCACCTACTTCCTCTACCCGGCGGCCCCGCCCTGGTGGGCGGCGCAGAATGGCCTGCTCAGCGAGGTGGCCCGGATTTCCACCCGGGGTTGGAAGGCGTTCGGCATGCACGGCGCCGGCAACCTGCTCAACGCCGGGCAGATCGCGTCCAACCCGGTGGCCGCGATGCCGTCGCTGCACACCGCGTTCGCCCTGTTCGTGGTGGTGTTCTTCCTCCGTTCGGCCCGCCGCCGGTGGTGGCCGCTGCTGCTGGCGTACCCGCTGGCGATGACGTTCACCCTGGTCTACTCCGGCGAGCACTACGTCATCGACGTGCTGGTCGGCTGGGCGTACGTGGGGCTGACCTTCCTGGCCGTCGGCCTGGGCGAGCGCTGGTGGGCGGCGCGCCGGGCCCGGCGTACCCCCGGATTGGGGCCGGCCGGCGGCGGGCCGCGCGGCGCGGAGCCCGCCGAACCCGTCGCCGACCCGCCGGCGGTGCCGGCGACCCGCTGAGCCGCCGCCGGCCCGGCCGCGCGCTCCGGCTCAGCCCGCCCGCTGGGCGGCGTGCGCCCGGGCGGTCAGCTCAGCCGCCAGCCACCACGCCTCGTCGAGGTCGCGATCGAGGGCGGCGACGCCCGCGCCGCCCGCCGTGTCGGCGTGCACGGTGGCCAGCCGCAGCCGCCGCTGCGCCGGGCCCTGGGTCACCCGCACGCTCTGGATCCGGGCGTACGGCACGACGGTGAGCTGCCGGGTGAGCAGGCCGGACCGGGCGGCGAAGGCCCGCTCGTCGAGCCCGGCGCCGACCGCCCGCCAGCCCAGCGGGCGCAGCCACCGGGCCCGGGCCGGCGGGAGCCCGGTCGCCAGCCCGCCCAGCCGCACCCCCGGCAGCACCTCCGCGACGATCCGCTCGCCCGTGCCCTGGTCGCCCACCGGCAGCAGCCGGTCCGGCCGGTTCCGGTCGTCGGCCTCGCCGCCGGAGTAGCCGGCGACCTCCAGGCGCAGCCGCAGCCAGCCCTTGGCCCGCCAGAGCAGCGGCCAGGTCACCCCGACCGTCTGCACCCGGTTCAGCGGCACCGTCTGCGCCCGGGTCTCCAGCAGGCCGTTGCGGACCCGCAGCATGCCCTCGTCACGGGCCAGCCGGAAGTTCCAGTCGTCGAGGACCCGGCGGATCGGTTGCAGCAGCACGCCGGCCATCGCGGTGATCGTGCTCGCCACCGCGATGAACGACCACGAGCCCTCGGAGAGGAACTGCGCCACGACGAAGGCCACGCCGAAGGGGAGCAGGAACGCCTGCGGGGTGAGTAGCTGGCTGACCAGCAGGTCCCGGTTGGCCACGGCGTGCAGGGCGCGCCCGGGCGGCACGGGGGAGACCGCCGGCTCGGCCGAGGCGGACGGCTGCGCCGCGGCTGCCCCCGGGTGCGGCCCCGGGCCGGCGAGCGCGAGCAGCCGCCGCCGCAGGGCGCCGGCCTCGGCCACCCCGAGGTATGCCAGCGGTGCCTCGGTCTTGCCGCCGCCGACCACCTCCAGCCGCAGCTCGGCCAGGCCGGTGAGCTGGGCGAGCAGCGGCCGGACCACCTCGACGGCCTGGAGGCGCTCCAGCGGGATGGCCCGGGTGCGCCGCCACAGCAGCCCCTCGTAGACGCGCAGTTCCCGGCCGACCACGTGGTAGCCCGTGTTGTACCAGCTCACCACCGCGAGCACCGTCGCGCCGAGGGCGAGCACCGTGGCCATCGCCGCGAACCAGCCGAAGCCGACCCGCGACAGCGTCGACCAGGACAGGCCCGCGACGACCACGACCAGCGACTTGGCCCCGTGCAGGGCCGGGCTCAGCGGGTGCAGCCGCCGCCGGGGCTCCGCGCCGCCGTCCGGGTGGTCGTGGGGTGCCGGCGGCGCGTGGGGCGTCGGCTGGTCGTCGTGCGACGCCGCGGCGGCCGGGTGGTCGTGCGGCGTCGGCGGCGCGTCGGTCGCCGGGCGGGGCAGCTCGGGGCCGGGGTGGGTCACAGGCCCTCCGCGCGGTCCTCGCCGAGGGCGGTGAGCCGGTCGCGCAGCCGCGCCGCCTCCGCCGGGCGCAGGCCCGGCACCCGGGCGTCGCTGGCCGCCGCGGCCGTGTGCAACTGCACCGTCGCCAGGTCGAACGCCCGCTCCAGGGGGCCCGCGCTGACGTCGACGAACTGCATCCGCGAGTACGGCACGATGGACAGCCGGCGGACCAGCAGCCCGTGCCGGACGAGCAGGTCGTTCTCCCGCTCGGCGTACCCCCAGGCGTGCACCGCCCGGACGATCGTGACGACCCGCCACGCCCCGGCCAGCACGACCGCGCCGATCCCCGCCCCGAACAGCCAGTGCCCGCTCACCGCCCAGCCGATCGCCAGCCCGAGCAGCACCACCCCGAGCAGCGCCGCCAGGCGCAGCAGCTCGACCCAGATCAGGTCGGCGGAGACCGCCTGCCAGCGCACGGTCGCCGGCCACGGCTCCAGGGGCCCGGGCGGGTGAGCAGCCACCGCCGCGGGCGGGAACGGCGCAGGCGCGGGCGGGTGCGGCGGTGGGCCGGGCGGGTGCTGCCCGGGCGGGTGCGGCGGTGGGCCGCCGGGGGGATCGCCGGTCACCGGGGACGTCCGCTGCGCGCGTTCACCCGTCGAGCGTAGGCGATCCGGCCAGCGGCGCGACCTCCCGCAGGAAGCCCCGTGCGTCGAGGAAGTCGCCGAGCGAGGCGCGGTGGCCGGCGCAGGCGAGCCAGGTCTTGCGCCGGTCGGCGGTGTGCAGGCGGGGATTGTTCCAGCGCAACGCCCACTCCGCCGGGGCGCGGCAACCCCGCGCCGAACAGATGGGCGCGTCGCCGGTGGAAGGGGGGATGCTCATCCGGGCCAGTCTAGGAGCGCGGGGCGAAGAACCAACGCCGGGCGGGGGATGAGCGCCGGGCGACCACGGGGGGAGCCGCCCGGCGACGGGGTGAATGGTACACACGCCGGACCCCCTGCTGTAAACCCGTGACCGGCGATTCGGAACCGCCGAGAGGGCGTGGCGAAAAACGGGTTCTCCCCGCCGCGGCACTCAGCCGGGCATGCGAGTCTTGATACGCACCACGCACCACGCCGCGACGATCGATCATGCTGTGGAGGACCGGTGGCCCAGCCGACCACGCCCGACGCCCCGACGCCGAACGGCAGCGCGCCGCAGCCGCCCCCGCCCACCGCCGCCCCGCCGAGCACACCCGCGCAGGACGCGACGCTGCTGGAGAAGGCGCTGTTCGAGATCAAGCGGGTGATCGTCGGGCAGGACCGGATGGTCGAGCGGATGTTCGTGGCGCTGCTCGCCCGGGGCCACTGCCTGCTGGAGGGGGTCCCCGGGGTGGCGAAGACCCTGGCCGTGGAGACCCTCGCCCGGGTGGTCGGCGGGTCCTTCGCCCGGGTGCAGTTCACCCCGGACCTGGTCCCCGCCGACATCATGGGCACCCGGATCTACCGCCAGTCCAGCGAGAAGTTCGACGTCGAGCTGGGGCCGGTCTTCGTCAACTTCCTGCTCGCCGACGAGATCAACCGCGCCCCGGCGAAGGTGCAGTCCGCCCTGCTGGAGGTCATGAGCGAACGGCAGGTGTCCATCGGCGGGCAGACCCACCGGGTGCCCGACCCGTTCCTCGTGATGGCCACGCAGAACCCGATCGAGCAGGAGGGCGTCTACCCGCTGCCCGAGGCGCAGCGGGACCGCTTCCTCATGAAGATCGTCGTCGGTTACCCGACCGACGCCGAGGAGCGGGAGATCGTCTACCGGATGGGCGTGACGCCACCGGAGCCGGCGCGGGTCTTCGACACCGCCGACCTGATCGCCCTGCAACGCAAGGCCGACCAGGTCTTCGTGCACAACGCGCTTGTCGACTACGCGGTGCGGCTGGTGCTGGCCACGCGTACCCCCGCGGAGCACGGCATGCCCGACGTCGCGCAACTGATCCAGTACGGCGCCAGCCCCCGCGCCTCGCTCGGCCTGGTCCGGGCGACCCGGGCGCTGGCGCTGCTGCGCGGCCGGGACTACGCCCTGCCGCAGGACGTGCAGGACATCGCGCCGGACATCCTGCGCCACCGGCTGGTGCTCAGCTACGACGCGCTCGCCGACGACGTGCCGGCCGACCACGTCGTGCACCGGGTGATGTCGACCATCCCGCTGCCGTCGGTGGCCCCGCGCCAGCAGGCCACCCCCGGCGGCGCGCCGCCGGCCGCCGCCGGGTGGCCCGGGCAGCGGCCGTGACCCCGTCCGACCCCCACCCCTCATCGGGTACGCGGACCCCGGTCTCGCCCGCCGCCGCGCCCCGCAGCGAGGCGGTGCTGTCCCGGCTCCAGCTGCTGGTCACCCGCAAGCTCGACGGCCTGCTCCAGGGCGACTACGCCGGCCTGCTGCCCGGCCCCGGCAGCGAGGCGGGGGAGTCGCGCGAATACCGCCCCGGCGACGACGTACGCCGGATGGACTGGCCGGTGACCGCCCGCACGACGATGCCGCACGTGCGGCGCACGGTGGCCGACCGGGAGCTGGAGACGTGGCTCGCGGTGGACCTCTCGGCGAGCCTCGACTTCGGCACCGGCCGGTGGCTCAAGCGGGACGTCGTGGTGGCCGCCGCCGCCGCGCTGGCCCACCTGACGGTGCGCGGCGGCAACCGGATCGGGGCGGTGGTCGGCAGCGGCCCGGACCCGCAGGCCCCGCCCGGCCGCCGACGCGGCGCGACGCCCCCGCCCGGGCCGGGGCGGCTCGTGCGGCTGCCCGCCCGGGGCGGGCGTCGGGAGACGCAGGGCCTGCTGCGGGCGATCGCCGGCACCGAGATTCGGCCCGGGCGCAGCGACCTGGGCGCGCTGGTCGACGCGCTGAACCGGCCGCCCCGCCGCCGCGGCGTCGCGGTGGTGATCTCCGACTTCCTCGCGCCGCCGCAGCAGTGGGCGCGGCCCCTGCGCAAGCTGCGGGTCCGGCACGACGTGCTGGCGATCGAGGTGGTCGACCCGCGCGAGCTGGAGCTGCCCGACGTGGGGGTGCTGCCGGTGGTCGACCCGGAGACCGGCGAGCTGCACGAGGTGCAGACCGCCGACCCCCGGCTGCGCCGCCGGTACGCCGAGGCCGCCGCCGCCCAGCGGGCGGAGATCTCCGCGCAGCTGCGCGGGGCCGGCGCGGCCCACCTGCGACTTCGTACCGACACCGACTGGCTGCTCGACATGGTGCGCTTCGTCGCCGCGCAGCGGCACGCCCGCACCCGGGGGACGACACGATGATCCGTTTTCTGCAACCGTGGTGGCTGCTGGCAGTGCTGCCGGCGCTCGCCCTCGCCGCCCTGTACGTGTGGCGGCAGCGCCGCCGCCGGGCGTACGCGATGCGGTTCACCAACGTGGACCTGCTGCGCACCCTCGCGCCCAGGGGGCTGGGCTGGCGGCGGCACGTGCCGGCGGTGGCGTTCCTGCTCTGCCTGCTGGTGCTGTCCACGGCGCTGGCCCGGCCGGCGATCGACACGAGGGAGCCGCTGGAGCGGGCCACCGTCATGCTGGCGATCGACGTGTCGCTGTCCATGCAGGCCGACGACGTCGCGCCGAACCGGCTGGAGGCCGCCCAGGAGGCGGCCAAGCAGTTCGTCGGCGAGCTGCCGCAGACCTACAACCTCGGTCTCGTCTCGTTTGCGAAGGCGGCGAACGTGCTGGTGCCACCGACGAAGGACCGGGACGCGGTGACCGCCGCGATCGACGGGCTGGTCCTGGCCGAGGCGACCGCGACCGGCGAGGCGGTCTTCACCTGCCTGGAGGCGATCCGGTCGGTGCCGGCCGACGGCGCGGCGGGGATTCCGCCGGCCCGGATCGTGCTGCTCTCCGACGGGTTCCGCACCTCCGGGCGGTCGGTGGAGGAGGCGGCTGCCGCCGCGCAGGCGGCCAACGTGCCGGTCTCCACCATCGCCTTCGGCACCGACGACGGGCAGGTCGACATCGGCGGCCAGTTGCAGCGGGTGCCGGTGGACCGGATGGCGCTGGCCGAGCTGGCCGAGACGACCGACGGCTACTTCTACGAGGCCGCCTCGGTCAGCGAGCTGAAGCAGGTCTACCAGGACATGGGCAGCTCGATCGGGTTCCGCACCGAGCCGCGCGAGATCACCCAGTGGTACGCGGGGATCGCCCTGCTGCTGGCCCTGTGCGCGGGCGCCACCAGCCTGCTCTGGACGTCCCGGCTGGTCTGATCAGTGGCCGGCGCTCGCCAGCACGAAGACGACGGCCACCCAGACGGCGGCGAGGGTGAAGCCCAGCGGGGCGACGTAACGGCTCATGGGAAGGCTCCGGTGGCGACTGGACGGTCCACGCTGGCGTGGTGACCGCGAGGGAAGACGGGGCGCGCACACGAAGTCGTGACCGGGTGCCCCCTCCCCGTCCCGAGCGGACGGCGCTGCCCGGTCGCCACCTTTGGCCGAGGGCCGAGGGGCGGGCGGTGCGGAAGGAGCGGAGCTGGTCAGCTCACCTGCTGAGTCGTGACTCAGCGGGGCTGACGTTCGGCCCGGCCACGACTCGGAGGATCGCTATCTCGCACAGCGATCACCTCCTGCGGTCGGCCTGGCCCGGAACGCGAGTCATCGTACATGCGGTCACGGCGCGGCCCACACTCGGCCGGACGGGCGGTGAGCCCCGCAACCCGGTGCCACGCAAGGGTTGTGGCCGTCGCGCGGCCCGCCGCTGTTAACAGGGGCACCTTTTACCGCCGAAAGCGTTAACAGGGGGCCCTTCCTTGCGCCAGGTCCGCGTGGCGCGGGGGTGCGTTAGCGCTTACCTGCCGGTAACGCCTAGGCTCCGGACCGACGTGGATCAGCTGAGCAAGAGGGGGACCCGTGGCCCGTACCGTGCTGGTGACCGGCGGCAACCGGGGGATCGGCCTGGCCATCGCGCAGGCGTTCGCCAAGCAGGGTGACCGGGTGGCGATCACGCACCGCAGCGGCGACGCGCCCGAGGGGCTGTTCGGCGTCGTCTGCGACGTGACCGACTCCGCCTCCGTCGACGCCGCCTTCACCGCCGTCGAGGCCGAGCTGGGCCCGGTGGAGGTGCTGGTTGCCAACGCCGGCATCACCGACGACACGCTGATCATGCGGATGTCGGAGGAGCAGTTCACCCGGGTGCTGGACACCAACCTCACCGGCGCGTTCCGCTGCGCCAGCCGGGCGTCCAAGAAGATGCTGCGGGCCCGGTGGGGCCGCATGATCTTCATCTCCTCGGTCGTCGGCCTCTACGGCGGCCCCGGGCAGGTCAACTACGCGGCGAGCAAGGCCGGCCTGGTCGGCGTGGCCCGCTCGATCACCCGGGAGCTGGGCGGGCGCAACATCACCGCCAACGTCGTCGCGCCCGGCTTCATCGACACCGACATGACCGCCGCCCTGCCCGAGGAGCGCCGGGCGGAGTACGTGAAGGCCATCCCGGCCGGCCGGCTCGCCGCGCCCGAGGAGGTGGCGGCGGTGGTCACCTGGCTGGCCTCGGACGCCGCCGGCTACGTCACCGGCGCCGTGATCCCGGTCGACGGCGGCCTCGGCATGGGCCACTGACCGGCCCCGCACGGGTCGTCGACGCCGCCACCGCGCCCACCGCACGAATCCCAACGGAGGAACTTGCACATGTCCGGACTGCTGGCCGGTAAGCGGCTGCTGGTCACCGGCGTCATCACCGACGCCTCGATCGCCTTCTCCGTGGCGAAGCTCGCCCAGGAGAACGGCGCGCAGGTCGTGCTCACCGGCTTCGGCCGGCTCTCCCTGGTCGAGCGGATCGCCCGGCGGCTGCCCGAGCCGGCCCCGGTGATCGAGCTGGACGTGACCAACACCGAGCACCTCGCCGGCCTGGCCGACAAGGTCCGGGAGCACGTCGACGGCCTCGACGGGGTGGTGCACTCCATCGGGTTCGCGCCGCAGAGCTGCCTCGGCGGCGGCTTCCTCGACGCACCGTGGGAGGACGTGGCCACCGCCCTGCACGTCTCGACGTACTCCTACAAGTCGCTGGCCATGGCGGCGCTGCCGCTGATGTCGCCGGGCGGCGCGGTGGTCGGGCTCACCTTCGACGCCACCAAGGCGTGGCCGGTCTACGACTGGATGGGCGTGGCCAAGGCCGGGCTGGAGTCGGCGTCGCGCTACCTGGCGCTGCACCTGGGCAAGCAGGGCATCCGCAGCAACCTGGTCGCCGCCGGGCCGCTGCGCACCATGGCCGCGAAGTCGATCCCCGGCTTCGTCCAGTTCGAGGACGCCTGGTCCGAGCGGGCGCCGCTGGGCTGGGACCTCACCGACCAGGAGCCGGCGGCGCGCGCCTGCCTGGCCCTGCTGTCGGACTGGTTCCCGGCGACCACCGGCGAGATCGTCCACGTCGACGGCGGCTACCACGCCCTCGGCGCCTGAGGCGCAAGGAAGGGCCCCCTGTTAACGCATTCTGCATAGCAGGGGCCCCTTCCTAACCGTCACCCCCCGGGAGCAGGGCCGCAGCCGGGCGCGGGGAAGAATGGCCCCATGGTGTACGACGCGCTGGTGCTGGTCTCCTTCGGCGGACCCGAGCGGCCCGAGGACGTGCTGCCCTTCCTCCAGAACGTGACGCGGGGCCGGGGCGTGCCCCCGCAGCGGCTGGCGGAGGTCGCCGAGCACTACCTGCACTTCGGCGGGGTCTCCCCGATCAACCAGCAGTGCCGGGACCTGCTCGCGGCGATCCGGGCGGACTTCGCCGAGCACCGCGTCGACCTGCCCGTCTACTGGGGCAACCGCAACTGGGACCCGATGCTCGCCGACACCGTGGCGCGGATGCGCGACGACGGCGTCACCCGGGCCCTGGCGTTCGTGACCAGCGCGTACGGCGGCTACTCGTCCTGCCGGCAATACCAGGAGGACATCGCCGCCGCCCGGGCGGCCGTCGGCCCGGATGCCCCGGTGATCGAGAAGCTGCGCCAGTTCTGGGATCATCCCGGCTTCGTCGAGCCGCACGCCGACGCGGTGCGCGCGGCGCTGGGCCAGCTCGACCCGGCGCGGCGGGCCACCACCCGGCTGGTGTTCACCGCCCACTCGATCCCCACCTCCGCGGCGGCGAACGCCGGCCCGCACGGCGGCCGGTACGAGGCGCAGCTCGCCGAGACCGCCCGCCTGGTGCACGCGTCCGCCGCGCCCGACCTGCCGTACGACCTGGTGTGGCAGAGCCGGTCGGGCCCGCCGCACGTACCGTGGCTGGAGCCGGACGTCAACGACCACCTCGCGGCCCTCGCCGAGGCCGGGACCACCGGGGTGGTGGTGAGCCCGATCGGGTTCGTCTCCGACCACCTGGAGGTGGTCTGGGACCTCGACACCGAGGCGCTGGAGACCGCCAAGCGGCTCGGTCTGGAGTTCGCCCGGGCCGGCACCCCGGGCACCGACCCGCGCTTCGTGGCGATGGTGCGCGAGCTGGTCGCCGAGCGCACGGAGCCCGGCGGCGAGCGGCTGCGCCGCCGCCTCGGCGAGCTGCCGCTGTGGGACACCTGCCCGACGGTGTGCTGCGTGCCGGCCCGCCGCCCCTGACCCCGGGTCCGCCCGGTCCTGCCCCGCCACCCGACACCCCCTGGGACGACGAATGTACGAACGCAAGCCGGTGCAGAGCTGGCTGACAGACATGGACGGCGTGCTGGTGCACGAGGGCCAGCCGGTGCCCGGCGCGCCGGAGTTCATCAACAAGCTGCGCTCCTCCGGCAAGCCGTTCCTGATCCTGACCAACAACTCGATCTACACGCCGCGCGACCTCCAGGCCCGGCTGACCCGGATGGGCTTCGAGGTGCCCGAGCACGCGCTGTGGACGGCGGCGCTGGCCACCGCCCAGTTCCTCGCCGACCAGCGGCCGGGCGGCACCGCGTACGCGATCGGGGAGGCCGGGCTGACGACGGCCCTGCACGCGGTCGGGTACGTGCTTACCGACTTCGCCCCGGACTACGTGGTGCTGGGGGAGACCCGCACGTACAGCTTCGAGGCGATCACCAAGGCGGTCCGCCTGATCAACGACGGGGCCCGGTTCATCTGCACCAACCCGGACGTGACCGGCCCGTCGGTGGAGGGGGCGCTGCCGGCGGCCGGCTCGGTCGCGGCGATGATCTCGAAGGCGACCGGGGTCGAGCCGTACTTCGTCGGCAAGCCGAACCCGATGATGATGCGGTCGGCGCTGAACACGATCAACGCGCACTCCGAGTCGACCGCGATGATCGGCGACCGGATGGACACCGACGTCCTGTGCGGCCTGGAGGCGGGGCTGGAGACGATCCTCGTGCTGACCGGGATCAGCACCCGCACGGAGGCGGAGCGGTATCCGTACCGGCCGTCGCGGATCGTCGGCTCGGTGGCGGACCTGATGGACGAGATCTGATCCCGCCCGGGCCGGTCCCCGCCCGGGTCCCGGGGCGGTCAGGGGCGGGACCGGTCAGGGGCGCAGCGGGGCGTTGCAGGCGGCGACGAGGGCCTGCCGGCAGGCCGTGGTGAGCGGGCGCAGCGCCGCGTCGCGCTGCTGGGCCTCGTGGTTGTTGACCGCCCCGCCGGGCGCGCTGTGCCCGGCCAGCGCCAGCACCCGGTCGAGCACGGCGGCGCGGGCGAACAGCCGGCGCGCCCGCGGGTCGAAGCCCGGTGGCAGGTCGGTGGTGCCGTCGGGGCGGCGCAGCGCCTCCAGCGCGCCGGCCAGCTCCGGCCGCCACTGCGCGACGTCGAGCCGGGTCAGCGCGGCGGTGGTCTCGGCGAGCGCGGTGGCCAGCTCCGCCTCCGCCTCGGCGGCCCCGGGCGAGCCGAGCGACGCGGCCGGTGCGTCGGCGGGCAGCGGGTAGCACCGCCACAGCACCGTCTCCCACGTCATCCCCGAGCCGGAGGTGTGCGTGCGGACCTCCGGGATCACCCCGATCCCCCCGGCGACGACCGCCTCGCCGGTGAGCAGCGCCGCGCCGCTGAAGTCGCCCGGCCCGGGCAGCCCCCGGGGGTCGCCGGGCACGGGCAGCACCAGCCGGATCTCGTCCGGCGAGAGCTTCGCCAGGGCGGGCAGCGCGTCGCGCAGCGGGACGTCGGTCCAGGTGCCCGGGGCGTCGGCGACGAGGTGCTCCTCGTCGCCGGCGATCTCCTCGGCGACCTCGTCGTACGGCACGAGCCCGGCGCGCCACGCGCGTACCCAGGCAACGAACCGGCTCGACCGGCGCGGCGCAACCTTGACCGCGCCCGTTGCGGGGGAGGACATGCAAGAGAGGGTACGTGGTGCGCGCCGTCCCTGTCTCGACTGCCGCTCGTCCGGCGTCGGCTGCCCCCGCCTACCCGCTACCGCCCGGCGCGTCCCGCCGCCGTCGCGTCCGTCCGGTTTCCCTGCCCACTCCTCTGCTCGGCGCACCCACTCCCATGATCGGCGCGGCTGCCGCGCCGACGGGCGGGGCGGGAGTTAGCGTGGCGGGCATGGCAGGGCGCTACGGCGAGGACGTGTTGGCGGGCGACTGGCGGCGACGCCGGGTCGTGCCCGAGGTGGACGCGGAGGCCGATCTCGTGGTCGAGGACGCCGACTCCGGGTTCTGTGGGGCGGTGGTCGGCTTCGAGTCCGGCGCGGTGGTGCTGGAGGACCGGCACGGCCGGCGGCGCAACTTCCCGCTGCTGCCGGCGGCGTTCCTCCTCGACGGCGAGCCGGTGACGCTGCGCCGCCCGGCCCGGTCGCCGGTGCCGGCCGCGCGGCGGCGCACCGCGTCGGGCTCGATCGCCGTCGACGGCGTGCGGGCGCAGGTCGCCAAGGCCAGCCGGATCTGGGTCGAGGGCGTGCACGACGCCGCCCTGGTAGAGCGGATCTGGGGCGACGACCTGCGGATCGAGGGCGTGGTGGTGGAGCCGCTGGACGGCATCGACGACCTCGACGCGCGGATCCGCGGCTTCGGGCCGGGGCCCACCCGGCGGCTCGGGGTGCTCGTCGACCACCTGGTGCCCGGCTCCAAGGAGAGCCGGATCGTGGCCGGGGTGACGTCTGCGCACGTGCTGGTCACCGGGCATCCGTACGTCGACGTGTGGCAGGCGGTGAAGCCGGCCGCGCTGGGCATCGCGGCGTGGCCGGTGGTGCCGCCGGGGCGGCCGTGGAAGGAGGGGGTCTGCGCCGCCCTCGGGGTGGCGTCGCCGGCCGACATGTGGCGGCGCGTCCTGTCCCGGGTGGACAGCTTCGCCGACGTGGAGACCCCGCTGATCAACGCGATGGAACGGCTGATCGACTTCGTCACCGAACCCTCGGCGTGAGGCCGGGTCAGGGCTCCTCGTCGGAGGGTCAGGGCTCCTCGTCGGGGGTGCGGGTCAGCAGGAACGTGGCCACGTCGAGGGCGACCGGCCGCCCCGCGCCGTCGCGGACCACGGTGAGCACCTCGCCGTCCTGCTCGCCCGAGCGGCCCCGCCAGCGGTCCGGCCCCTCCGGGGTGAACCGCAGCACCGGCTCGTTCTCCGGCGGGCTGGCCCACAGGTCGCCGGTGGCCGGGTCGGCGCGGAACTCGAACTCCCCGCCCATCCACCACCAGCGGCCGGTCAGCTCCGCCACGTCGGCCGGGGGCGGGGCGTCGGCGGGCAGCCACGCCGCGACGGGCTCGGGCAGCGCGTCGAGCACGGTGGTGAGCACCTCCCGGGCGAGCGCGCCGAGGTGGCCGACGCGCAGCCCGTACGAGTTGGCGAAGCCGACGACGGCGGTGCGGGTGGGCCGGTGCACGGCCAGCGCGGCGACGTACCCGGGCATGGAGCCGCCGTGCCCGACGTGCACCCGTTCGCCGACGCGGTACAGCTCCAGCCCGAGGCCGTGCCCGGCGGTCCAGCCCTGCGGGTCGCTCATCGTCACGGTCGTGCACATCTCGGTGAGCGTGTCCGGGCGCAGCAGCGCCGGGTCGGGGTCGGCCAGGAACGCCGCCCAGCGGCCGAGGTCGGTGACGGTGGACCAGAGCTGCCCGGCCGGCGCCATCGCCCCGGTGTCGGTGCGCGGCTCCTCGCGCAGCGTGTCGTGCCACGGGTGCACCACGTACCCCCGGGCGAACGGCTCGACGGGGTCGTAGGTGGTGCGGGTCATGCCCAGCGGCTCCAGCAGCCGCGCCCGCAGCAGGTCGCGCCAGGGCGTGCCGGTGACGGCCTCCAGCGCCCCGCCGAGCAGCCCGTACGCCAGGTTGGAGTAGTGGTAGACCCGGTGCGGCGGGTACGCGATCTTGCGCCCGTCGACCCCGGCCAGCACGGCCGCCAGGTCGCCGACGTCGACCCGTTCCCACCACGGCCCTTCGGGCTCGCGTTGCAGGCCGCTGGCGTGGCCGAGGAGCTGGCGCAGGGTGAGCTGGCCGACGCCGGTGCCCGGCAGGTGCCGCTCCAGGGGGTCGTCGAGGGAGAGCGCGCCCGCGTCGCGCTGCTGCATGATCAGCACGGCGGTCATGGTCTTGGTGATCGAGCCGAGCCGGTACTGCCGGTCGGCGTCGGGGCGGGGGCGCTCCCCGGCGGCGGCGACGTGGGTCAGCTCACCGTCGCGCACCACGCCGAGCACGAGCGAGGGGGCGCGCCCCTCGGACTGGGCGCGGGCGACCCGGGCGTCGACGCGGCGGGCGGTCTCGGGCGGCAGCGACACGGGTTCCTCCTGCTCTCGGGGTGGTTCCGCCGGCCTTCGCGGGGGCGGTCCCGCCGAGCCTACTGATCTTGCCGACGGGCCGCGCGTGCTTTGACGTGTCACCCTTGGGGGGTGGACGCGGTGTTCTGGGTCGTACTGGGTGTGGTGTTGGCGGTCGCCGAGATCTTCACGACGACGCTGTTCCTGATCATGTTCGCGGTCGGCGCGTTCGCCGCCGCGGGCGCGGCGGCCCTGGGCGCCCCGACCGCCGTGCAGGCCGTGGTCTTCGCGGTGGTCTCCGCGCTCACGGTGGCGGTGGCGCGGCCGGCGATCCGCCGGCACGCCCGCTCCACGTCCGACGGCGCCGAGCCGATCGGCCTGGCGGCGATCGAGGGCTCCACCGCGCTGGTGCTGGAACGGGTCGACGCCGAGCAGGGCCTCGTCAAGATCGACGGCGAGCTGTGGAGCGCCCGGTCGTACGACGCGACGCAGAGCTTCGACCCCGGTCGGCGGGTACGGGTGATCAAGGTCCAGGGCGCGACGGCCCTGGTGTGGGATGACGACGTTTCCACCTCGGGCGAGCTGCCCGAAGCGAGAGGGTGAAGGGTATGGAGTTTGTGTCGGTGCTGTTGATCGCCGTGGCGTTGATCGCCATGGTGACCCTGATCAAGGCGGTGCGGATCGTGCCGCAGCAGCGCCAGGACGTGGTGGAGCGGCTCGGCAGGTACAAGCGCACCCTCAACCCGGGCCTGAAC
This sequence comes from Micromonospora sp. NPDC002575, assembly GCF_042889525.1. Taxonomy (NCBI): domain Bacteria; kingdom Bacillati; phylum Actinomycetota; class Actinomycetes; order Micromonosporales; family Micromonosporaceae; genus Micromonospora; species Micromonospora sp. NPDC002575. Next base: position 202,193 of record NZ_JBIARA010000015.1, on the reverse strand, counting down.
CTGCTGGTGCCGTTCATCGACGCGGTGCGCACCAAGGTCGACATGCGTGAGCAGGTGGTCAGCTTCCCGCCCCAGCCGGTGATCACCTCGGACAACCTGGTGGTCTCGATCGACACGGTGCTCTACTTCAAGGTCGTCGACTCGGTCCGGGCCACGTACGAGATCTCGAACTTCCTCCAGGCCATCGAGCAGCTCACCGTCACGACGCTGCGTAACGTGATCGGCTCGCTGGACCTGGAGCGGGCGCTGACCAGCCGGGAGGAGATCAACCGGCACCTGTCGGGCGTGCTGGACGAGACGACCGGCCGGTGGGGCATCAAGGTCACCCGGGTGGAGATCAAGGCGATCGAGCCGCCGCCGAGCATCCGCGACTCGATGGAGAAGCAGATGCGCGCCGAGCGGGACCGCCGGGCGGCGATCCTGAACGCCGAGGGGCACAAGCAGTCGCAGATCCTCACGGCCGAGGGCGAGAAGCAGGCCGCCGTGCTGCGCGCCGACGGTGACCGGCAGGCCCGCATCCTGCAGGCGGAGGGCCAGGCGAAGGCGATCCGCACGGTCTTCGACGCGATCCACCAGGCCAACCCGAGCCAGAAGGTGCTCGCCTACCAATACCTCCAGGCCCTCCCGCAGATCGCCAACGGCACGGCGAACAAGGTCTGGATCGTCCCGGCGGAGCTGACCAAGGCGCTGGAGGGGATGGGCGGCGCGCTGGGCGGGCTGAGCCAGATGGTCGGCGACGCGCCGTCGCCGGAGGCCGCCGACGGGGCGAGCGCCGTGGAGCGCGAGGCCGCCGAGGCCGCGCAGGCGGCGGCGGCAGCCGCCCAGCAGATCCACGACGAGGTACGCGTCGCCGAGGCGCAGGCCACCGGCGGGAAGGCCCCCCAGGGCCTGCCGGCCCCGGAGCCGGTCTCCCCGGCGAGCCTGCTGACCGACCCGGCCGACCAGCGCGAACGGGGCTGACACCCGGCGCGGTGCGCCGCCCGCCCGCCCGGCGGACGGAAATGCGAATAATCCTCATGCGGCGCCCCGGTGCCTGACACGATCGGTCCGACAGGACGGGTCGTGACCAGGAACCGGGGCGCCGCGGCGCGTCCCGCCCCGCCGACGAGCGCAGCGAGGTGTCGCATGAAGGATCCGCTGGACAAGTTCTTCTCCCAGCCGCCGGTGCCCGGCGCGCACGACCCGGCCGGTCCGCTCGGCACCCGCCGCACCGGCGGCGGATTCGGGGTGTTGCCGTTCGTCACCGAGCCGGGCCCGGCCGCCCCCGCCACCAACGCCACCTGGGCCTGGTCGCTGCGCCGCTTCGGCCGCGCGTCGGTCTGGCTCCTGCCGGCGTACGCGCTGCTCTACGGCGCCGTCGCGATGGCCAGCGACGGCGGCGTCGGCAACGACCCGTACCCGGCCGACGGCGGGCAGCTCTACCTCGTCGGTTGGGTGGTGGCCGTCTGGCTCGGCCTGCTGGCCCTGCTGGCCCTGACCGGGCTGCTCGCCGCCACCCGCAGCCGCCGGGTGGCCGCCGCGGGCCTGCTGGCCAGCATCGCCGGCACCGTGCTCATGCTGCCCTTCGCCGGGCTGGCCGAGCAGGCCCCCGTCTTCGGCACCACCGCCCGCACGCTCGTCCTGGTCGGCGCCACCTGCTACACGGCCGGCTGGTTCCTCACCGGCTGGGCGGTGGCCCGCTCGGGCATGTTCAGCCTCGGCGACGGCACGATGATGATGATCGCCGCCCCGCTGCTCGGCATCGGCGGCGCGCTGGTCGGCTCGGTGCAGACCTTCGGGGCGATCTTCGTGCTGGTCGCGGGGATCGGCATCGGCTACCGGTCCGGCCGCCTCGTGCCCGCCGCCATCGCCCGGGACGCGGCCAGCGCCAGCGTCGCGACGGCAGCCGGGCCGGGGCTGGGGCCGGCGGGCGGCCCGGCCTCCGGGGCCGGGTCGGCCGGCGGCCCGCTCGCCGCCGGCTGACCGGCTGTCGGCGGCCGGCTAGCGCCAGCTCCACCGCTGGTTGTCGGCCGAGCCGCAGGTCCAGAGCACGATCTTCGTGCCGTTCGCGGTGGCGGCCCCCGACGCGTCGACGCACAGGCCGGACTGCGCGCCGCGGATCGTCCCGTCGGCGTTGACGGTCCACTGCTGGTTGGCCTGGCCGTTGCAGTCCCAGATCACCACCCGCGTGCCGTTGGCGGTGCCCGCGTTGTACGCGTCCAGGCACTTGTTGCCGTAGACCTTGAGCTGCCTCGTGGAGGTGTACGTCCAGGTCTGGTTGCTCGCGCCGGTGCAGTCCCAGAGCTGGGCCTGGGTGCCGTTGGCGGTGGCGAAGTTGTTGACGTCCAGGCAGCGGCCGGACTGCCTGCCGACCAGCCCCCCGGTGCGGGTGCCGCCGCCGGTGTCCTCGGTGCCGCTGACGACGAGCAGGACGGCCTCGCGGGCGGGGACGCTCACCGCGTAGCTGTTCGTCCGGGTGCCCAGGTCGGTGGCGGTCCACACGTTGCGTACGGCCGCGGTGCCGCCCAGCCCGAGGTCGGCGAAGCGGGCCGTGACGGTGGCGGCCGACCCGGTGCGGTTGAGCAGCAGGACCGCCCGCTGGCCGCTGGTGGCGAGCACCTTGCTGTAGACCTGGAGCCCGGCGGAGTCCTCGGCGACCTTGACGCCCTGCCGGCTCAGCGGGTCCTGGTCGATGGCGATGACCTCGCGGTTGCCGAGGATGGCCCGGGTCTCGGCGGACATGGTGGCCAGGTTGTTGCCGGCGAGCAGCGGGGCCCCCGAGATCGCCCACAGGCCCAGGTGGGTGCGGTTCTGTGCCGCGCTGAAGCCCGGCATGCCGGCGATCAGCATGTCCGGGTCGTTGTAGTGGCCGACGCTCTGGGCGGCGGGGTGCTGGGCGGAGTCGAAGTTGGCCAGCACGCGGTCCATGGACGGCTGCTGCCCGTAGTAGATGATGTCCCCGCTGGTGCGCCACATGGTGGACATGCCGGGCGCCCAGTCCCAGGGGCTCTGCACGCCCCAGTTGCAGACCGACAGCACCATCGGGCGGCCGGTCTGCGCGGTGGCGCGGGCGATGGCGTCGCTGATGGCCTGGTAGGTGGTCCGGGGGTTGAGCCCCTCGGCGGAGCCGCCGCACCAGTCGACCTTGACGAAGTCGAAGCCCCACTGGGAGAACGCGAGGAAGTCCTGGTCGTAGTGCCCCTCGCTGCCGGAGCCGGGGGCGGCCGGTCGGCCGGTCGGGTAGTAGTAGCCGCAGCCGTCGCGGCCGGCGTCGGTGTAGATGCCCGCCTTCAGGCCCTTGCTGTGGATGTAGTCGGCGATGGCCTTCATCCCGCCGGGCCACTCGGTGGTGTCGACGGTGATGTTGCCGGCGGCGTCCCGGGTGCCCTGCCACCAGCCCTCGTCGATGTTGACGTACTCGTAGCCGGCGTCCCTGAGCCCGCTGGAGACGAGGCTGTCGACCTGCGTCTTGATCACGTTGTAGTCGATCTTCGCGGCGAAGGTGTTCCACGACGCCCAGCCCATGGGGGGCTTGGTGACCACCTGGTTCGGGGCGGCGGCCGTCGGCGTCTCGTCCGCGGCCTCCGCCGACGTCGCGCCCGACGTCGCGCCCGCCGCCGGGGCCGCGGCGGCGGGCGCGCCCGCCCCGGCCGCGCCCGCGAGCGCCGCGACCAACGCGAGGGCCACGGCCGTCGCGCCGCGCCTGGCCGGTGCCGTGCCGGCCGGCCCTGTGGCTGCTCTCATCTGGCCTTCCCTTCCCTTCCGTTTCGGGGAGGTTGCTGCGCTCACCCGCCGGCAACCAGGCTCATTGTTAGCGCTAACATCGTCCTAAGTCAATCGATTCGGCCGTCCCCCGGATCCGGACAGGGCCGCCGACCAGGGGAGATCCACCACCAGAACGCCGCCGGCCGCCGGTGAATTTGCCGACAACTCGCCGCCGGGGGTGGCCGGATCGCGGCTTTCGTGGCAATCCTTGGCGGCATGCCGCCACCCCGGTCGCCGCTGTCGCGGCTGCTCACCGTGCTGCTCGCCGGACTGCTCGCCGGCCTCGCCCTGGCCGCCGCCGCGCTCCCGGCCAGCCTGCTGCTCGGCTACGCCGCGAAGTCGGCCGTCGGGTCCTACGCGGCGCTGCCCGAGGCGCTGCGCACCCCGACCACCCCGCAGCGGTCGTACCTGTACGCCAACGACGGCACGACGCTGATCACCACGTTCTACGACGTCAACCGCACCGACGTGCCGCTGGCCGAGATCGCCCCGGTGATGCGCGAGGCCATCGTCGCCGCCGAGGACCGGCGCTTCTACTCCCACGGCGGCACCGACCTGCGCGGCATCGCCCGCGCCCTGGTCGCCAACGTCACCGGCGGCGGCACCGAGCAGGGCGGCTCCACGCTGACCATGCAGTACGTGCGCAACGTGCTCAAGACCGACCCGAACCGCACCGCCGAGGAGCAGGCCGCGGCCACCGAGCAGACCGTCGGGCGCAAGCTCCAGGAGATCCGGTACGCCACGGCGCTGGAACAGCGGCTCAGCAAGGACGAGATCCTCAACCGCTACCTCAACATCGCGTACTTCGGCTCCGGCGCGTACGGCATCGCGGCGGCCAGCCAGCGCTACTTCGCCAAGTCCCCGGCCGAGCTGACCCTGCCCGAGGCGGCCCTGCTCGCCGGCCTGGTGCAGTCGCCCGACGCGTACAGCCCGATCGACGGCGACGCCGACGCGGCCCTGGCCCGGCGGGCGTACGTGCTCGACGCGATGGCCGCCACCGGCAAGATCACCGCCGGGCAGGCCGCCGCCGCGCAGGCCGAGGGGTTGACCCTGCACCCCACCCAGCAGCCCAACGGGTGCACCGCCGTCGCCGAGGGCCACGACGACTGGGGCTTCTTCTGCGACTACCTGCGCCAGTGGTGGCTCACCCAGCCCGCGTTCGGCGAGACCGTCGCCGAGCGGGAGCAGGCGCTGCGTCGGGGCGGCTACACCGTCGTCACCTCCCTGGACCCGAAGCTCCAGCAGACCGCGCAGGAGCAGGCCACGGCCGTCTACGGGCACGACGACAAGCGGGCCCTGCCCATCGCGGCCGTGCAGCCCGGCACCGGCCGGGTGCTGGCCATGGCGGTCAACCGGCACTACAGCCTCGACGCCAACCCCGACGGGCAGGCCAACCACCCCAACACCGTCAACCCGCTGATCTCCGGCGGCGGTGGCGTCGACGGCTACCAGGCGGGGTCGACGTTCAAGCTGTTCACCATGCTCGCCGCGCTGGAGAACGGCAGGCAGCTCGCCACCGGCTTCGACGCGCCCAGCCGGCTGCCCACCCGGTACGCCGCCGAGGGGCCGGCGAGCTGCGGCGGCAGGTGGTGCCCCGCCAACGCCAACCCGCAGTGGATGGACGGCTACCGCACCATGTGGGACGGCTTCGGCCGCTCCGTGAACACGTACTTCGTGTGGCTGTCGGAGCAGGTCGGCCCGGCGAAGGTGGTGGAGATGGCCCAGCGCCTCGGCATCACCTTCCGCGCCGAGGCCGACGCCGCCTTCGCCCGCGACAACGCCGCCAACTGGGGGGCGTTCACCCTCGGCGTGGCCGCCACCACCCCCCTCGACCTCGCCAACGCCTACGCCACAGTCGCCGCCGAGGGGACGTACTGCACGCCGTTGCCCGTGGTGTCGGTGACCGCCGCCGACGGCGACCGGGTCGACGTGGGCGAGCCGTCCTGCCGCCGGGTGCTCGACGCCGACGTGGCCCGCGCGGCCACCGACGCGGCCCGCTGCCCCGTCGGCCAGCAGACCACCTACGGCCAGTGCGACGGCGGCACCGCCACCGCCGTGGACACGATCGTCGGGCGTCCCGTCGCCGGCAAGACCGGCAGCTCGGAGCAGGCCGCCACGGAGACGTTCGTCGGCTTCACCCCGCAGGTCGCCGTCGCCGGCATCGCCGCCAACCCCGACGACCCGGGCGACGCGGTCGGCTCGGCCGTGCAGGCGAAGGTCATCGCCGCGGTGGCCCGCACGATCCGCGCCGCCGTGGACGGCCAGCCGGTGCGCGACTTCACCCCGCCCAGCCGGGAGCTGGCCGGCGAGGTGCGCCGCCCGGCCCCGCAGCCGACGACCACCCCCCGCCAGCCGGAGACCCTGTCGCCGGACGTGCTGCGCTGGCTCAACCGCGGCCCTGGCTGAGGCGCCCGCCCCGGGCTGACCGCCCGCCGACGGGGGACACCTGTCCCTTCCTCTCGGGACGGCAGGACCACCACTGTCCACAGGTGACGGGTGGGGACCCTGCCCGGCGAGAGGAGCAGTGGTGAGGACGACTGGAACACCGATCGGACGCCGCGGCGGCGTCCTCGGGGGCCACCGGGGAAGACGACGTGGGCCGGCGGGCCGGGGGCGGTGGATTGCCGCCGCACTGAGCGCCGTGCTGGCGGTCACGATGCACCAGACGCCTGCGCGGGCCGCCGACCCGGTGTCCTTCGACGAGCAGACCGTGCACGGCGCGCTGTTCGGGGCGGTCGTGCAGCTGCGCGACCCCGGCCCGACCGGCCTGAAGGACGCTCTGCTCACCGCCGAGCTGCTGGACTGGCGTACCACCCACCCGGCCGCCGACGCCGTCCAGGTCGCCGGACACGTGGCGGCGACCCGGGCGACCGCCGACGTCACCGTGCCCGACGGCGGCGGTGACGAGCGGTCCCGGTTCGCCGTGGCGATGGCCGTCCTGGCCCGGCTCGTCCTGACCACCAGCGCCGGCGCGGTGACCAACGGCCCGGCGCTGCGCGGCTACCTGACCAGCACCGTCGGCGCGGAGGGCGCCAACGTGGTGCCGGAGACGCTCGACCTGGTGCGTGGGGGCTACCAGGACGCGGCCTGGAACGCCCGCAGCCGGGACCTCGTCCGGGCGACCTGGTCGGAGCTGCACCGCCGGGCCGCCACCGACGACGCGCTCGCCGCCGGCTGGGACACCGCCTTCGCCGCTCGCACCGGCACCGCCGTCCGCGCCTCCGTCGACACCCTGTTGGCCACGAAGATCCACGAGCCGCGGGCCGGGGGCAACACCGGGACGCTGGGGTACTACGTGCCGCTGGCCGCGATCCGGGACGAGCGCGACGACGCGACCGCCTACAAGGCGTTGACCCAGGACCGCGCGTACGCGGCGCTGGCCGTGCTGGACGAGGGCGGCCGGACCCGCGTCGAGGAGGTGATCGCCCGCTCCGCCGCCTACCCGGTCAACGAGAACCCGAAGCCGGAGCAGGCGGTGATCGACGCGGAGAAGCGCAAGACCGCCGAGAACAAGCTCGTCTTCGAGGGCCTCGGCGCCACCGTCAGCGTGCTGTCCACCCTGGTCGGCTTCGTCGACCCCGAGTTCGGCAAGCAGTTGGCGACCATCGGCAAGGCCGTGGTCACCTCGGTCACCGCCATCAACACCTACATGATGACGGTGCTGGGGCAGGGGCTGAGCGCGGCGGCGACCGCGATGGGCACGGCGGTGCTGACCGGCAACCTCCTCGGCGCGGCGGTCAGCCTGATCGGCCTGTTCGCCGGCGGCGGCGACCCGAACGCCGCCATCCGAGCCGAGATCGGCAAGCTCCGCGACCAGATCAACCGGCTGGCCCAGGGCATGGACCGGCGGTTCGACCGCATCGAGTCGGCGCTCAAGGAGATGTACGCCAACCTGATCACCCAGCTCAACGAGCTGCTGAAGGGGATCGACGAGGTGCGGGCCAACCTCGGCAGGATCGCCACCCAGCTGCAGAGCATCGAGCGCAAGATCGACTCCATGGCCCTGGCCACGCACGTCGCCCTGGAGAACATCGCCCGGTCCGAGCTGAACTCGGTGATCACCACCTACGTGCACCACCGGGAGATCACCGGGCAGCCCATCCCGGACTACGTCAACACGTACTACCCGAAGGCCGAGTCGCCGACGTTCAAGTTCGCCACCGTCGACGCGGCCCAGGAGGGCACCTTCACCGTCCCGGCCGGCACCAGCCTCGCCGACCCGGTGAGCGCGCTCGACCTCTACCTGCCCGAGGGCTCGATCAACTACCTGTCGCAGTGGGCCCGCGCGACGGTCGGCGGCACCTGGACCACCGGCCCCGTCGCCAACCCCGCCGCCTGGAACACCGCCGCCCGCGTCTACAACATCCTGCAACTGGAGAACCCCGCGTACGCCGTCCAGGTCAGCCCCGGCCGCGCCACGGCCGTCGCCGACGCCGGCATCGCGATCAACGAGCGGGTGCGCGAGTTCAGCCGCCCGGCCGCCGACGGCACCACCAACGCCCTGTTCACCAGGCTGATGGACGACTACCGCAACGCGGTCGTCGCCTGGAACGCGCAGGTGGACAAGGTGCGCAAGGCCGTGCTGTGGAACGGCGACGGCCAGCCTGAGCTGGTGCACGACATGTGGGGCAGCCCGGACCAGGAACTCCCGGCCGCCAACCGGATCACCGAGAACGAGTCGATCGGCGGCTGCACCACCACCGGCAACCTGCCCGGCCGCCCGATCCCCGCCACCCTCCGGCGCGGCAACCTGCCCAACGCCTTCCACCTGACCAACCACGCGATGCCGCCGGGGCAGAAGCCGACCTTCTCCTCCTGCTACGACGCCCAGTACGTCAACGTCGAGGAGAACGAGGGGCCGCGCTTCCACACCTGGACCGGCGACCTCCAGATCACCGTGCGGTCCCGGGTGAAGTGGGCGAACGGGGACTGGCAGGAGGTGCAGAGGGCCACCCGGGTCTTCCCCATCGGCACCTTCTGCTCGTGGAGCACGACGTCGCCGACCCCGAGCGGCTACTGCTACGAGGAGAGCAAGTACCTCAACGAGCGCTGGGGCACCTACCGGGCGGCGTTCGAGTCGGCCGCCATCCCGGTGGACACGGCGCAGGCGGCGACCGCCCGGACCAAGGCCGCGGCGATGCTCTCCGGCCGGCAGAAGTACTTCTACCGGGTGATGCTGGCCGGCACCGGGCCCAACCCGCCGAGCAGCAGCAGCTGGGCGGACTCCCAGGTGCTCTGGCAGCGGGGCAAGGCGGTGTCCAACGCCCTGCGGATGCTCCAGGCGTACTCGGAGCTGGGCTGGGCGGGCGCGCTGGAGCAGGACGACAGCCTCAACGGGCTGCTCTTCGGCACCAACGGGCTGCCCGCCGACTACGCCCGCCCGCGCAGCGACGCCGACCAGTCGCGCAACCAGCACCTGCACAACGCGTTCACCCAGGCGGTCGTCAACTACTCCGGTTGCGCCCAGCAGGTCGACTGGGACGCGTGTGCGGACGACAAGTCCGGCTTCGACCCGCAGGCCAACCAGGGGCAGTACGGTGCCGGCTGCGCGCAGGGGGACATCACCGGCAAGCCGCGCGACCCGGTGAGCGCCTGCCTGGCCGGCGGTGCCGCCGCCCGGCTGGAGCTGCTGAAGCAGCGCTACACCCACTGGTCGGCGCGGGTGCACTCCGGTGGTCACACCGAGGGGCTGCCGAAGGTCAGGGCCGCGGTCGACATGACCCGGGCCACCAGCGCCAACCTGCACTGAGCCAAGGGACGCCGACCGGCCCGCCGACCAGGGACACCGACCCGGGTCGGCGGGCCTCCGGGCGTACGCCAAGGGGGTCTCACTGCTGCCCGGAGCGCCCGGAACCCGGGGCGACGTGCGGCCCGACCGCCCGGTCCAGCGCGGCGGCCACCTCGTCGGGGTCGCCGTCGCCGGGCACCACGACGAACCCGCCGAACTCCGGCAGTGCCCGGTAGGCGGCGTCCAGCGCGCGCAGGTGCGTCAGCTCCTCGGTGTCGATGCCGCGGGCCAGCACCCGCCGCTGCGCGACCTCCGGCGCGACCGCCAGGAAGCAGACCACCGCCGGCGCGGGGAAGACCCGGTACGCCGCGCGCACGGCCCGCCCGCCCCGGTCGCCCCGGGCCCGTACGATCACGTGCTGGCAGTAGGTCCAGCGGTCCAGCACCGCCGTGCGCCCGGTCGCCCACGACCAGAGCACGGTGCGGGCCATCGCTGCCGCGCGCACCGTCGCCTCGACGACCGGATAGAGGGTACGACCGAACAGCGCCACCCCGTCCGGCCGTCCGACCGCCCGGGCGAGCCTGTTCCACAGCGGCCGGCCGCCGGCGTTCTCGAAGTACGCGGCCGGGACGCCCCTTGCGGTCAGCCGCCGCGCCAACGCCCGCGCCTGGGTGGTCTTGCCGGAGCCGTCGACGCCGACGAGCGCGATCAGCACGGGACGCCGCATGGCGGCCACCCTACCCACGGCGCGCCAAACGCTCTCGCCCGCGCTCCCCGCGCCCCGCGCTCCCCGCGCTCCACCCGCCGCCCGGCCGCCGCCCGCCCGCCGGGCCCCCGGCGTGAGAAGGGGACCCTTCTCTACCGGAGGCGTTAAGAAGGGGCCCTTCCTTCTACCGCAGCCGGGGACGCCAGGTGGAGGCGGCGGCGGGCAGGCCGCGTCGGACGATGCCCGCCCGGTCGGGGTCGCGCAGCACCGCCGCCGCCGTCTTGCGCGCCTGCGCGGCGGTGAAGTGCGGCGGCAGCATCAGCTCGGCCGGGTCCACCATCGCGTTGATCACCGTCGGGCGGTCGGCGGCCAGGGCGCGCCGCCAGGCGTCCGGCACCTGGTCGGGGGAGTCGACCAGGACGCCGTGCAGGCCGAGCACCTCCGCCCACCGGTGGTACGCCACGTCGGGCAGGTCCTGGCTGGCCGGGAACATCGGGGTGCCCTCGCCGGAGCGCTGCTCCCAGCTCACGAACGCGAGGTCCCGGTTGTTGAGCACCAGCACCACGAACCGGGGGTCCGGCCAGCTCCGCCAGTGCTTCGCCACGGTGATCAGCTCGTTGACGCCGTTCATCTGCATCGCCCCGTCGCCGAGCAGGGCGACCAGCGGCCGGTCCGGGTGGGCGAGCTTCGCGGCGATCCCGTACGGCATCGCCCCGCCCATCGACAGCAGGGTGCCCGAGAGGCTGGCCAGCATGCCGGGGCGTACCCGCAGGTGCCGGGCGTACCAGGCGGTGCAGGTACCGCAGTCGACGGCGAGCATGACGTCACCGGGGAGCTGGTCGTCCAGCGCCGCGAACAGCGCCTGCGGGTTCACCGGGTCGGCGGACTGGCCGGCGATCTCCCGCTGGGCGCGACGCCAGCCGGCGGTGGCGTCGGCGATGCGCTGCCGCCAGGCGGTCGGTGCGGCGCCGGGGCCCAGCTCGCGCAGCAGCGCCCGCAGGGTGGGGCCGGCGTCGCCGGTCAGGTTGACCTCGGTGGGGTAGCGCAGCCCCAGTCGGCTGCCGTCCACGTCGATCTGCACGCCCCGGGCCTGCCCCTGCGGCGGGTAGAACTCCGAGTACGGCATGTTGCTGCCGACGATCAGCAGCCGGTCGCAGTCGCGCATGAGCTGCCAGCTCGGCCGGGTGCCCAGCAGCCCGATCGCGCCGGTGACCCACGGCTCGCGGTGGTCGACGGCGGCGAAGCCGAGCAGGGCGGTGGCCACGCCCGCGCCGAGGCGGTCGGCGACCTGCCGCACCTCGGCCTCCGCGCCCAGGGCGCCCTGGCCGACCAGCATCGCCACCCGCTCGCCGCCGCGCAGCACCTCCGCCGCCCGGCGGACGTCCGCCTCCGGCGGCACGGTCGTGGCGCTGCTCGGCACGGCGGAGGTGTGGTAGTAGCCGTGCGCGTGCGGCGGGTCCGGCACGGCCGGCTCGTCCTGCACGTCCGAGGGGAGCACCAGCGCGGTGACCGTGCGCCGGGCCAGCGCCGTCCGGCAGGCCCGGTCCACCAGGTGCCGCACCTGGGACGGGTCGTCGAGCTGGGCCAGGAACGCCGAGGCGACGTCCTTGTAGAGGGCGAGCAGGTCGACCTCCTGGTAGTAGCCGCCCCCCTCGGCGGTCAGCGCGGTGTGCCCCACCAGGGCCACCACCGGCTGGTGGTCGAGCTTGGCGTCGTACAGGCCGTTGAGCAGGTGGATTGCGCCCGGGCCGCTGGTGGCCAGGGCGCAGCCGAGCGGCCCGCCGCCGTACTTGACGTGCGCCGACGCGGCGAAGCCGGCGGTCTCCTCGTGGCGCACCTGGACGAACTCCGCCCGCCCGGCGGCGCGTTGCAGCGCCGAGGTCATCCCGTTGATGCCGTCGCCCGGGTAGCCGAAGTAGCGGCGCACGCCCCACTGGGCCAGCCGGGCCACGATGTGGTCGGCGACGGTGGCGTCCCTGGGCAGCCCGCCGTGCCCGTCCGGTGCCGGCTCGCCGGCCTGTTTCGCGCTCACCCGCAGGGTCCCTCCGGTCGCGTCCGCTGTCCCGGGTCACCCTTCCCCGTCGTACGCCGGGAAAACGCCGACCGGCGACCGGCGCTCGGAGCCGGCGGCGTGGTCCGGCAGAATCGCCGGATGCCCGTGCACCAGATCACCGACCCCGACGACGAGCGGATCGCCGACTACCGCGCGCTGACCGACGTGGAACTGCGCACCCGGTGGGAGCCGCCGCACGGCCTGTTCATCGCCGAGGGCGAGCTGGTGCTGCGCCGGGCGCTGCGGGCCGGCTACCCGGCGCGGTCGTTCCTGGTGGATGCCAAGCGGGTCGACCAGCTCGCCGACCTCGACACCGGCGACGCCCCGGTGTACGCGGCCACCCCGGACGTGCTGGAGCAGGCGACCGGCTTCCACGTGCACCGGGGGGTGCTCGCCTCGTTCCGGCGCAGGCCGCTGCCGGACGCCGCGGGGGTGCTCGCCGCCGCGCGGCGGGTGGCGATCCTGGAGGACGTCAACAACCACACCAACCTCGGCGCGATCTTCCGGGGGGCCGCCGCGCTCGGCGTCGACGCGGTGCTGCTGTCGCCCACCTGCGCCGACCCGCTCTACCGGCGCAGCGTGCGGGTCAGCATGGGCGAGGTCTTCGCGGTGCCGTACGCCAAGTTCGAGCGCTGGCCGGACGGCCTGGGCCAGGTGCGGGAGGCGGGCTTCACGGTGCTGGCCATGACGCCGGCGGCGGACGCGGTGCCGATCCAGCGCCTGACCCCGGCGCAGCGCGCGCGGGCGGCGCTGCTGCTGGGCGCCGAGGGCCCCGGCCTCACGGCGGCGGCCCAGGCCGCCAGCGACGTGCGGGTGGTCGTCCCGATGCGGCGCGGGGTGGACTCGTTGAACGTGGCCGCCGCCGCGGCGGTGGCGTTCTGGGAGCTGGGCCGCGACGATCCGCCGTCCGGCGGCGGGTAGCCGCCGCGGGCGGGGGAGTGACGCCCGTCGCGTCGGGCGCGTCCGCTTGCATGACCATGCGGCGTGATGAATAATCTTCCCCGTGTCCAAGGTTCTCACCTCCCTGCCCATCGGCGAACGTGTCGGCATCGCCTTCTCCGGCGGCCTCGACACCTCGGTCGCGGTCGCGTGGATGCGCGACAAGGGCGCCGTCCCCTGCGCCTACACGGCCGACATCGGCCAGTACGACGAGCCCGACATCGCCTCCGTGCCCGGCCGCGCGCTCAGCTACGGCGCCGAGGTCGCCCGGCTGGTCGACTGCCGCGCCGCCCTGGTCGAGGAGGGCCTGGCCGCGCTGACCTGCGGCGCGTTCCACATCCGCTCGGGCGGGCGGGCCTACTTCAACACCACCCCGCTGGGCCGGGCCGTGACCGGCACCCTGCTGGTGCGGGCCATGATCTCCGACGACGTGCAGATCTGGGGCGACGGCTCGACGTTCAAGGGCAACGACATCGAGCGGTTCTACCGCTACGGCCTGCTGGCCAACCCGCAGCTGCGCATCTACAAGCCGTGGCTCGACACCGACTTCGTCACCGAGCTGGGCGGGCGCAAGGAGATGTCGGAGTGGCTGCTGGAGCGCGGCCTGCCCTACCGGGACAGCACCGAGAAGGCATACTCCACCGACGCCAACATCTGGGGCGCCACCCACGAGGCGAAGACCCTCGAACACCTCGACACCGGCATCGAGACGGTCAACCCGATCATGGGCGTGAAGTTCTGGGACCCGACCGTGGAGATCCCTGCCGAGGACGTCACGATCGGCTTCGACCAGGGCCGCCCGGTGACCATCAACGGCAAGGAGTTCGGCAGCCCCGTCGACCTGGTGCTGGAGGCCAACGCCATCGGCGGCCGGCACGGCCTGGGCATGTCCGACCAGATCGAGAACCGGATCATCGAGGCCAAGAGCCGGGGCATCTACGAGGCGCCCGGGATGGCGCTGCTGCACGCCGCGTACGAGCGGCTGGTCAACGCCATCCACAACGAGGACACCCTGGCCAACTACCACAACGAGGGCCGCCGCCTCGGCCGGCTCATGTACGAGGGGCGCTGGCTGGACCCGCAGGCGCTGATGCTGCGCGAGTCGTTGCAGCGCTGGGTCGGCGCGGCGGTCACCGGCGAGGTGACCCTGCGGCTGCGCCGGGGCGAGGACTACTCGATCCTCGACACCACCGGGCCGGCGTTCAGCTACCACCCCGACAAGCTGTCGATGGAGCGCACCGAGGACTCGGCGTTCGGCCCGTCCGACCGGATCGGCCAGCTCACCATGCGCAACCTGGACATCGCCGACTCGCGGGCGAAGCTGGAGCAGTACGCCTCCCTCGGCCTGGTCGGCGGCGCGGCCCCCCAGCGGATGATCGGCGCGGCGCAGGCCGCCTCGACGGGGCTGATCGGCGCGATGCCGCAGGGCGGCGCGGAGGCCATCGCCTCGCGGGGCGTCCCCTCCGCCGACGACGTGGCACTCGACCGCGCCGCCATGGAGCTCGGCGTCGACTGACCGGGCCACGGCGGTCCGGCACCCGAGCCACCCGGCGAGGGCGGCGGCCCGCCCGGCACCGGCCGCCGGCCCCACGTGGCGGCCTGTTCAGGATCGGAGTCACGGACGGTAGCGTGTCGCGCGTGTTCCCTACCGTCCGTGAGATCCTCGCGCTCGACCCGATCCGCCACGGCGCGCCCCGCCTGGTGGCCGGGGAAGCCGGCCTGGACCGGCCGGTGCGCTGGGTGCACGTGGCGGAGGTGCCCGACATCGCCGCCCTGCTGCGCGGCGGCGAGGTGGTGCTCACCACCGGCATCGGGCTGCCCGGCGACGACGCCGGGCTGCGCGCGTTCATCGGCGAGCTGGCCGACGTCGGGGTCTCCGGCCTCGTCGTCGAGTTGGGCCGCCGGTACGTCAGCGGCGTGCCCCGGGTGATGGCCGCCGCCGCGGCCCGGCGCGGGCTGCCCCTGGTCGAGCTGCGCCGGGCCACCCCGTTCGTGCGGGTCACCGAGGCCGTGCACGCGCTGATCGTCGACGCCCAGCTCACCGAGCTGCGGGCGACCGAGGAGATCCACCAGCGGTTCACCGAGCTGTCGGTCGAGGGCGCCGGCCCGGCCGAGGTGGTCCGGCAGGCCGCCGAGCTGTCCGGCTGCCCGGTGGTGCTGGAGAACCTGTCGCGGCAGGTGCTCGCGTACGACCCGGCGGGGCAGAGCGCCGAGCTGCTGCTGGACGGCTGGGAGCAGCACTCCCGGCGGATCAGCCCGCCGGGGCGGACCGCGTACGACGCGGACCGGGGCTGGCTGGTCACCACCGTCGGGGCCCGGGGGCAGGACTGGGGCCGGCTGCTGCTGCGCTGGCCGGGCGGCGGCGAGCTGACCACCGGCGCGCCGGTGCCCGACGGGGCGGCGGAGCCGGACCCGGCCGGCGTCGCCCCGCCGCCCCAGGCCCCGCCGACGCGGCTGACGATCCTCGTCGAGCGGGCCGCCTCCACGCTCGCGCTGGGCCGGCTGATCCGCCGCGACGCCGAGGGGCTGGAGCGGCAGATCCACCGCACGCTGCTCACCGCCCTGCTGGACCACTCCCGCCCGGTCGACGAGGTGGCCCTGCGCGCGCGGGCCCTGGGCGTGGTGCTGGACCGCCGGCACCTGGTCGGCGTGGTGGTGCGCTACCGCAGCGACGAGCCGGCCGCCGACGGGGCCCCGCCGGAGGGGCCCGTTCCGGCGGACCCGGAGGCGGGGCCGGCCCGGCTGCGGGACCTGTCCGAGGCGGTCGGGCAGGCCCTGCGGGAGGCGAAGCTGACGGGGCTGAGCAGCGCCGTCGACGACCAGGCCGTGGGCGTGCTGCTCGCCCTGCCCGACCCGGCGGCCGAGGACCGGGCGCTGGCCGCGTTCGCCGCCGCGCTGCGCCGCAACCGGGTCGACGCCGCCGGGCCGAGGGCCGCCGAGCCCGCTGCGGCGCGGGCCACGGGGGCGGGCGCGGTGATCGTCGCCGCCGGCTCCGGGGTGGGCAGCCTCCGGGAGGCGCGCCGCTCGCTGGTCGAGGCGCGGCAGGTCGCCGACGCGGCCCGCCGGGACCGCCGGGACCTGCCGATCTTCCGGCTGCCGCACGTCGGGCTGGCCGGCCTGCTGCACCTGCTGCGCGACGAGCCGCGCCTGCAGACGTTCGTCGAGCGCGAGCTGGGGGCCCTGCTGGCGTACGACGCCCGGCACCCCCGCGAGCAGCTTCTGGGCACCCTGCGGGCGTACCTGGAGCAGGGGCGCAACAAGTCGGCGGCTGCCGCCGCCGCGCACCTGTCCCGGCCGGCGTTCTACGAGCGGCTGGCCCGCATCGCCCGGATCCTCGACGCCGACCTGGACTCGGTGGAGGCGTGCCTGTCCCTGCACGTGGCCCTGCTGGCCCTGGACGCCGTCCGCACCCCCTGACCGGCCCCCGATCAGCCCGGCGGGAGGACCTTCGCGTAGGCGGGCGGGACGTGGTGGGGGCCGCCGGGGGTGAAGACGTCCGAGGCAGCCGCCGCCGACCAGGCGGTCTCGGGGACCGCGTCGACCAGGGCGCGCACGACCGGCGCGTCGCGCCACTGGTCCTGCTCGGCGAGGAGGCTCAGCGCCACCACCGACTCCTCGACCTCGCCGACGCACTCGAACGGCTTGTGCCCGTCGACGCCGAGCAGCTCCCGGTAGCCGGGGAGCTGGGACTCGTCGGCCAGCAGGTCGCCGCCGAAGATGCGCACGACCCGCTCGCGCGGCATGAACGGCGCCATGGCCAGGAAGACGAACCGGCACTTCGGGCAGTCGCGGCACCAGCGCTCGCTCGCGTCGCGCAGCTTGAATGCGGCGTTGCAGCTCGTCACCACGTCGTCGTACCGGTCGATCTCGGCGAAGAGCCGGGCGATGTGCAGCTCGGACAGCGGGCGCAGCAGCGAGAAGTACGGCTCGGTGAGCCCGGCGTGCTCGGCCAGCGCCGCCCGCAGCAGCCCCTCGGCCTCCACGCCCTTGGACCACTGGTGGTTGATCTCGTGGCCGTTCCAGACCAGGTTCGGGTCGGACGCGGACCGCTCGTTGGACATCACCACCGGGCCGAGCCCGCCCAGCACGGCCGTGGCGACCGCGATCAGCGAGTTGATCGCGGTGACCGGGATGTGCCCGTTGCGGGCCCCGGCGGCGTTGAGGTCGAACAGCACCGGGTCGATGCGCCGCCGCGCCGCGAGGGCGGTCAGCCCGGACGCCTCGTTGACCGCGACGATGACGTGGTTCGGGTTCACCGAGAACGGCACCGGGTCGAGGCCGGCGTGGCGCAGCGCCTCCAGGCTGACGATGGAGTCCTTGCCGCCGCCGACGGCCGACAGGGGGCGCAGCTCGGAGTTGTCGTACGCGCGGGCGGGCGACACCGACCCGGCGGGGATCTCCGGGGCCAGCTCCAGCACGTGCGGGAGCTGGTTGCGGTAGGCGTATTCGGCGAGGCCCTTGGTGTAGACGGCCGTGACCAGCGCGGCGGCGGCCCCGCCCAGCGGCGCGGGCAGCACCAGCCGGCGGGGCGCGGCGGCCTTGTAGTAGCTGACGCCGGCGACCACGTGCAGCAGCTCCAGGACCCGGCCGAGGGTGGCCACCGTGGCGTCGGAGGGCGGCTGCGCCGGCAGCGGGAGGGTGATCGCCTCGGTGAACCGCTGCTCGCCGTCTGGGCCGGTGAGGGCGTAGTCGAACAACGCCTCGCCGGTGGCGAGGTCGATCGAGTAGGACGGGAAGGTGAAGGCGTCCATCCGCCGGAGCTGCTCGTTGGGCACACGCCATACTAGGCCCTGGTTCGTCCGGCCGTGCCCGGCTGCGTCGGACCGGCCCGCCGACGTGCCCCACCGTGGAGGAGATTCCCTGTGCGCCTGTCTGACCTGCGCGGACGTACCGTCGCCGTCTGGGGCACCGGCCGGGAGGGCCGGGCGGCGGTGACCGCGATCGCCGCGCACGGCCCGGCGGACCTGGTCGCGGTCGACGACAGCGCCAACTTCCTGGCCCTGCCCTGGGAGGGGCCGCTGGCCGAGGCGGCCCCGCTGGTCACCGGCGAGGAGGGCTTCGCCCGGCTGGCCGCCGCCGAGGTGGTGGTGCGCTCGCCGGGGGTGCCGAACACCCACCCGTGGCTGGTGGAGCTGCGCCGCCGGGGGGTCACCGTCACCCAGGGCAGCGCGCTGTGGATGGCCGACCACGCCCGGCGGACCGTCGGGGTGACCGGCAGCAAGGGCAAGTCCACCACGTCCAGCCTGATCAGCCACCTGCTCACGGCGGTCGACCGGCCGAACGTCTTCGGCGGCAACATCGGGGTGCCGCTGCTCGACCTGCCCGACGCCGACCTGTACGTGCTGGAGCTGTCCAGCTACCAGTGCGCCGACCTGACCGACTCGCCGCGCGTCGCGGTGGTCACCGCACTCTTCCCCGAGCACCTGGACGCGCACGGCGGCGAGCGGGAGTATTACCGGGACAAGCTCAATCTGCTGGCGCACGGGCCGCAGGCGATCGTGGTCAACGGGGCCGACCCGCGGCTCGCCGCCGAGCTGGGCGACCGGCCGGCCGTGCGCGCCGGCTCCCCGGACACCACGCACGTGGCCCCGGGCCCGGACGGCACGCCCTGGTTCCACCTCGGCGACCGGCCGCTGTTCGCGCGCGCGGTGCTGCCCCTGGTCGGCCGGCACAACGAGGGCAACCTCTGCGTCGCCCTCGCCGTGCTCGACGCGCTCGGCGTGGACGTGGCGGCCCGCGCCGACACCCTCGCCGTGGCGGTCGCCGGGTTCCAGGGCCTGGCCCACCGGCTCACCGAGATCGCCGACCCGTCGGGGCTCACCTTCGTCGACGACACCCTGGCCACCAGCCCGTACGCGGCGATGCACGCCATCGACGCGTACGAGGGGCGGCCGTTGACGGTGATCGTCGGCGGCACCGACCGGGGGCTGGACTACGCCCCGCTGCGCGAGCACCTGGCCGAGCGGGAGATCACCGTGCTCGGCATCCCCGACAGCGGGGAGCGGATCGTGGCCGCCCTGGCCGGGCTGCCGAAGGTGCGGGCCGAGGTGGTGGACGACCTGGTGGCCGCCGTGGGCCGGGCCCGGGAGGTCACCCCGGCCGGCGGGGTGGTGCTGCTGTCGCCGGCCGCGCCCAGCTACGGCCGGTTCCGCAACTTCGAGCACCGGTCCGAGGTCTTCGCCGAGGCGGTCCGGGACACCGCCGCCCACCCCGCCCGCTAGCCGCTGCGGGCGGCCCCGGCCGGGCGGCGGTGCGCCTTGACCGGCGTCCAGGCGAACGCGAGGCAGCCGCCGACCAGCGCGAGCAGCATCCCGACGAAGAAACCGCCCAGGTTGGACGTCAGCCAGGAGACCAGGGCGAGCACCAGGGAGACCAGCGCGTAGAACAGCCGCTGCGGCGGGTGGGCCAGCAGCAGCACGCCGCACAGCAGCAGGACGACCGGCACCAGGTAGCCGGCCAGCCCCTGCGGCCCGACGTGCAGGATGACCGGCAGTGGCGCGCGCAGCGTCACGAGGATCTCGACGCCGCCGAGGGCGACGAGCAGGCCGCCCCAGAAGGGACGGCTGCGCCGCCAGGCCCGCCACCGGCCGGCCCCGCCGGAGGTCGACCCCCCGGCGGCCCGGTGCGCCGCGTCACCCTCGGCCATCTCAGCAGCCTTCGGAGGAGAAGCGCATCCGCAGGTTCGGCAGGGTGAACACCGCGGCCGTGGTGGCGTAGTTGTTCTGCCGCAGCCCCGTGATGGTGACCCTGTCGGCCTGCTGGCCGAAGACGCCCGGGTTGCCCCGCACCCCGGGGACCTTGTCCAGCGTGCTGGCGTCCTGGCCGATGTCGATCGACTGGAACGACGCGTTGCCGGAGATCTCGTCGGAGTCGACGACCATGGTGCGGGCGGTCACCGGCTTGCCGCCGGTGCCGGCGGTGAGCTTCATGTACATGCCGCCGAGGTTGATGCTCTGGCACAGGTTGGTCAGCTCGGCCCGGTCGATCGCCGAGACGAGCACGACGACCTGGCCGCCGGTGTCGCCCTGGTTGGGGCTGTCCTCGATCATCTGGTCGAGCGTGGCGAACTGCTCGAACCCGGTCCCGTCGAGCTTGTCGGCGGTGACGACGAAGGGCATTCCGGAGATCGCGAACTGCGCGCCGAGCACCCCCTGTGCGGTGAGCAGCACCATTCCGGCGGCGCCCACCCCGGCGGCGGCCAGGCTGACCGCGAACCGCCGCCAGCGCACGCCGCCGGAGGGCGGGACCGGCTCGGTGGATACGGTGTCGTCCGACATGACGGCTCCTCTTCGAGATCGATTCGTCCGCGACAATGCGGGGGCCGCGACGCGGAGCGGGGCGATGATCTGAATTGGTTCGCGTGCGGCGTGTCGAGGCCGTCGCAGGGCGAAGTTACCGCCGAGTAAAAGGCTGGTCAAGATTGATGTCCAGTGGAGCCGGTCGATCTGCGAAAAATTGCCGATAGTGAGAAACCGCGACGGTTTCTGACCATGCTGCGGTTCGCCGGCCCGCTCAGTCGCCGCCCCGGGCCGGGCGCGCCGGGTCGACCGCGCAGGGGGCCGAGACGCCCGGGCCGCCCGCGTCGGCCGCCCGCGCCGCCCGGTCGCCGGCCTCGGGCCCGAGGAACGGCGCGGTCATCGCGTACGTCAGGACCGGCAGCAGCCGGGGCAGCTCGGCCGTTCGGCCCTGGCTCACCCGCAGGCGCAGGGTGCCGTAGATGCCGGCGACCACCGTCGTCACCAGCAGGTCGTCCTCCTCGGCCGACAGGGGCGACCGGGGCCGGGCGGGGTGGAAGAACCGGTGGAACCGCGCCAGCAGCAGGTCCCGTTCGGCGCGGGCCGCCGGGCCGGCGGCGTCGATCTCCACGAGCGCCATCCGGGCGAACGCGGGCACGCTGGCCAGCACCTCCAGCAGCGTGCGCAGGGCCGCCCGGGCGGCGTCGGGCCAGTCCGGCCCGGCCCCGGCGTAGGCGTCGTCCATGAGGCGCAGCAGGACGGCCGTGCCGTGCCGGTAGGTGGCCAGGAAGGCGTCCTCCTTGCCGGCGAAGAGGGCGTAGAAGGCGGGGCGGGTCACGCCGGCCGCGGCGCAGATGTCGGTGACCCGCGCGTTGTCGTAGCCCCTGGCCGCCACCTCGTGGACCAGCCCGTCGAAGAGCCGGTCGCGCTGGGTCGCCGCGACCGCCTCGGCCGACTGGCGGCGCGGCCCGCGCTTGATCGCCCGGTCGGGGTCGCGCCCGGGCCGGGCCCCCGGCAGGGGCGTGGACCCGGGCCGGGGCTCCGGCGGCGGGGGCGCGGATCCGGTCTCCGGGTGGGGCGCCAGCGACATTGACATCGACCTCCCTGAATCGACGATTGACTTTGCGACCCTCCGGGGTTTATAACTTCACCACATTGGGTTCCGGTCGGGTCACTGATGGTCATCTGCGCCGGATGGCCGCACCGAGCAGCGCCGAAGGAGGGCTCGATGGTCGCCATTATCGCCGACCGCACGGGTGCCCCCAAGGCCGGAAAGGTGCGGGTGACGCGGCTGCGCCGCAGTGCCCCAGCCGGCACCGGCCGCTGACCGGCCGGACCCCGAGGGTCGCTCCGCCGGGTCACCGGCCACCGACCCGCACCACCCGTCCCGCCGCCGCCCGGCGGCGTCCCGTCCCCGTCGCCCGACCGTCCACCGGCGGCGGGCCCACGGTCACGGCGTCCCTCCGTGGCCACCTCCGCGGCCACCCGGCCACGCCCGGCCCGCCGGGCGCGGTGACCCGCCGGTCCGGCCGCCGCCGTCGCACCACCACCGTCGAAAGGACCCACCATGCCCAGGTACGCACGCGCCGCCGTCGGTCTCGCCGCCGCCGCGCTGCTCGGCTCCCTCGTGGCGGCTCCCGCCTCCGCCGCCGGCCCGGTCGCCCTCGCCAACACGGTGCTCACCACCGGCAGCGCCGGCGGGACCGCCGTCGCCGTCGGCGACACCCTCCAGGCCAGCCTCCAGACCGGGACCACCGCCAACTTCTATTCGTCGGCCACCGGCACGACCGGCGTCAAGTGCGCCGCGTCCACCTTCACCGCCAAGGCGGTCACCAACCCGGCCGCGCCGGGCACCGCCACCGAGAGCCTCACCGGACAGACGTTCACCAGCTGCACCAGCAACGTGGTCGGCACCCTCGGGGTCAACAGCGTGACGGTCGACAACCTGCCCTACGCCGTCTCCGTCACCAGCGCCGGCGCGGTCACCCTCACCGGGTCGATTCAGAGCACCGTCTCGCTGCGCACCCTGCTGGGCAACGTCACCTGCGTCTACCAGGCCAACGGCGGCGTCGTGCGGGGGACGGCGTCCAACGCCACCACCTCGATCGCCTTCGTCAACCAGCCCTTCACCAAGTCCTCCGGCCCGGGCACCTGCTTCTCCTCGGCGTACTTCAGCGCGACGTACGCCCCGGTCCGGGACACCACGCAGGGCGGCGCGACCGTCTACGTGAACTGATCCGCGCCGGCCCGGCCGGCGTCCGATCTCCCCGTCGGACGCCGGCCGGGCTCCCGGTCCCCGGCCGCTCAGCCGCCCGCGACAGCGGCGTGCAGGGCGCGCATCGACCGGATCGCCGAGCGGATCTCCTGGAGGTAGCGCCCCGGCGTCAGGGTCGGCTCGGGCAGCCGCACCAGGTCGGGCAGGGCCGGGTCGACGCCGACGGTCTCGATCCCGCACCCGTACGGCACGGCGAGCGTGCGCAGCGCGTCGCAGTGCTGGAACGGCACGTAGGCCGGCGCGGTGACCATCAGCACCGGATCGCCCGGCGAGAGCCGGACGTGCTCGGCCCAGAACCGCTGCGTGTCGGCGGTGTGCGCGCGCCGCCGACCGGGCTCGCCGGACGGGGCGGCGAGCACCCGCACCGGGGGCGACCCCGCCGGCCGCCAGGTGCGCGAGGACCAGGAGCGGTGCGGGTGGCCGGCGTCCACGCCGTCCTCCTCGGCCGGCCCGGCCACCCCGAACGCGAGCCGGACCGCCGCGTCGAGGGCGTCCACCTCGGTGTCGCCGGCCACGACGCCCGCGCCGGCCAGCGCCTGCCGCTCCGCCACCGACAGCGGGCGGAAGCTGCCCAGCACGGCCACCTCGCCGGCCACCGCCGTGCCCGAGCGCACCAGGTGCGCGGCGTACGCGACCCGGCGCAGGCAGGCGTGCGCGAGCCCGCCGAGGACGACCAGGTGCGCGTACGCCCGGCGGGCCGGCGGGACCGGGCGGACCAGGCCCAGCGCGGACGCCGCGGCGAGCACCAGCCCCGCCGTGCGGGGATCGAACGCGGGCTCGACGGCCTCGGGGCGTTCCCGCCCGCCCCGGAAGTCCCAGTGCCGGGCGGAGAAGTCGTCCAGCCAGGCCAGCGCCGCCGCCAGATCGCCGGAGAACGGGTCGCCGGGGAACGGGTCGCCGCAGGACGGGTCGGCGGAGGACGGGCCGCCCCGGGGCGCGTCGCCGCCGCCGAACCGCGCGACGAGGTCCCGCAGCGGCGGCGAGCACACCCAGGCGCGCACCCCGTCGACGATCCGTGCCGGGGGAGCGCCCGCCGCCCCGTCGGGTAGCGGCACGTCCCGCATGATCCGCACGCCCCGGATCGTACCGTGCGGATCGCGTCGCCTCCGGAGCCCGGGGCCGCGGGAAACGCGCGTCGGTCGCGCCGAACGCCCCGGAAACCGCAGCCGATCGGTTGACGTGCTGTCAGCCGAAGGCCGCCGGTCCGCTACACAGTGGCAGTTGTCCCCGCCGCCGGTGGGTGGGAGCGTGCGGTGACCGCCAACGCGCTGGAGGGTGCGACGAATGACCGACGACCTGCTGGCCCGGCACCGGGCCGTGCTGCCGTCCTGGATGCCGCTCTACTACGCCGAGCCGATCGAGCTGGTCTCCGGCGCCGGCCGCCGGGTCACCGACGCGCGGGGCCGCACCTACCTGGACTTCTTCGGCGGCGTGCTGACCAACATGATCGGCTACGACATCCCCGAGATCCGGGAGGCGGTGCAGCGGCAGCTCGCCACGGGCCTCGTGCACACCTCGACGCTCTACCTGATCCGCCAGCAGGTCGAGCTGGCCGAGAAGATCGCCCGGCGCTCCGGCATCCCCGACGCGCGGGTCTTCTTCACCAACTCCGGCACCGAGGCCAACGAGGCCGCCCTGCTGGCCGCCACCAACCACCGCCGCTCCCACCAGATCCTCGCCGTGCGCAACAGCTACCACGGGCGCACGTACGCGACGATGGGCGTCACCGGCAACCGGGGCTGGTCGGCCAGCGCCCTCAACCCGCTCCAGGTGGCCTGGCTGCACTCCGGCGAGCGGCTGCGCGGCCTGCTGGCCCGCCTCGACCCCGCCGACCGCCTCGACGCGGCGGTGGAGGACCTGCGCGAGGTCCTCGCCACCCAGACCGCCGGCGACGTCGCCTGCCTGATCGCCGAGCCGGTCCAGGGCGTCGGCGGCTTCGTGCACGGCCCCGACGGCCTGCTCGCCGCCTGGAAGAAGGTGCTCGACGAGCACGGCATCCTGCTGATCTCCGACGAGGTGCAGACCGGCTGGGGGCGCACCGGGGAGCACTTCTGGGGCTACCAGGCGCACGACGTCACCCCGGACCTGCTCACCTTCGCCAAGGGCATCGGCAACGGCTTCGCCCTCGCCGGGGTCGTCGGCCGGGCCGAGGTCATGGAGTCGGTGCCGGCGATCAGCTTCTCCACCTTCGGCGGCAACCCGGTCGCCACGGCCGCCGGCAACGCCGTCCTGGACTACCTGCTCGACCACGACCTCCAGGCCAACGCGGCCCGCGTCGGCGCGATCCTCGCCGACGGGCTGCGGGCCGCCGTGGGCGGCCTCGACTGCGTCGCCGAGGTACGCGGCAAGGGGCTGATGCTCGGCGTCGAGTTCGTCCACCCGGGCACCGCCGAGCCCGACCCGGCCCTGACCACCCGGGTCTTCGAGGCGTGCCGGGCCGGCGGCCTGCTCGTCGGCAAGGGCGGCCTCTACGGCAACGTGCTGCGGATGGGCCCGCCGCTGACCCTCACCGAGGACGAGGCCCGCGAGGGGCTGGCCATCCTGGTCGACGCCGTCCGCTCCTGCGCCGACGGCGAGGCGGCGGCGTGACGTCCGGGGCGGGCGGGCCGCAGTCCGAGCCGGGCGGCGTGAACCTGATCGGGCACTTCGTCGACGGCAAGCGGGTCGACGGCACGTCCGGCCGGCGCGGGGACGTGTTCGACCCGGCCACCGGGCGGCGTACCGGGCAGGTGGCCCTGGCCTGCGCCGCGGACGTGGCGGACGCGGTCGAGGCCGCCGGCCGCGCCGCCCGCGCCTGGCGCGACGCCTCCCTGGCCAGGCGCACGGCCGTGCTGTTCGCGTTCCGCGAGCTGGTCAACGCCCGCCGCGACCGGCTCGCCGAGGTGATCACCGCCGAGCACGGCAAGGTCCTCGCCGACGCCGCCGGGGAGGTGCAGCGCGGCCTGGAGGTCATCGAGTACGCCTGCGGCATCCCCTCGGCCCTGCGCGGCGGGTTCAGCGAGAACGTGTCCACAGAGGTCGACTCCTACAGCCTGCGCCAGCCGCTCGGGGTGGTCGCGGTGATCTCCCCGTTCAACTTCCCCGTGATGGTGCCGCTGTGGTTCGTGCCGGTCGCGGTGGCCTGCGGCAACGCGGTGGTGCTCAAGCCCAGCGAGAAGGACCCGAGCGCGGCGCTGCTGCTGGCCGAGTGGTTCGCCGAGGCCGGCCTGCCCGACGGCGTGCTCAACGTGGTCAACGGCGACGCCGAGACGGTCGACGCGCTGCTCGACCACCCGGGGGTGCGGGCGGTGTCGTTCGTCGGCTCCACCCCGGTCGCCCGGCACGTGCACCAGCGCGGCACCGCCGCCGGCAAGCGGGTGCAGGCGCTCGGCGGGGCGAAGAACCACATGGTGGTGCTCCCCGACGCCGACCTGGACCTGGCCGCCGACGCGGCGGTCAACGCCGGCTTCGGCTCGGCGGGGGAACGGTGCATGGCGATCTCCGCGCTGGTCGCGGTGGAGCCGGTCGCCGACGCCCTGGTCGCCCGGATCGCCGAGCGGATGGGCCGGCTGCGCACCGGCGACGGGCGGCGCGGCTGCGACATGGGCCCCCTGGTGACCGCCGCGCACGCCGCGCGGGTCCGCGCGTACGTCGAGGCCGGCGTGGCCGCCGGGGCCGTCCCCGTCGTCGACGGGCGCGACGTCGCCCCGGACGGCGACCCGGACGGCTTCTGGCTGGGCCCGACCCTGTTCGACCGGGTCACCCCGGACATGTCGATCTACACCGACGAGATCTTCGGGCCGGTGCTCGGCGTGCTGCGGGTCGGCTCGTACGACGAGGCGGTGGACCTCGTGAACGCCAACCCGTACGGCAACGGCACGGCGATCTTCACCAACGACGGCGGCGCGGCCCGGCGCTACCAGCACGAGGTGGAGGCCGGCATGGTCGGCATCAACGTGCCGATCCCGGTGCCGATGGCGTACTACTCGTTCGGCGGCTGGAAGGCGTCCCTCTTCGGCGACCTGCACGCCCACGGCGAGGACGGGGTGCGCTTCTTCACCCGGGGCAAGGTGGTCACCAGCCGGTGGCTGGACCCCCGCCACGGCGGGGTCAACCTCGGGTTCCCCACCCAGACCTGAGCATGCGCAGCAGCCCCGCCCCGGCCAGGTACGCCACCAGCGCCGGGGCGGGCAGCCCCAGCGGCTCGGGCGCGGCCTTCGGGGTCACCGTGTTGACCAGCAGCCCCGCGATGACGGCGGCGTACCCGGCGACCACCAGGCCGGTGCGGGCCGGGCGGCGACCGCCCTCCACCGGCCGGCGGCGACGCGCACCCTCCCCGGCGCGCCGCCGCCGGCCGGCCCGCGCCTCGACCGGGCCGAAGACGGCGACCAGCCCGGCCAGCACCACGGCGAGCAGCAGCAGCCAGGGCACCCGCCAGGCCAGCCACGCGCCGGTCCCCGCCGCGGGCGTGGGCAGCAGGCCGAGCGCGTCCAGCGCGCCGACCAGCAGCAGGGCGGCCGTGAGATGCCAGAGGAAGACGGTCAGCACCACCGAGTTGACCGCGATGACGGCCTGCCACGGGCCGGGCCGGCGCAGCCACCGCTCGGCGGGGTCGCGCAGCAGCAGGACCAGCCCGAGCTGGGCGGTGGCCAGGGCGAGCAGCGCCAGGCTCGGCGGGCTGGCGTTGTCCAGCCGCTCGCCGGGCACGTGCAGCATCGCCACCGGGTACGGCCCGACGCCGGTGAGCAGCAGCAGCGCGCCGAGGCCGCCGGCGAGCAGCCCGACCGCCGCCGGCCGGGACGTCGGCAGCGGGTGCCGGGCGCCCTCGGTGTTCCGCCCGCCCGCCGGGGGCGGCCGGGCGGCGGCGTGGGCGTCGTACCAGGCGAAGCCGGCCTGGTGCACGGCGAGCCAGCCGGCCAGGTAGCTGCCGTACGCCAGCGGCGCGGGCCCGGCCAACCGGCCCAGGTCGCCGAGGGCGACCACGCCGACCAGGGCCGCCGGCACGGCCAGCCCGAAGCGGCGGTGCAGGGCGTGCATCGGCGGGGTGAGCGCGACGGCGGCCAGGTAGGGCACGAGGAACCACAGCGGGATGGTGGCGAACCAGACCACCGTGCGGATCCGCGCCTGCCCGGCGCCCCACAGGCACGCCCCGCCCGCGCCGGCCGCCAGCACCAGCAGCAGGACGGTGGTCGGCGACGCCAGCCGGGCGCTGCGATCGAGCAGCCAGCCGGTGGCGTCGCCGCCGCGGGCCCGGTTCGCGGTCAGCGAGGCGGCGTTGGCGAACCCGCCGACGAGGAAGAACACCGGCAGCACCTGCGCCACCCAGGTCAGCGGGTACGTCCACGGCAGGTCGCCGAGCGCGGAGTGGCCGGTGGGCCGGCCGGCGGCGTCGCGGCCGATGACGG
Source organism: Micromonospora sp. NPDC002575 (assembly GCF_042889525.1). Taxonomy (NCBI): domain Bacteria; kingdom Bacillati; phylum Actinomycetota; class Actinomycetes; order Micromonosporales; family Micromonosporaceae; genus Micromonospora; species Micromonospora sp. NPDC002575. Next base: position 174,129 of record NZ_JBIARA010000015.1, on the reverse strand, counting down.
TGACGCCCCAGTGCCCGGCGACGACCATGCAGATGGCGACGGCCCGCAGCAGGTCGACGTAGCGTTCCCGCCCGGCCGGCGTGCGCTCGGCGAGCTGCCGCAGGCGGCGCATGGGCCCAGGCTATGCCAGGCCGGGGCGGCCGGCGGCGAGTTCGGTGGGAACCTCGGGCACAGACCGGGCCCCGTGCCGAATCCGTGCAGTTCCGGGCTGTGTCTGATGGTGCCTCGACGGTAAAATGAAATGCGTCTCGACTCATCGAGCAGCTTGGTCCATTTTGACCGCTCTGGTCGGGGTGGGGTGGTCTGGTTTGACATTTCGCACGAAGTCCGTCCTGGCGCTGGCGTTGATCGCGTGCGCTGCGGGAATTGGCGGATGGGTCTGGTTCCTGTCGGGGAAGACCCTCCAGGAGGCAGACAGTTGGTCGAGTGTGTTCGCGGGGTTCGCCGCCGTGGCCTTCGGCCTCGTGGGCGTGCTGATGGGCATTCTCACTCTCCGTGGGCCACGTGACACTTCGATTTCCGGAACACCCGAGCCGGCGTCACCGGCCACCGACCGGTCTGTTCGTGTCGAGGGTGACGTCGAAGCGCCGGTGATCACGGGAGACGACAATGTCGTCGTGCAGCCGAAATCAGTTCGGTGACGAACGCCGGGCGCGAGCCGACCGCCGTCGACCGTTCCGTCCATGTCGGAGGCACGGTGGGCGCTCCGGTCATCACCGGAGACCGCAACAGGGTCTGGGTCGGGTCTCACCTGTTGCGTCATCAATGGCTGCTGTGGCTCATCGCGCTGATGGTCCTGCTCGCGACCGGCGGCATCGCCGTGCTGATCGTGGCGGCCCGCGATGCCAACGGCCGACGGATCGATCCGGTGCGGACAGGCGCCTACACGGTGACCATTCGGGGGAGCGTGGTGGGCGGTTCGCCCTTCGAGCAACAGGGCGAGCTGCGGATCCGTCAGGCGACGGACTCGCTGCCGTACGAGTGGTGCCTGAGGGTCGGAGACCCGTGGGGGAATCCCGTCCCCGGCGCGATCCTGTTCGGCACCAACGGCACCTGCTTCGGTGCGGGAGCGGACGCGCCGGTCGTCACCCTCGCCGAGAGCGCGGGGGAGGTGGTGCTGGTCCCGGTGAATCCGCCCCCGGCGCTGAGGGACAGCATGAACGCGTTCATCGCCACGAGCGGCATCGCGTCCATGGCATACGTTCCCGACGGGGGTGAGATCCGGTTTCGTCCTGCCGGGTCGAAGATCGAGGGCAGCATCAGTCTGCAGGGCCTGCACGCCTTCGGTGGAAGCGGCAGCAGCACCTTCACCGCGACGCTGGCCGCGACACTGGTCTCCGAGGATCCTGAAGCGCTGCTGTCGATCCCGATCGCCCCCGCTCCGGTCGCCGACGCCAGCGCGTCCGGCCGACCTGGCGAGCAGGTCGCGGGCATTCGCTACACCGTCAAGACGATCACCTCGTTCCGTCGGTTGCAGGGCAGCCCGGAGTTCGTCGAGAGGGCCCGAGCGCGCTTTTCGGGAGCGGTGCTCATCGTCGACGCGCGGGATGGCGGCCGTTTCGTCTACGATCCACCGGATTCGCGCACCGACATCTTCCCGGTAACGGGGACGGTCGTCCGCGCTGCTCCGGTTTATGTCCTCTCGGGGCACCGTTCGTCGGGTGAGGGAGTCACCGCGGCCGACGCCGTTGTCGGTGGCATGTTGGATCTCAGCGGCAACGAGCCGGTAATCAGACTGACCTTGACGACCACGGCGCTTGCTACGACAACCTCCTATGAGGTCGAGGCCATTCTCCGCGCGCAGTGACGCCGTTGTCGGATGAGCAACTCAGCGGCTGAATGACACCCGCGCCACGGGAGAATATCCGTGCGGATCGGCCTTAACCGCGCGGCACGTCAGCAGCCAGCATGAGATGAGGTCAGTCATGAGCACCGTCCGTCGCGTCTGCTCCGTTCTGGTGGCGACCGCACTGCTCGTGGGGGCGTCGGGCTGCGGCGACGACCCCGGTCCGGGCCCCTCGGCGTCCGCGCCGAGCCTGGACCCGTCGCCCACCGGCAGCCAGGACGGCCAGCAGACACCCGCGCCGCCGCCGACCACGGTCGTCGTCAGCACGACGTCGCCCGGGCCCGTGGCGAGCATCCCGGGCACCTTCCGCACCCGCGCCGTCCTCTCGCTCACCGGCGCGACAGGTGATCAGCGGCAGCGGGTCGCCGACGCGATGTGGGACTTCCGCGGCGGCAGGTTCACCTTCGACTCGACAAACGTCATCGCCAGTCTCTATCCGCTGGTCGGCACCTACTCGGTCGCCGGGACCACGGTGTCGTTCCGCGCCTCGGGATCGTCCAGCGCGGGGACGGGGACCAGCACGACCGCGCACGTCGAGGGCACGATGGACCTGATGTCGGCCGAGGTGAGCTTTCTGTGGGAGAGCAACGCGTTCGAAGCGGCCGTTCCCGGCGGCCAGCCGATGGGCGGGGGAAGCGTCTCGGTGGTCCAGGGCGAGGTCCGGGTCAGGACCGGCGTCAAGATCCCACCGCACTACACGGGGCCGCGACCCGGGTCGTACCCCGTGACCCTCGACGGCACTGTCAACGGCGTCGGCTTCCGCCGGTCCGGGACCGTGCACGTGGCCAAGCCGGCCGGCGGCAACCCCGTCGACGTGTGCCTGATCTCGGGGTTCCCGCTCGGGGCGCCCCAGGTGGGAGCCGTTCAGTTCCTCAGCAACACGGTGTGCGACCCCAACAGCAGCAACACCTTCGACATGGGGCGGGTCGCAGTCTCCGGCGCGACCATCACCGTCAAGGCGGACCCGATGACGGCGTCGACCGGGATGAGCCTGTTCACGGCGGCCAACGGCATCCTCGCGTGCCCGTACACCGTCCAGGGCGGGTCGATGAGGGTGACGATCGCCAACGGCCGAGCCCGTGGATCCATCGACGTCAGCAGCGCCAGTTGCGGCGGCGGCCGTCTCCAGGCGACGCTGGGCTGAGCGGCCTCGCCTGAAGACGGCCGCGGCCACCACCGGCGTTGGAGCCAGGCCAGCCGGACGGCCGGTGGCCGCATCGGTCAGCGCCGGGTCGCACCCGGGGGATCCGGGTCCAGCTCGGCGCAGACAGCCGCGTCGAGGCTGGCCCGGACGCGGTCGGCCTTCGGGTCGCCGAGGTCGTCGAGGATGGCCAGCGCCTGCCGCCACGCGGCGGCGGCCCCCTCGTGGTCGCCGGCCTCGTGCAGGGTGTCACCGAGGTTCGCCCCGGCCTCGGCCTTGCCGTGCCGGTCACCGAGCGCCGCGAAGAGCCCCCGGGCCCGCCGGTACAGCTCGGCGGCGCGCGCGTGCTCGCCGAGGAGGCGGTGGACGTAGCCGAGGCTGTCGAGCGTCATGGCGACCCCGTCGAGGTCGCCCAGCTCGTCGAACAGGGCCAGGGCCTGCTCGCAGTCCGCGATCGCCCGCCGGTGGTCGCCGAGCTGGGCGTGGCACCAGCCGACGGAGTTGAGCGCCGCCGCCTCGCCGCCACGGTGGCCGGCGCGCCGGAACAGCTCCAGGGCCCGCAGGTCGTGGTCCAGCGCGGTGCGGTGGTCGCCCGACCGCTCGGCGATCCAGCCCAGGCTGCGGTGCGTGAACGCCTGGTTGAGCCGGTCGCCCAGCGCGTCGAACAGCACCAGCGCCCGCGACTGGTGGGCGCGGGCGTCGAGGAGCCGGCCGAGCCGGGTCGCGGCCCCGCCGAGGAAGCGGTGCGCGTGCGCCTCGGCGCCGCGGTCGCCCAGCCGGCGGGCGGCGCGCAGCGCGATCTGCTGCGTCGACGTCCAGTCGGACCAGTGCCCACGCAGGTCGAAGAAGCTGACGCAGGCGGCGGCGAGCTGCCAGGCGTGCGTGTGGTGGCCGGTGCTGGCGGCGTGCTCGACGGCGGCGACGAGGCAACGGTGCTCCGCGGCGAACCAGGCCAGCGCGGCGGCCCGGCCGTCGACGCGCTCGGGGGTCACCCCGGGCGCGGGGTCGGCGAGCGCGATCGGGCCCCGCGGCGGGACCAGGAACCGCTCGGCCGCGTGCGCGGTGTGCAGGTGGTGGTCGAGCAGCCGGCGGGTCGCCGCCGCCCGGTCGGCCGCCGGGTCCGCGTCGGCCAGCTCCCGGGCGTACGCGCGCAGCAGGTCGTGGCAGGTGAACCGGCCGGGCCGGTGCTCGGTGACCAGGTGCGCCCCGACCAGCTCGGCCAGCGGCGGCCGGACCCCGGCGACGGACGTCCCGGCGAGGCTGGCCACGGCGGCCGTGCCGAGGTCCGGCCCGGGGGCCAGCCCGAGCAGCCGGAACAGCCGGGCGGCCGGCGCGCCGAGGAGCGCGTACGACCAGGACAGCACGGCCCGTACGTCGATGCCCGGGTCGGTGCCGGCGAGCGGGTCGAGGCGGCGCGGGGCCTCCCGCAGCTCGGCGGCGATCGTGGCCAGCGGGAAGCTCGGGTGGGCGGCGGCGCGGGCGGCGACGACGGCGAGGGCCAGCGGCAGGCCCGCGCACCGCCCGACGATCTCGTCGACCGCCCCCGGCTCGGCATCCACCCGCCCGGGGCCCAGCCGGGCGGCGAGCAGCGCCCGCGACTCGGCCGGGCCGAGCAGCCCCACGGGCACCGGCCGGGCCCCCTCCACCGCGATCAGGCCGGGCAGGTGGCCGCGGCTGGTCACCAGCACCAGGCAGCCGGATGCGCCGGGCAGCAGCGGGCGGACCTGGTCGGCGTCCCGGGCGTTGTCCAGCATCATGAGCACGCGCCGGCCCGTCAGCAGGCTGCGCAGCAGGGCGGCCTGCGCGTCCGCGCCGGTCGGCACGCGGTGCCGGGGCACCTCGAAGGCGTCCAGGAAGCCCCGGACCGCCTCGGCGGGCGGCACCGGCGGCTTGCGCGGGTCGAAGCCGCGCAGGTCGACGTGTAGCTGCCCGTCGGGGAAGCGGTCGCGGACCCGCTGCGCCCAGTACGTCGCCAGCGTGGTCTTGCCGACCCCGGCGGTGCCGGTGACGACGGCGATGACCGGGGCGGCGGGGTTGGCGTCCGCGTCGGCGAGCAGCCCGTCGAGTTGCGCCAGCGCGTCCTGCCGACCGGTGAAGGCGCCGAGGGCGGGCGGCAGCTGCGCGGGCACCGGCAGGGCCGGCCCCGGGCCGGCCGCGGCCGACTGCTCCTGCGGCCCGGCCCCGGGCGTCGGGTCGGCTGCCGGGCGCCCCGGGTCCGGCGCGGCGGTGGCCGTGGCCGCGCGCGGGGAGCCGCCCGGCGCCAGGCGCTCGCCGACGCTCCGTTCCCACCGGGTGGCCCACGCGCCCGCCTCGGCCGGCGTCACCCCGAGGGCGAGCAGGAGGCGGTCGAGCACGTCCATCGGCATCGCGCTGCGCCCGTTGAGGTAGTTGGCCAGGCTGCTCCTGGGCACGCCGGTGGCCGCCGCCAGGTCCTGGAGGGAGAGCCGGGCCTTTCCCCGGGTGCGGGCGGCGCGGACCCGCAGCCGGTTGAGCTCCGCCAGCAGCTCGCCCTCCGTCCCCAGTGGATCGTTTGCGGACGGATCAGCCGAGCCATTGGTCACGGTCGCATCCTTCCATCGGCGTCCGACATCGTCCATGGACGTCCAGGATCGAGGGCGGGAGCGTGCCGGGTCGCCATCCTGGTCGAGGTAAGGGGCGTCGAGGGCTGCCCAGCCTGTGCGGATGGCGACCGCCGCGCGCCGGTCGTTTGGCCCGACGGGGGGTGCCGCCCGGCACCGGGCGGCACCGGGCCGAGCGTCCGGAGCACCAAGGGATGTCCAAGGCGTGTCTGTCGAGGGGAGAAGAAGATGGATCTGGCAAGGCGGGCGGCTGCGGGTGTGGTCGCTCTGACGATGGGTCTGTTCGCCGCCGTGTCGTGGTCGAGCCCGGCCCTCGCGGTCAGCTGGGAGCGGAACCAGGCCACCAGGGGAACCGTCGACAACGGCTACGCCAAGGACTGCACGGCGGCGGACCCGTTCAGCAACTCCGTCGCCTGTTGGCAGCCGTACGGGGACGTGCTGTGGGTTTCCAACAACAGTTCGCTCGGTGACACGCCCACGGCGGTGTGGTGGAACTACTACCCCAGCGACAGCACGCTCTACCGGCAGGGCACCTGCACCTTCACGTCCGCCGGGTGGGGCTACTGCAACAAGGACATGCACGAGAACAGCCTGATCAAGCTGCGGATCTGCGACAGTCCTGACGCGGATCGGCAGTGCTGGACGTCGATCATTAGCACGCGCGCCTGACCTCGGGCGCGACGCGCGGGCGCGCCCGACGCGGACCATCGGGCCAGAGGGCCGGGCTTCCCACCGTGACGGCGGGGCCCGGCCCTTCAGCGTAGGCGGCAGTCCGTGCGTACGTCGATCGGGCCCCGGCGGCGGGATGAATCGTCAGGGCGTCGCCGGCACCAGCAGCGCGTGCAGGGCGGCCGGGTCGGCGACCTCGGGCAGGTCGCGGGCGGCGAGCCAGGCCGCCCCGGCCGCCCCGTCGCCGGCCGTGGTCAGCGGCGCGGCCGGCCACCGCCGGGCCAGCTCCGCGCGGACGGCGGCGGCCAGCGGGGTGCCGCCGGTGAGCAGCCCGCCGCCGAGGACCACCGGGTCGGCCGCGCCGGCCGGGCGGACCCGCGCGGCGCTGTCGGCCAGGTGACCGGCGGCCTCGCCGATGAGCCCCGCCGCGACCGGTTCGGCCTCGACGGCGGCGGCGACCACCAGCGGCGCGAGCCGGGACAGCTCGACCGGCGGCCGGCGGGTGACGGCCTGCACCACGGCGTCCACGGTGTCCCGGGGCCGGTCGGCGACCCGGTCGACGCCGACCAGTTCGGCGAGCACCCGGCGGCCCAGCGGCCCCGGGTGCCGGCCCGCGTCCAGGTCGGCCAGGAGCCGGCGGACCGCCTCGCGGCCCAGCCAGAACCCGGAGCCGGCGTCGCCGAGCAGCCAGCCGTGGCCGTCGGCGACCCGGTCCAGCCGCAGGTCGCGGACCTGCGCGGCGATCGCGCCGGTGCCGGCGATCAGCACCGTGCCGTGCGCGCTGGGCGTGCCGGAGGCGTACGCCACGAGGGCGTCGCCGCGCACCGCGTACGGGCAGCGCAGGCCGGCGTCGCGCCACGCCCCGTCGAACGCCGCCCGCCCGGCCGGGTCGGCGAGCAGCCGCCCCGCCCCGGCCAGCCCGATCGTGCCGGCCCGGACCCGGGCCGGGTCCACGCCGGACAGCGCGGCGCGCAGGGCGGTCACAAGTTCCCCGGCGGCCCGCTGGGCGCCGTGGCTGGTCGGGTTGCCGCCGCCGGCCCGGCCGGTGCCGAGGCGTTCCCCGGCCAGCGTCACGGCGAGCGCCCGGGTGGACGTACCCCCGACGTCGAGGCCGACCACGACGGTGTCGGACATCCGGTGGGCCTCCCGGGTCGGCGGTGCGGGCGGATTCATGCTGGTCGACCCGGCTGCGCGGGGCAAGATCCCCGGCCGGTCCGCGGGCCGTGCGTCAGGTAACAGTTTGAAAACTTCGACCACGGTCTTGACACGGAGGGCCCTTCAGTAAGAACTTTTACCACTAACAGTTAACACTCTTTTCGGAAAGGCGTCGCATGGTGGATCACGAGGTCGACACCCCCCGGGGCGCCGCCGTGGTCGACGCCGACCCGGCCGATCGGCGGGGCGCGCTGCCCGGCGACGGCGTGCTCGCCCGCGTCCGGGCCGGCGCGGGCGAGCTCACCGGCGCGCTGCGCCGCGTCGCCGAGCACGTGCTCAGCGACCCGGAGGCCGCCGCGCGGGCCACCATCGTCGAGCTGGCCGAGCGCAGCGGCACCTCCCCGGCCACCATCACCCGGTTCTGCCGGGCGATGGGCTTCGAGGGGTACGCCGACCTGCGGCTCGGCATCGCCGCCGAGACCGGCCGGGCCCGCTCCGCCGGCTGGACCGTCGACATCGGCCGGGAGATCCAGCCCGGCGACCCCCTGGAGCGGGTGCTCGGCCAGATCATGGCCGCCGACACCCGGGCCATGCACGACACCGCCGCGCTGCTCGACCTCGCCCAGGTGGAACGGGCGGCGGTGGCCATCGCCGGGGCCAGCCGGGTCAACATCTTCGGCGCGTCCGGCAGCGCGCTGGTCGGCGAGGAGATGCAGTTCAGCCTGCACCGCATCGGGGTGGCCGCCTGGGCCTGGAGCGACGTGCACGAGGGGCTGGCCAGCGCGGCGCTGCTCGGCCCCGGCGACGTGGCGCTGGGCATCTCGCACAGCGGGCAGACCCGGGAGACCATCGAACTGCTCGCCGAGGCCGGCAGCCGGGGCGCGACCACCGTCGCGCTCACCGGCTTCCCCCGTTCGCCGCTGGCCGAGCTGGCCGACCTGGTGCTGCTCACCGCCAGCCAGGCCACCACGTTCCGCCCCGACGCGCTGTCGGCCCGGCACCCGCAGCTCGTCGTGCTCGACCTGCTCTACATCGCCGTCGCCCAGCGCACCCACGACCGCGCCCACGCGGCCTTCCGGCGCACCGCCCAGGCCGTCGACGGGCACAAGGCCGCGAAGGGGGCCACCGCATGATCAGCGCACAGGGGTACGCCGAGGCCGTCCGGCCCGTCCTCGACCGGCTCGTCGACTCGCAGGCCGCGGCGGTCGGCCGGGCCGCCGACCTGATCGCCGCCGGCCTGCGCGCCGGCGGGGTGCTCCAGGCGTTCGGCGCCGGCCACTCCGAGGCGTTCGCCGCCGAACTGGTCGCCCGGGCCGGCGGGCTGGTCCCCACCAACCGGATCTCCCTGCACGACCTCGTGCTGCACGGCGACGCGCCCCGCGACGTGCTCGCCGACCCCAAGCTGGAACGCGACCCGGCCGTCGCCCACCAGCTCTACGCCCTCGCCGCCCCGCAGCCGGGCGACGTGTTCCTGATCGCGTCCCAGTCCGGCATCAACGGCTCGGTGGTCGAGCTGGCGACGCTGGTCACCGGGCACGGCCACCCGCTGATCGCGGTCACCTCGGTCGAGCACACCTCGCGGGTCGCCCCACGGCACCCCTCGGGGCGCCGGCTCGTCGACCTCGCCGACGTCGTGCTGGACAACGGCGCGCCGTACGGTGACGCACTGCTGCCGCTCTCCGGCGGCGGCGCGGTCTGTGCGGTCTCCTCGGTCACCGCCGCGCTGCTGGCGCAGTTGGTGACCGCGGAGGTCGTACGACGGTTCCATCAGGCCGGGGAGGTACCCCCTATCTACCTCTCCGCCAACGTCCCCGGTGGGGACGAGCACAACCTCGCCCTCGAGTCGCGGTACGCCGGGCGTCTCCGGCGCACCGCCTGATTCGACACCTCAAGGAGAGACAACGATGTCGGTTACCCCCGAGCACCCGGCCGACCTGAGCCGCCGGACCCTGCTGCGCCGCGCCGCCGCGGCGGGCCTGCTCGTCACCCCCGCCGTGGGCCTGCTCAGCGCCTGCGCCGGCAGCGAGCCGAGCAAGTCCGACGACACCGGCGCCGCCAAGAGCAAGGACAACCCGTTCGGCGTCAAGGACGGCAGCGCCGTCAAGGTCGTCATCTTCAACGGCGGCCTCGGCGACCAGTGGGCCAACGAGGACAAGGCCGTCTTCAGCGCCAAGCACGCGGGCGTGACGGTCAACATGAGCTCCACCCAAAAGATCAAGACCGAAGAGCAGCCGAAGATGGCGACGCAGCCGAGCGACCTCGTCATGAACTCGGGCGCCGACATGATGGACATCAGCACCCTGGTCAACGAGGGCGCGATCGAGCCCCTGGACGACCTGCTCACCGCGCCGGCGTGGGACAGCGAGGGCACCGTCGCCGACACGCTGCTGCCCGGCACGGTGGAGGACGGCACCTTCCAGGGCAAGTTCTACGTCGTCAACGTGGCCTTCACCGTGTGGGGCAACTGGTACAACGGGGCGCTGTTCGCCAAGGAGGGCTGGCAGCCGCCGACGACGTTCGACGAGTTCTTCGCCCTCGCGCCGAAGATCAAGGCCAAGGGCATCGCCCCGTACGTGCACGACGCCGTGCACGGCTACTACCCGCGCTGGGCGCTGATGGCGACGATCTGGAAGTCCGCCGGCAAGCAGGCGGTCGTCGACATCGACAACCTGAAGGAGAACGCCTGGAAGGCCGACGGGGTGCTGCCCGCCCTCCAAGCGTGGGAGAAGCTGGTCAAGGACAGGCTGCTGCTGCCGGGCAACCTCAACCACACCCAGTCGCAGCAGGCGTGGCTCGACGGCAAGGCCGCGTTCATCCAGGTCGGCACCTGGCTGAAGAACGAGATGGCGGCGACGATCCCGCCGGGCTTCGAGATGAAGCTGTCGGACTACTGGGGCCTCGGTGCCACCGACAAGGCGCCCAAGGACGTCTTCGCCGGCGCCGGCGAGGGCCTCGTGGTGCCGAGCAAGGCCCCGAACAAGGCGGCGGCGAAGGAGTTCCTGCGGGCCGTGCTGTCGAAGTCCGGCTCCACCAAGTTCGCCGAGCTGACCAAGTCGCTCGCCTCCACCAAGGGCTCCGGCGACGGGGTGCAGGACACGGCGCTGGCCAGCGCCAACGAGCTGATGCGCAACGCGCCGAAGGACCTGATCAAGACCAAGCTCTTCGACTTCTACGCCGACCTGGACAAGGAGAGCCAGAACCTCTCCGAGGAGCTGATGGCCGGCCGGCTCACCGCGCAGCAGTTCGTCGACAAGATGCAGGCGGCGGCCGACAAGGTCGCCAAGGACTCGTCGGTCAAGAAGCAGACCCGCGCCTGATCCCGGTGGCGGCCCACTGATCCGTTCGAGAGAGTGAGTGGAATGCGGCACGGTGTCGCGCGCTTCGTCACGGGCTTCCTGGCCCTCCCCGTCGCGCTGTACCTCTTCTACGTGGTGTGGCCCTTCGCCCAGGCGGCCGGATACTCGCTGACCAACTGGGGCGGCTACTCCGACAAGCAGGAGTTCGTCGGGCTCGACAACTACGTCCGGCTGTTCTCCGACGAGCTGATCAGGAAGGCGTTCTGGCACAACGTGTTCTTCCTGGTCACCGTGCCGCTGTTCACGATCGCGCTGGCCCTGTTCCTCGCGTTCCTGCTCAACGTGGGCGGACGCGAGGACAGGGCCGGCATCCGGGGGGTCTTCGGCTCCGGGCTCTACAAGGTCATCTTCTTCTTCCCGCAGGTCCTGTCGCTCGTGGTGATCGCCGTGATGTGGCAGCAGATCTACCGCTCGGACAGCCAGGGCCTGATCAACGGGCTGCTGATGAAGATCGGGCTGGTCGACGCCGACAACCCGATCGGGTTCACCGCCGACCCCGAGCCGTTCCTCGGCGTGCCCGCGGTGCTGTGGTGGCTGCTGTTCATCGCCGTGTGGAGCGGGGCCGGCTTCTACATGGTGCTCTTCTCGGCGGCGATGCAGTCGATCCCGAAGGACATCTACGAGGCGGCGCTCCTCGACGGGGCGAGCCGGTTCCACACGTTCTTCCGGATCACCCTGCCGCTGCTGCGGGACACCATCTCGGTGGCCTGGGTCTACCTGGGCTTCATCGCGCTGGACATGTACGCCCTGGTCTTCGTCATGACCCCGAGCCAGGGCGGGCCGAACCACGCCAGCGAGATCTTCGCGTCGGTGCTCAACTTCACCGCGTTCCAGAAGGGGCAGTTCGGCTACGCCTGCGCGATGGGCGTGGCGCTGGCCATCTTCACGATCCTGCTGGCCGCTCTCCAGCTCCGGATCACCCGCCGTGAGCGGATCGAGTACTGAGGAGACCCCGACGATGAGCACGGTGACCCACCCGTCCGGTGAGCGGGCCCGCCCCGGGCGTCCGGCCCCCCGCCCCGCGCCGAGCCGGGGCCTCGTCAGCCGCGGCCGGGAGCTGGGCGGGCGCGTCTTCAACGGCTTCTCCCACCTGTTCCTGGTGGTCTGGGCCGTGATGGTGATCTACCCGCTGCTGTGGGTGGTGATGTCGGCGTTCAAGGACGACTCGGAGGTCATCCGCGAGCCGCTGTCGTTGATCCCCGACGAGCTGCACTGGGACAACTTCACCCGCGCCTGGGGCGAGGGGCACCTCGGCGCGTTCTTCCTCAACACGCTGCTGGTCCTGGTCGGCAGCGTCTTCCTGACCATGCTGCTCGGCTCGATGGCCGCGTACGTGCTGGCGCGCTACGAGTTCCCCGGCAACCGGCTGATCTACTACATGTTCCTGTCCGGCCTGACCCTGCCCATCTACCTCGCCGCCGTGCCGCTGTTCAAGGGCGTCTACAACACGGGGATCGCCCTGCCGCTGCTGGGCCCGAACAAGCACCTCATGCTGATCCTGGTCTACGTCGCCTGGTCGCTGTCGTTCACGGTCTTCTTCATGCACTCGTTCTTCCGGACGCTGCCCGACTCGATCGCCGAGGCCGCGATGGTCGACGGGGCCTCGCACAGCCGGCTGTTCTTCAGCATCATGCTGCCGATGGCCAAGCCGGGCCTGATCAGCATCGGCATCTTCAACGTCCTCGGCCAGTGGAACCAGTGGTACCTGCCGACGCTGCTCATGCAGTCGGTGGCCGGGGAGCCCAAGAACCAGGTGATCGCCCAGGGCCTCATCGAGCTGTCGGTCAACCAGGGCTACAAGTCCGACTGGTCGGGCCTGTTCGCCGGGGTGACGATGGCGATGCTGCCGGTGCTCATCGTCTACATCGTGTTCCAGCGTCAGGTGCAGTCCGGCCTGACCGCCGGGGTGAGCAAGTAGCCGCCGTACGCGATCGTCGTACGGGGGAGGCAGAATCGCGTCCGTGCTGGTGGCGGTGGAGGCGGACGACCGGGGCGGGGGAGCGTTGCTGCCCCTCGACCCCGCCGGCCGCCCCACCGGCCCGGCCGAGCAGGTCGCCGACCTCGCCGCCGCCGTCGCCGCCCGGGAGGCCGCCGAGCGCCCCCGCTGGCTCTGGGGCAGCGGCGTCACCGGCTACCCGGCGCTGCTGCGCGCCGGGGTCCGGCTCGACCGCTGCCACGACGTCGAGCTGACCGAGTCGCTGCTGCTCGGGCACGCCGGCCGCTGGGGCGAGCCCCGCTCGCCGGCCGCCGCGTGGGCCCGGCTGACCGGCGCGCCCGTGCCGCCGGATCCGCCGCCCCGCGCGGCCGAGCCGCCCGGCCACGGCCAGGGCGCGCTCTTCGACACCCTGCCCGGTCCGCCGGGCCCCGGCGTCGAGGCCCTCGCCCGGGTGTACGCCGACCAGCTCGACCGCATCGCCGCCACCGCCCACCCCGGCCGGTTCCGGCTGCTGGTGGCCGCCGAGTCGGCCGGCGCGCTGATCGCGGCGGAGATGGGGGCGGCCGGCCTGCCCTGGCGGGCCGAGGTGCACGACGAGATCCTCACCGGGCTGCTCGGCGAGCCGTCCCCGGTCGGCGGCCCGCCCCGCCGGCTGGCCGAGCTGACCGCCCGCATCGCCGAGGCGTTCGGCCTGCGCCAGGTGCACGCCGACTCCCCGGCCGAGCTGCTGCGGGCGTTCGCCCGCGCCGGCGTGGAGCTGCCCAACACCCGGGCCTGGGTGCTGCGCGGGGTCGACCATCCGGCGGTGCCGCTGGTGCTGGAGCACAAGGAGCTCTACCGGATCTGGACGGCGCACGGCTGGGCCTGGCGTGACGCCTGGGTGCGCGACGGCCGGTTCCACCCGGAGTACGTCCCCGGCGGCGTCGTCTCCGGCCGGTGGGCCACCCGGGGCGGCGGCGCGTTGCAGATCCCCAAGGTGATCCGGCGGGCGGTGGTGGCCGACCCGGGCTGGCGGTTCGTCGTCGCCGACGCCGGCCAGTTGGAGCCGAGGGTGCTCGCGGCGGTCTCCGGCGACGCCCGGCTGGCCGCCGCCGGCGGGGCGGGTGACCTCTACGCCGCCCTGGCCCGGGACTCCTTCGGCGGCGACCGGCCCCGGGCCAAGGTGGCCCTGCTCGGCGCGATGTACGGGCAGACCGGCGGGATGGCCGTCCCCGCCCTCGCGGTGCTGCGCCGCAACTATCCGACCGCCTTCGCCTACGTGGAGGCGGCGGCCCGCACCGGCGAGGCCGGCGGCCTGGTGCGCTCCTGGCTGGGGCGCACCTGCCCGCCCGGCACGGCGGGCTTCGCCGACGGCGACGACGCGGCAGTCGATCCGGAGGCGGCGGCCGACCCGCAGGGTCCCCGGGCGCGGGCGGCCCGCTCCCGGGGCCGGTTCACCCGCAACTTCGTCATCCAGGCCACCGCCGCCGAGTGGGCCTCCACGCTGCTGGCCACGCTGCGCACGGCGCTGGCCGGCAGCGACGCCGAGCTGGTCTTCTTCCAGCACGACGAGGTGATCGTGCACTGCCCGGCCGGGCAGGCCGACGCGGTGGCCGAGGCGGTCCGCGCCAGCGGCGCGCGGGCCACCGCCCTGCTGTTCGGCGACACTCCGGTGCGGTTCCCGCTGGACCTGTCGGTCGTGGACTGCTACGCGGACGCCTGACCGGCCGACGGCACCCCGAGTGCGGCAAATATCCGTTTCGCCCCGACACTCATCCCGGGGGTGCTCGTTGCACCCGGTGTGCGTATCGCAGGAATGATCATCGCGGCGGGCGGGGGACGCCGCCTCGGTGGACCCGAGGCGTTGCTCCACCAGGGCGACCAGCCCCTGGTGGACCGGATGATCGACACGATGACCGAGGCGGGCTGCGCGCAGATCGTGGTGGTGCTGGGCGCGGCGGCCGACCAGGTGCGGCAGGCCGCCGACCTGACCCGGGCCACGGTGGTGGTCAACCGCGCCTGGGGCACCGGCGTCGGCTCGTCGATCCGGGCCGGCCTCGCGGCGCTGACCGACAAGAGGATCGAGGCGGTGGCCGTGGTCCCGGTGGACATGCCGGGGCTCACTCCGGAGGCCGTGCGGCGGGTGGCCGCGCTGCCGTACCCCGACGTGCTGGTCTGCGCCACCTACGACGGGCTGCGCGGCTACCCGATGCTGTTCGGCCGCCGGCACTGGTCCGGCATCGCCACCCTGGCCAGCGCCGACGTCGGGGCCCGGCCGTACCTGCTGGCGCACAAGGACCAGATCGTCGACATCTCCTGCGACTCGGTGGCCGACGGCAGCCGCGTCGACACCCCGGAGCTGATGGCCCTGTACGGGCTGACCGTCCCGCCCCAGCGCGTCGGCGCGTAGCGCGCTCCCGCGAGCTGCGGCGCCGGTCGCTCGTCACTCGATGCAGTCGCACCCGCCGCCCCCCACCCCTTCTCTCCGCCGTCTTTGCTCTGCACCCAAGTACGCAACGGGCACGCAACGCAGTCGACCGTCGGATGCTTCGGTCCATTCCAAGCCGTGAATGTTGGCATTCCATCCCCGGTGTTGCGGATCTGGGTGCAGAGCAAAGGGGGCGCGAGATGTCGCGTGGGGTCGAGCGAATGTGACGAAGAGTCACGCCGGCGGGCCTGCACCCCAGAAGGCCAGCGATCATCGCGCAGCGTGGTCAAGCGGCGAGTGGCCGGCCCGCTCGGTCGGGGCGATCAGTCGAGGCAGAACTCGTTGCCTTCCGGGTCGGCCATGACGATGTGCCCCGCGTCGAGCGGCGCGGCGGGCTCGTGGCGGCGCAACCGGGTCGCGCCGAGCGAGACGAGCCGCTCGGCCGCCGCCTCCAGGGCCGCCATCCGCGCGTCGCCGACCAGCCCCGGCGCGGCCCGCACGTCGAGGTGCACCCGGTTCTTGACCCGCTTGGGCTCCGGCACCCGCTGGAAGAACAGCCGCGGCGCGCCGCCGGCGGGGTCGACCACCGCCGAG
Source organism: Micromonospora sp. NPDC002575 (assembly GCF_042889525.1). Lineage (NCBI taxonomy): Bacteria > Bacillati > Actinomycetota > Actinomycetes > Micromonosporales > Micromonosporaceae > Micromonospora > Micromonospora sp. NPDC002575. Next base: position 158,446 of record NZ_JBIARA010000015.1, on the reverse strand, counting down.
GCGGAGTTGCGGCGCTCGGGCGGCACGCCCATCGCCTCCAGCGCCTGCTCCCACGACTGGAAGCCGGGCGGCGGGGCCTGCACCTGATGGCCCAGGGCCTCGGCCCAGAAGGCCGCCAGCGCGGCCGGGTCGGCGCAGTCGAACGTGATCTGAACGTCGGTCATGGGTGCCAGCCTCCGGCATATCGCGGACAGGCTCGTTCCTAGACCTGTGCAACGATCGACGGGTGACCGTCGAGGCGACGACCGAGCGGGTGCTGCGACTGCTGGCGCTGCTGCAACGGCGACCGTCCTGGACGGCCGCCGAGATCGCCGCCGAGCTGCGGGTCACCGACCGCTCCGTGCGCCGCGACGTGCAGCGGCTGCGCGCCCTCGGCTACCCGGTGCACGCGACGGCCGGCGTCGGCGGCGGCTACCGGCTCGGCGCGGGAACCCGGCTGCCGCCGCTGCTGCTCGACGACGAGGAGGCGATCGCGACGGCGGTGTCCCTGCGGCTGGCCTCGGCCGGCACGGTCGCCGGGGCGCAGGAGGCCGCGCTGCGGGCGCTGGCCAAGCTCGACCAGGTGCTGCCCGCCCGGCTGCGCGCCGAGGTGCGGGCGGTGCACGCCGCCACCGACACCCTGGTCGGCCCCGGCGTCGAGATCGACGCGGAACTGCTGGTGACCCTCGCGCGGGCCTGCCGCGACACCGTGCGCGTCCGGTTCCGCTACGCCGGCCGCGACGGCGCGGAGCGCGAGCGAACGGTCGAGCCGGTACGCATGGTCACCACCGGCCGCCGGTGGTACCTCATGGCCTGGGACGTCGACCGCGACGACTGGCGCACCTTCCGGCTGGACCGGATGCGCGAGACGGCGGCGACGACGTGGCGCTTCCGGGCGCGGGAGCACCCGGACCCCGTCGCCCACGTGCGGCGGGCGGTGGCCGAGGCACCGTACCGGCACCTCGCCCGGGTGCGCGTGCACACCCCGCCTGACGTGCTGCGGGAGCTGGTGCCGCCGCAGGTGGGGCGCGTCGAGGGCGACCGCGACGGCTGGTGCGTGCTCGTCGTCGGCGGGGACGACCTCGACTGGCTCGCCCTGCACGTGGCCCGGTTGGGGTTCGAGGCGGAGGTGCTGGAGCCGGCGGAGCTGCGACAGGCCCTGGCCCGGCTCGCCCGCCGCCTCGCGGCGATGGCCGAGCCCGGCTGACGGAAGGCGCCGCCCGCCGCCGCCCGGCGGACGGGCGGCGGCGGGCGGCGAGGAGGCCGGTCAGTCGCCGGCCGGCGGCTCCAGCCGGCCCGTGGCGGCCAGGCCCCGGTACCAGTGGGCGCTGTCCTTCCAGATCCGCTCCTGCGTGTCGTAGTCGACGCGGATGATGCCGAAGCGGCGGTCGTAGCCCCACGCCCACTCGAAGTTGTCCAGCAGCGACCAGACGAAGTAGCCGCGCACGTCCGCGCCCGCGTCCATGGCCGCGCCGACCGCCTCGACGTGCCGGTACAGGTAGTCCAGCCGGCGGTCGTCGTGGACCCGGCCGTCGGGGGTGACCACGTCGTCGAACGCCGCGCCGTTCTCGGTGATCATCAGCGGCAGCCCGGGGTGCTCCCGGTGCAGCCGCAGCAGCAGCTCGGTCAGGCCGGCGGGCTCGATGTTCCAGCCCATCGCCGTGTACGGGCCCGGCTGCGGCAGGAAGTCCACGTCGTCGGCGCCGATCCACGGGGTGTGCGCCGAGCTGCCGTGCCCGTCGTTGTCCGAGCGGGCCGAGACCCCGTCCCAGGCCCGCACCAGGGTGGTCGAGTAGTAGTTGACGCCGAGCACGTCCAGCGGCACCGCGATCGTGCGCTCGTCGCCGTCGCGCACGAACGACCAGTCGGTCACCTTCGCGGTGTCGGCGAGCAGGTCCACCGGGTACGCCCCGTCGAGCAGCGGCCCGAGGAACGCCCGGTTGGCCAGCGCGTCGATGCGGCGCACCGCGTCGGCGTCGGCCGCCGAGCCCGACGCCGGCCGCACCACGTGCAGGTTGAGCGTCACCGACAGCTCCGCCGCCGGCGCCAGCTCGCGCACCACCCGGCCGGCGAGGCCGTGGGCGAGGTTGAGATGGTGTACGGCGGCCAGCGCCCCGGCCGGCTCGGTGCGGCCCGGCGCATGCACCCCGGAGCCGTAGCCGAGGTACGCCGAGCACCACGGCTCGTTGAACGTCGTCCAGGTGTGCACCCGGTCGCCGAGCGCCTCGACGATGCCGGCCGCGTACTCCTGGAACCGCAGCGCGGTGTCCCGCGCCGGCCAGCCGCCGGCGTCCTCCAGCTCCTGCGGCAGGTCCCAGTGGTACATGGTGGCCACCGGCCGCACGCCCCGCTCCAGCAGCCCGTCGACGAGCCGGGAGTAGAAGTCCAGCCCAGCCCGGTTGAACGCCCCGGAGCCGCCGGGCTGCACCCGGGGCCAGGAGATCGAGAACCGGTACGCCGACAGCCCCAGCTCGGCGATGTGCCCCAGGTCCTCGGCCCACCGGTGGTAGTGGTCGGCGGCCACGTCGCCGGTGTCCCCGTTAAGGGTGCGCCCGGGGGTGTGACTGTAGGTGTCCCAGATCGACGGGCCCCGCCCGTCCTCGGTGGCCGCGCCCTCGATCTGGTACGACGCTGTGGCCGAGCCCCACACGAAGCCCTCGGGAAACACTCGCGTCACCGGTTCTCCTCCGTCCCTGCCACGTCGCAGTGGTAGCCGGACGACGCGCCGGCCACCACGTCCACGGCGGCCGTCCCGCCGTTGTACCGTACCTCGAACTCGGCCCCCGGCCCGCCGCCGGGCGACGGGACGCGCACCCGGGTCCGCTGGCCCTCGACGGGCGCGAACAGCCGCAGCCGCACGCCGTCGGCCCACTCGTAGTCCGGCCGGTCGTGCGTCGCGCCGAACGGGATCACCGACCCGGGGCGGGCGAGCACCGGCAGGCTGTCGTAGCCGTGCTTCTCGGTCACCCACGCCGGCCCGGTGAGCTGCGCGCCGCTGACCAGGTTGGTCCAGACGCCGGCCGGCACGTAGAAGGTGACCTCCCCGTCGGCGCTCATCACGGGCGCGACCAGCACGTCCGGGCCGAGCATGTACTGCCGGTCCAGGTACGCGGCCGTCGGGTCGTCCGGGAACTCCACGATCATCGGCCGCATCACCGGCACCCCGTCGCGGTGCGCCTCCTCGGCCGCCGCCGCCAGGTACGGCATGAGGCTCAGCTTGAGCCGGGTGAAGTGGCGCAGCACCGCCACGGCCTCGTCGTCGTACGCCCACGGCACCCGGTAGGAGCCGGAGCCGTGCAGCCGCGAGTGCGAGGAGAGCAGCCCGAACGCGATCCACCGCTTGAACACGGCCGGGTCGGGGGTGCCCTCGAAGCCGCCGATGTCGTGGCTCCAGTAGCCGAACCCGGACGCCGACAGCGACAGCCCGCCGCGCAGCGACTCGGCCATCGCCAGGAACGTCGACTCGCAGTCGCCGCCCCAGTGCACCGGGAACTGCTGCCCGCCGGCCGTGGCCGACCGGGCGAACACGACCGCCTCGCCGACGCCGCGCTCGGCCTCCAACAGCTCGAAGACGGCCTTGTTGTAGAGGTAGGCGTAGTAGTTGTGCATCCGCTGCGGGTCCGACCCGTCGTGCCAGACCACCTCGGTGGGGATGCGCTCGCCGAAGTCGGTCTTGAAGCAGTCGACGCCCATGTCGAGCAGCGCCTTGAGCTTGCCCGAGAACCAGGCCACCGCGTCGGGGTTGGTGAAGTCGACAAGCGCCATGCCGGCCTGCCACTTGTCCCACTGCCAGACCGACCCGTCGGGGTTGCGCACCAGGTAGCCGGCCTGCCGGCCCTCCTCGAACAGGTACGACCGCTGGGCGATGTACGGGTTGATCCAGACGCACACCTTCAGGCCGCGCTCGTGCAGCCGGCGCAGCATCCCCTCCGGGTCGGGGAAGGTCGCCGGGTCCCACACGAAGTCGACCCAGTGGAACTGCCGCATCCAGAAGCAGTCGAAGTGGAACACCGACAGCGGCAGGTCCCGCTCGGCCATCCCGTCGATGAACTCGGTGACGGTCTTCTCGTCGTACGACGTGGTGAACGACGTCGACAGCCACAGCCCGTACGACCAGGCCGGGACGCGGGCCGGGCGGCCGGTGAGCGCGGTGTAGCGGCGCAGCACGTCCTTCGGGGTGGGCCCGTCGATCAGGTAGTAGGTCAGCGACTGCCCCTCGACGCTGAACTGGGCCTGCGAGACGACCTCCGAGCCGACCTCGAACGACACGTGCTCGGGGTGGTCGACGAAGACGCCGTAGCCTGCGCTGCTGAGATAGAACGGCACGTTCTTGTACGCCTGCTCGCTGGCGGTGCCGCCGTCGGCGTTCCAGATGTCGACGGTCTGGCCGTTCTTGACGAACGGGCCGAACCGCTCGCCGAGGCCGTAGATCGTCTCCCCGACGCCCAGCGCCAGCCGGTCGTGCACGAAGTGCCGGCCCTCGCCGTCGGTGACGACGCCGACGCTGCGCTCGGTGGACGAGGTGACCAGGCGGTCGCCGCGCAGGAAGTCGACCCGCCACCGGTCGACGAGCGTGACGCGGGCGGTCAGCTCGCCGGTGGTCAGGGCGGCGCTGACGCCGGTGACCTCGACGGTGACGGGGTGGTCGTCGCCGGCCGCGAGGGCGAAGCGCGGCTGCTTGGGCAGCCCGCCGCTGTGGTGCCCGACGGTCACCCCGATCACGCCGGGGGCGGGGGAGAAGAACTGCACGGTGACGACCGGGCGGTTGAGGGTGTCGCCCCGCCCGGTGATCTGACCGGTCGGCGCGAAGACGGTGAAGCCGCGTTCGTCCGGCTCCACCGATTCGACTGTGCCGGGGCGCAGCACGGTGACCCCCGGACGCAGTTGCCAGTACCCGTCGGTGAACTTCACTTCTCGGCTCCTACCGTGATGCCGCGGCTCAGCGTGCGCTGGAAGATGAGGAAGAACACGATCGCCGGGACGAGGCTGATCAGCGCCCCGGCGTTGGTGGTGGGTGCGTCCATCAGCCGGTCGCCCTGCAACGACGCGAGGGCCACCGGGATGGTCTGGGTCTGGTTGTCGATGAGCATCACCAGCGGGATGAGGAACTCGTTCCAGGTCCAGATGAAGAAGAAGACCAGCAGCACGGCGAGGGTGGGCCGGACGTTGGGCAGGACGACCCGCCACAGGATCGTCCACTTGCCGGACCCGTCCAGCGCCGCCGCCTCCAGCAGGCTCTTGGGGAACGTGCCGAGCACCGAGGCCAGCAGGTACGTGCCGAACGCGCTCTGGATGACCGTGAAGATGATGATCACGACGAGCCGGGTGTTGTAGAGGCCCACCTCCTTGGCGAAGTAGTAGAGCGGGTAGACCAGGGACTCCTGCGGCAGCATGTTGGCCAGCAGGAACGCCCCGACGATCCAGAGCCGGCCCCGGACCCGGCCGATGCCCAGCGCGTACGCGTTGAGCAGCGACACGGCGACGGCGAGCACCGCGACCGAGCCGGCGATGAGCGCGGAGTTCCACAGCTTCTGCGGGAAGTCGACCTGCGTCCAGTAGGTGCGCAGGCCCTGGGTGTAGAACTCCGACGGCCAGCTCAGCGGCCCGTCCGTCGAGTATTGCCCGGGTGTCTTGAACGCGTTGAGCAGCATGAACACGAACGGCACCAGCATGAGCAGCGCGCCGGCGGTGACCACGGCCAGCACGATCCACCGGCCGATGCCGCGGTGGTGCCGGTCGGGCGCCCGGGCGGGGCGGCCGGTCTCCGCGGGGACCTTGGCGGGGGTTGCGGTGACGGACATCAGGCGCTCCCGTCCCGTCGCTCGGAGCGGTGCTGCGCGCGGATGAACAGCAGCGCCACCACCACGATGATCAGCGTCAGCACGGTCGAGATCGCCGACCCGTACCCGACCTGGAGTTTCTTGAAGAACGTGTAGTACGCGAAGTACGACGGCACGTTGGTGGCGTTCTCCGGGCCGCCCCGGGTCAGCGCGTAGATCGGCCCGAACACCTTCATCGCGGCGATGGTGCAGGTCAGGGCGACGACGAACGTCTCCGGCCGGATCTGCGGCAGGGTGATCGCCCGGAACCGGCGGGCCCAGCCCGCGCCGTCGATCTCCGCCGCCTCGTACAGCTCGGGGTCGACCCGCTGCAACGCGGCCATGAACACGACCACCGGGTAGCCGATCTGCACCCAGATCATCACGCCCATCACCGCCGGCAGCGCGGTGTCGGGGTCGCCGAGCCAGTCGTGCGACAGCGCGCCCAGCCCGACGGCGTCGAGCAGTCCGTTGAGGGCCCCGTCGGGGCGCAGGATCCAGCCCCACACGATGCCGGCCACGACGACCGGCAGCACCTGCGGCAGGTAGAACGCGGCCCGCAGCGCGTTGGCGGTGCGCGGCTTGAAGCGCCGCCCGATGGTGTCGAACAGCACCGCCGCGAGCACGAGGCCGACGACGGTGGGCACCACGACCATCGCCACGATCATGGCGAGGGTGTTGCGGAACGACTGCCAGAAGACGGTGTCGTCGAGCAGGCGCTCATAGTTCTCCAGCCCGACGAACGTCGGGTCGCCGATGCCGGACCAGCGAGTCAGCGACAGGTAGCCGGTGAACAGCAGCGGCCCGCCGATGACCAGCGCGAAGAGCACCGCGCCGGGGAGCAGGTAGAGCCAGTATCCGGCGTCGCCGCGGCGGCGGCGCGGGCCCCGGCGGCCCTTCGGGTCGGTGTCGCCCCGGCGTCGGGTGACGAGGGCGTCGGTTGCAGCCATGATGGTCCCTCCGGTGCGCCGGCGGGCGCGCAGGGCGCGCCCGCCGGGCGTCCTCGTCAGCCGCGCTTGATCTCCGCGACGCCCTCGTCGTACGGCTTGGCGATCGCGTCGAGCACCTGGTCGGGGGACTTCGACTGGTTGATCAGGCCCTGGAAGCCGGAGACCAGCACGTCGTAGTAGCCGGGGACCGGCCAGTCCGGGTAGAAGGCCAGGCCGTCGGTGGAGCTGATCGCGTTGAAGTTCTCGATCAGCTTCTTGTCCTTGGGGTCGGCGATCTTCGACGGGTCGGCGGCCACCGGGACGCCGCCGTTGTTGCCGATCAGGGCCTGGATCTCCGGGCGCATGGTGATGTCGATGAAGTCGTACGCCAGGTCCTTGGCCTTGCTGGTCGCCGGGACCACCCAGATGTTGCCGGACGAGCCGGCGTGCAGCTTGTTGCCGGGGAACAGGAAGCTGTCCCAGTTGGCCTTCATCTCGGCCTTGAACCGGCCGTACCACCAGCTCCCGGAGACGATCATCGGGGTCTTGCCGGCGATGAACGCGGTGCCCATGTCCTCGGCCTTGGCGCTGGCGGCGCCCTTGCCGACGTAGCCCTTCCGCACCCACTCGGCGAACGTGTCCGCGCCGTACTTGAGCGGGTCGGCCTTGAAGTCGACCGGGTTCTTGTAGAGCTGGTAGTTGTCGACGAACGCCCGGTCGGCCCTGGCGAGCGCGAGCTGGTAGAACAGCTGGCCGGCCGGGTATTCGGCCCCGGCGGTGCCCAGCGGGGTGATGCCCTTGGCGACGAACGTGTCCATCGCGGCGGTCAGCTCGTCGAGCGTCGTCGGGACCTTCACGCCATTCTTGTCGAACAGGTCCTTGTTGTAGTAGACCATCACGTACTCGCCGTAGTTGGGCACGCCGTACCAGTTGCCGGAGCCCATCACGCCCTTGTCGTCGTACCTGGCGGTGGTCTGCAGGCTCGGGCTGAGCGTCTTGTCCCAGCCGCGCCTGGTCGCCTCGGCCGTGAGGTCGGTGAGCAGGCCCTGCTTGGACAGCAGGCCGGCGGTCGCGTTGCCCTTGTTGTACTCCATCACGTCCGGGCCCTCGGACGAGTTGATGATCATCCCGGCGTTCTGCTGGATCTGCTCGAACGCCTTGCGCTCGAAGCGCACCTCGACGCCCGGGTGCTCCTGCTTGAAGACCTCGATCGCCTTGTCCCACGCCACGCCCATGGCGCTGGTCTCGCCCTCGTAGTGCCAGAGCTTGAGCACCTTCGCGCCGCTGGCGCCCTCGTCGGCGTCGTCACCGCAGGCGGTCAGGGACGCCGCCGCGGCGACGGCCAGGGTCACCGCCGCGACGACTGTGCGGAATCGTTGCATTACCATTCTCCTCGTGAGTATCGAGCCGGTACTCCTCTAGGCCCGTCGTCGCGTGGCAGCGCGGCGACGGGCTGTGTTCTTGCTCGTCGCGCCCGACGCCTCCGGGTCGGCCGCGTCGGCCTCGCCGGTGGTGTCCGGAGTCGGGCGACCGGGAGGGCCGCTGGATCCGCGGACCTCCAACGTGCACGGCAGCAGCTCCTGGTGGATCGGGGCGCTGTCGAGCTCCAGGTGGCGCAGCAGCGCCTCGACCGCGATGCGTCCCAGCGCCGAGCCGGGCGACGTCATCGCGGTCAGCGCGGGGGTGGCCAGCTCGGCGACCTGCGGCGAGGTGACCATGGAGACGACCGAGACGTCGTCGGGCACGGTGAGGCCCCGCCGGGCCAGCCCGCCGAGGATGCCGAACACGGCCCGCTCGTTCATGGCGAGGACGGCGGTCAGGTCGGGGGCCCGGTCGAACGCCGTGGCCAGGGCCGCCCGCCCGCCCGCCGCGCTGTCCTCGGCGGGGATCATCAGCGGCTCGATGCCGTGCTCGGCCATCGCCGCGGCGAACGCGTCGCGGGTGCGCAGCGCCGGGCCGTAGCCCTCGGCGATGGTCGCGGCCGAGTGGTTGACGTAGACGATGCGTCGGTGGCCGAGGCCCACGAGGTGCGCGACGGCGTCGCGCACGGTGCGGTCGAAGTCGATGTCGACGTACGACAGGTCGGTGGTGTCGCCGGTGCGGCCGATCAGCACCAGCGGCACGCCCGCCTCCCGCAGCACGGCCACCCGGTCGTCGTCGAGCTGCACCTCCATCAGCAGCGCGCCGTCGAGCATGCTCTGGCTGGCCAGCCGGCGCAGGCCGTCGAGGTCGTCGGCGTCGACGGGGGAGAGCAGCAGGTGGTAGCCCGCCGTGCTGGCCGCCGCGGCGGCGCCGGTGACGAATGCCGTCTCGGTGGCGCCCAGGCCGCGGTCGTCGATCGGCAGGAGCAGCCCGAGGATCCGGCTGCGCCGGCTGGCCAGCCCCCGGGCCATCGCATGCGGCTGGTAGTCCAGCTCCGCCATCGCGGCGCGGACCTTGTCGCGGGTGGCCTGGGAGATGGGCCGCGCGCCGGTCAGCACATACGACACGGTGCTGACGGAGACCCGCGCGAGCCGGGCGACGTCGTGCATCGTGGCCATCGCGCACCTCCCTCGAACGGCCCGGCGGACGGGCCCGGCCGGCGTCGAAACGGCTAGTCGAAACGGTTAGTCGAAGCGTTTCGACAGACCGTAGGGCACGTGTTACGAGGGCGTCAATAGCCGATGACGAAAATGGGTCGCCGGGCCGGCCCGCGCCCGAGGGCGGGACCGGCCCGGCGAAGGGCCCGGTCTCAGATCTCGATGTTGAACTTGCGCAGCACCGACGGGGCGACCAGGCCCACCGCCGCGAGCACGGAGATCGCGGTCAGCACGCCGCGCAGCACGACCACCTCGGTCTTGCTGCCGGTGCGCAGCGCGATGCTGTTCGGCAGGCCGATCATCGTCCACATCCGGCGCTTGATCGGGATCGGCCACAGGATCGGCACCCCGGCCCGGGTGATCATGTCGCCGAGGATGTGCACGAAGCAGCCCACCCCCACGGCCAGCCCGATCAGCGGGTACCCCCGGTCGCCGGGCAGGTTGGCGAACGTGAACCAGGCGGCGGCGGCCGAGGCCAGGGTCACGATCACCCAGCCCGCGCGCTCCGCCCACCGGTCGAACAGCCCGCGCAGGGCCAGCCCGAACATGAAGAACAGGATGCCGACCACGGCCCACTTGCCGTACGCGGTGCACAGCGCGGTGGTGCCCCAGCCGACCAGCACGGTGAACGGGATCGTGTGGGTCAGGGTGCGGTGGCCGTTGTTGCGGCGCGGGTCCTTGCTCAGCTTGGTCGCGTAGTAGACGCCGAGGGAGATCTTCTCCGTCACCTCGGCGACGAAGAGGCTGACCACCCCGAAGGTGCGGGCCACCGTGGCCCCGCCCTGGTTGCGGGTGACCTTGCCCGACAGGTCGAGGTCGGGGAAGAGCGCCCCGCCCGCGCAGACCGCGGTGCCGACGGCGAGGGCCAGCGGCGACTGGTGATAGTCGGCGAACTGGTCGAGCGCCCAGGAGCCGGTCAGCCACACCGCCGCGCCCGACAGCGCGTGGGACGGTCCCATCATGACGCCTCGCCCTCCCCAGGGTCTTGATCCACAAACTAGGCCACTCTGGCAGAGTCGCCGCCGGGGAGCAATCACCTGGACGGTCCACACCGGACGGTGTCGCGCTTCGGGCGGATGACCGGGCGGCCCGGCCGGCTCAGGCCGTGCCGCCGGCCCGGAAACTGGACCGCGTCGTGTCCCGCTCGGCCGCGCCGGCGTCCCAGTCCGGCTCGGGGCCGCTGAAGGCCAGCGACCACGAGCGGACGCCGGCCGGGATCACCTGCACCCCGCGCAGGCGCGCCCCCATCGGCGCGTCCCAGGCGCACTCCCACTCCGCCCCCCGGCCCGTCACCTCCGCCAGCCGGATCCTCGCGTAGCGGGGAAGGGCCCCGGCCTCCTGCGCCCGGCGCTCGTTCGCGCGTAGCTGCTCCAGCGGGGCGACGCCCGGGTCGTCCACCGGGGAGACGGTCAGGACGCGGCGGGCGGACGGGTCCTGGAAACAGACGGCGGCACCGTCCCGGTACTGCCGCCAGCCGGGCGGCACGGCGAGCCGGAAGCCGGCCGGATCGGCGTACCAGGACCAGCCCGGCGGCGGGCGCAGCGGCTCGTCCTGGGCCGGCGCGACGGTCGGGGGCGGCTCGCCGAACGGGTAGGGCCGCAGGCAGGGAAAGGGCGGGGGCGGGACACCCGCCACGAGCGGCGGCAGCATCGGCCCGGCCGCCGACGGGCTCGGCTCGGCCCCGGGGGTGGCCGGGGGCGCCGCCTCGCGGCCGGCGTGCGGGCGGAACAGCGCGAACACGACGAGGTGCGCGACCACCAGCGTGACCGTCACCCCGGACACGACCAGCGGCCCGAGCCGGCCGGCCGGCGCGGCGGCGTCCGCCGGCCCGGTCGGCGTGATGACGAACGGGAGGTCGGCCGACACCGGGGCGGCCGAGGCGGCGTGGTCCGTCGGCCCGTCCCGCATCAGTTCCTTGCCCGTCGGCTCCTTCGTCGGCCCGTCCCGTCCCGGCGGCCCGGCCGACCAGCCCGGCACGACCAGCCGGCCCGCGTCGGTGAGTCCGGCCGGGCCGTCCGGCGAGACCACGTCCGGCGGGACCACCGTGGCCCCTGGGGAGACCGCGACGGGCGAGGGCTCGGCGCCCGGGGCGGCGGCCCGGGCCAGCCGGCGCTGCGTCTCGTCGTGGTCGATGCGGCGGCGGGGGTCCCGGCGCAGCAGGCCGACCAGGACCGGCCGCAGCGGCCCGGCGTGCGGCACCGGGTCCGGCGGCCGGGTGGCCAGGGCGCTCAGCGTCGCCATCGCGGTGCTGCGGGCGTACGGGGACCTGCCCTCGACCGCCGCGTGCAGCGTCGCGCCGAGCGACCACAGGTCGGCCTCCACGCTGGAGATCCCCTCGGCGGCCCGCTCCGGGGCGACGAACTGCGGGGAGCCGAGCACCAGCCCGGGCCGGGTCATCACCCCGTCCCCGCCGTCGAAGACGGCGAGCCCGAAGTCGGTGAGCATCACCCGGCCGTCGTGGGCGACGAGCACGTTGGCGGGCTTGACGTCGCGGTGCAGCACCCCGGCCTGGTGCGCGGCGCGCAGCGCGGCCAGCAGCGCCAGCCCGATCGCCGCGGCCCGCCGCGGCGGCAGCGGCCCGGACGTGTCCAGGATGTGCTGCAACGACCGGGACGGCACGTACTCCATGATCAGCCAAGGGTCGTCGTCGACCGGCACCACGTCGTAGACCCGGACCACGTTGGGGTGGTTGAGCCGCGCCGTCGTGCGCGCCTCCCGCAGCGTGCGCTGGCGCAACTCGTCGAGCTCGTCGCCGGCCAGCACGGCCGGCGGGACGACCTGCTTGACCGCGACGTCGCGGTGCAGCATCTCGTCCCTGGCACGCCACACCTTGCCCATGCCGCCGCGACCCACGAGGTCGAGCAGGCGGTACCGGCCGCCGATCACTACCTGCTGCACCGTTCTCCTCACCGCTGGCGGACGTACACCATAGCCAGCGGATCGGCAGGGACCAATCGGACGACAGGTCGGCAACTCGTCAGCAGGCCGCGTGCCCGGCCGCCAGGAGGTTCCCCTCCGGGATGGCGATCCGGGGCCGTCCCGCCCCCAGCCGGCTCGCCGCCCGGCGGGCCTGGAACGAGCCGTGCTCGCGGCGGGCGGCGGCGTAGCTGCTCGCGGTGTGGGCGGCGATGGTCGCCCAGCCGTACCGCTCGCTGACCATCGTCCGGGCCCGGCGGGCCACCCGGCGGGCGAAGACCTCGTCGCCGATGAGCCGGTCGACCGCGCCCGCCAGCGCGTCGGGGTCGCTGTGCGGGAACGTCACCCCGGTCACCCCGGGCTCGACGATCTCGGCGAGCCCGCCCGTCGAGGCGACCGCCAGGGGCGCGCCGGCCGCGGCGGCCTCCAGGGCGACCATGCCGAACGGCTCGTAGAGGCTCGGCACGACGGTCGCGTCGGTGGCGGCCAGCATGGCCGGGAGCTGGGTGGAGTCCAGGAAGCCGGCGAAGCGCACCGTGTCGCCCAGGTGCAGCCGGTGCGCCTGGTCCACCAGCTCCTGCCGGTACGGGCCGTCGCCGGCGATCACCACCCGCAGCCCCGGGTGCCGCTCGCGCAGGTGCGGCACGGCGTGCATCAGGTGCTGCACGCCCTTCTCGTAGACGAGCCGGCCCGCGTACCCGACCAGGGGGCCGTCGCCGGCGAACCGGGCCCGGGCCGAGGCGACCGCCCGGGGCCGGGCCCGCCAGACCCGGTCGTCCACCCCGTTGGCCACCACGTCGACCCGGGTGGCCGGCACGTCGAACAGGCGGCAGATCTGGTCGCGCATGTAGCCGGAGCAGGCGATCACCCGGGTCGACTCGCCGCTGATCCAGTGCTCGACGCCGTGGATGGTGCGGTTCATCTCCTCCGGCAGCCAGCCCTGGTGCCGGCCCGCCTCGGTGGCGTGGATCGTGGTCACCAGCGGCAGGTCCAGGTGCTCGGCGAGGGTGATCGCGGTGTGCGCGACGAGCCAGTCGTGGGCGTGGATGACGTCGTAGGTGCCGGATTCGGTGGCGCGCAGGGCGGCGCGGGTGAGGGTGTGGTTGAAGGCCATGGTCCAGGCGAGGAGGCTGCCGGTGGCCAGGGGGAAGGCGACGGGGTCCTCGGCGGCGCGCAGGACGCGGACGCCGTCGGCGTATTCCTCCAGGGGTGCGCCGTCGGCGTGGCGGGTGACGACGGTGACCTCGTGGCCGGCGGCGGCGAGGGCGACGGAGAGGGCGTGCACGTGGCGGCCGAGGCCGCCGACGAGCACCGGCGGATATTCCCAGGAGAGGATGAGCACCCGTTGGCGCCGGGCCGGGTTGATGTCGATAACTTCGGCGTCAGGTGACATGCGGCCCCCTTGGAGTTGTCTCCGGCGCGCGCGTCGGCCGCACCCGTGGGACGGATGCCGCCGACGCGCCCTGGATCTCCGGCCCATCTTGCCCGCCATGGGATAACCGGCGGAGACGTCGCCGTTGCCGGGATGTAAAGCGCTACCGGCGCGCCCGGCGGGCGCGCAGCACCTCCGCCACCGACCACGCCTGGAACGGGCAGCCCGTCGCCGCGTGCGGGGCCGCGCCGTCGGCCGTCTCGCTGACCGACCCCAGCCCGTGCTCGGTCAGGTGGGCCTCCACGCCGACGAACAGGTCGTCCACCGGTAGCTTCGCCCGGCGGGCCGCGTCGACGTACGGCCCGAGCAGCCACGGCCACACCGTGCCCTGGTGGTAGCCGCCGTCTCGCTCGGCCGGCCCGCCCCGGTGCCGGCCGGTGTAGCCGGGCTGGTCGGGGGCGAGGCTGCGCGGGCCCAGCGGGGTGAGCAGCCCGCCGGCGACCCGGCGCAGCGTCGGCTCGTCCGGCTCCAGCGGCGCGTACGGCAGCGACCAGGCCAGCAGCTGGTTGGGGCGCAGCAGGTCGTCGTCGTGGAACGGCGCGCCGCCCAGCGGGTAGGCCGGCGCGGGCGCGTCCACCACGTCGTGCAGCCAGCCGACCGGGGACGGGAACCGCGCGGCGAACGACGCGGTGGCCCGGGCGTGCAGCCGCCACAGCTCGGCGGCGTCGCCGCCGGCCAGCTCCGTCAGCTCGGCCAGCCCCGCGAGCCCGTTGACCCACAGCGCGTTGATCTCCACCGGCTTGCCCGTGCGGGGGGTCACCGGCACCCCGTACACGCGGGCGTCCATCCAGGTCAGCGCGGTGCCCGGGGTGCCGCCCTGGGTGACCAGGCCGTCGGCCGGGTCGACGGCGATGCCGTACCGGGTGCCGGCCAGGTACGCGTCGACGATCCCGCGCAGCGCCGGCAGCAGCTCGTCGCCGAGGTCGGTGTCGCCGGTGACGGTGACATGCCGGCTCACCGCGTGCAGGAACCACAGGGCGGCGTCGACCGTGTTGTATTCCACCCGCCCGGTGTCGGCCGTGTTGGCGAGCATCCCCTCCGACAGCGTCGCCGCGTAGGCCCGCAGCAGCTCCCGGCCCTCGTCGGCCCGGTTCGCGCACAGGAACAGCCCCTCGTACGAGGTCATGGTGTCCCGCGACCACACGCCGAACCACGGGTAGCCGGCGACCACGTCCGGGCCGGCGGCGGTGCGCACGACGAACGCGTCCGCGGCCAGCGCGAGGGTGGCCTCGACCGCGTCCGCCGGCTCGGCCCGCGCCACCACCTGCCGGTTGCGCCGCCGCGCCGCCGCGACGACCTCCTCCGCCGGGGGCGGCGTGGCGGCCAGGTCGCCCGCCCAGGCCAGCACCGACACCGTGTCGCCGGGGCGCTCCAGCGCGCCGGAGAACCGCCCGGCGTGCCAGACGTCGTCGTCCGGGTGCAGGCCCCGGGCCGCCTCCTCGCGGTGGTGCACCCCGAGCCACCACTGCCCCTCCGGGGCCCAGTCGGGCCCGGCGAGGCGGAACGCGCCCTCCACCACCGCGCCGCCGTCCACCGGCTCGACCCGGGGCGCGGGGCCGTCGGCGCGCCGCTCGCCGTGCGCGTCGCGCCAGGTGCACGCCGCCGACAGGTCGAGCCGGACCGGGCCGCCGGACACGAGCCGGTGCACCACCGCCACGCACGAGCGCCCGTACGCCATGGCCAGCTCGCGTTCGATCACCACGTCGCCGATCCGCCACCGCCAGCGCGGCAGCCCGTCGGCCAGGTCGAAGCGCTCCAGCAGCTCGAAGCCGCGCGGGTCGACGTCGCCGGAGGACCACTCGTGCGCGCCGAGGCGCAGCCGCGCCCCGGAGGGGAGGGTGACGGCCGGATCGAGACTCACCAGTCCCACGTTCCGGGACGCCGGGGTTTGTCCGGCGACCACCAGCAACCCGTGGTAGCGGCGCGTGCGCAGTCCGCTCACGGTGCCCATGGCGTACCCACCCAGGCCGTCCGGGACCAACCATTCCCTGGTGGCCCCGCCCGTCAGCTCCCCGCACACCTGCGGACCGAAACGAATGTCGATCAACTTTCCTCCAGCGGCGGCGAGGTGTAACACGCCACGACGAGAATGGCCGCTGTGGTGAAGTACCCCGGCGGCACCGAAGATAGGCACGTGATCACCGACGTGCCCCCCTCCTCCGCGCCCGCACCCGACGCCGAACGGCTCCGGCTGGCCCAGGCCGACTCCGGGGAGCAGGACTGGCGCGCATGGGGTCCCTATCTGTCCGAGCGGGCGTGGGGGACGGTACGGGAGGACTACAGCGAACACGGCACGGCGTGGGACTACTTCCCCCACGACCACGCGCGGTCCAGAGCCTACCGGTGGAGCGAGGACGGCATGGCGGGCGTCTGCGACGACCGGCAGACGTTCTGCTTCGCCCTCGCCCTGTGGAACGGCCGCGACCCGATCCTCAAGGAGCGGATGTTCGGCCTCGGCGGCGACGGCGGCAACCACGGCGAGGACGCCAAGGAATACTGGTGGTACCTCGACTCCACGCCGACCCACTCGTGGATGCGGTGGCGCTACCACTACCCGCAGGCCGCCTTCCCGTACGACGAACTGGTCGCCGTCAACGCGCTGCGTGGCCGCGACGACACCGAGTACGAGCTGGTCGACACCGGCATCTTCGACGACGACCGATACTGGGCGGTCACCGTCGACTACGCCAAGGCGTCCCCGACGGACATGTGCATCGTGGTGACCGTCGCCAACCGGGGCGACACCGCCGAGCGGCTGCACGTGTTGCCGTCGCTGTGGTTCCGCAACACGTGGGCGTGGGGCCTGCCCGGCGGGGACCGGGTGCCCCGGCTCGTCGGCTCCGCCGCCGGGGCCGGCGTCGGCGCCCGGCTCGTCGGCGAGCACTGGGTGCTCGGGCAGATCCTGCTGGAGGGCGACGGCGACCCGGTGCCGCTGCTGTGCGACAACGACACCAACGCCGAGCGGCTCTGGGGGCTGCCGGGCCGCTCGCCGTACCCGAAGGACGGCATCAACGACCACGTGGTGAACGGCGCGGCCACGGTCAACCCCGGGCGGGAGGGCACCAAGGGGGCGCTGCACTACGTCCTCGACGTGCCGGCCGGCGGGCACCGGCAGATCCGGCTGCGGCTGACCCGCACCGCGCCGCCGCCCGGCGGGACGCCGCCGCCGGCCGCCGACCTGGCCACCGGCTTCGACGCGGTGGTGTGGGCGCGGCGGGCCGAGGCGAACCGGTTCTTCGACGGCGTCATCCCGGCCGCCGCCACCGCCGACGAGGCCCTCGTCGCCCGGCAGGCCATCGCCGGGCTGATGTGGGGCAAGCAGTTCTACCACTTCGACGTGAAGCGGTGGCTGGAGGGCGACCCCGGCTCCGCGCCACCGGCCGGCCGCCGGCACGGGCGCAACAGCCACTGGTGGCACATGACCAGCTTCGACGTGATCTCCATGCCCGACCCCTGGGAGTATCCCTGGTACGCGGCCTGGGACCTCGCCTTCCACTGCGTCAGCATCGCCCGCGTCGACCCCGGGTTCGCCAAGTCTCAGGTGCTGCTCCTGCTGCGGGAGTGGTACCTGCACCCCAACGGACAGATCCCGGCGTACGAGTGGGCGTTCGGCGACGTGAACCCGCCCGTGCACGCCTGGGCCGCGCTGAAGGTCTTCGAGATCGACGGCTCCCGCGACCACGAGTTCCTGGCCCGCGTCATGCACAAGCTGCTGCTCAACTTCACCTGGTGGGTCAACCGCAAGGACACCGGCGGCAACAACGTCTTCGAGGGCGGCTTCCTCGGGCTGGACAACGTCGGCCCGTTCGACCGCTCGGCGGCGCTGCCGGTGGCCGGCACGCTGGAGCAGTCCGACGGCACCGGCTGGATGGCCATGTACGCGCTCAACCTGCTCGACATCGCCGTCGTGCTCGCCGAGCAGGACCGCACCTGGGTCGACACGGCCACCAAGTTCTTCGAGCACTTCGCCTACATCGCCGCCGCCGCGTACGACCAGGGGCTCTGGGACGACGAGGACGCGTTCTTCTACGACGTGCTGCGGCTGGCCGACGGCAGCAAGGTGCCGCTGAAGGTCCGCTCGGTGGTGGGGCTGCTGCCGCTGGCGGCCACCACCCGGCTCACCGCGCGTACGCTGCGCCGGCTGCCCGAGCTGGGGGCCCGGCTGCGCTGGTTCCTCACCCACCGTCCCGAGTACGCCGACGTGATCGGCGCCCGCCGCATCGGCCCGGACGGCCGCCAGCAGCGGCTGCTGACCATGGTCGGCCCGGAGAAGGTGGTCCGGCTGCTGGCCCGGATGCTCGACACCGAGGAGTTCCTCTCCGAGTACGGCCTGCGCACGCTCAGCCGCGCCCACCTCGACAAGCCGTTCGCCGTCACCCTCGGCGGCCAGGAGTTCAGCGTCGGCTACGAGCCGGCCGAGTCGACCAGCGGCCTGTTCGGCGGCAACTCCAACTGGCGCGGCCCGATCTGGATGCCGACCAACTTCCTGCTGATCAGCGCGCTGCGCGACTACGCGGCGTTCTTCGGCGACGACCTCCAGGTGGAGTACCCGACCCGCTCGGGGGTGAAGCGCACCCTCGACGAGATCGCCGACGACCTCTCCGCCCGGCTGATCTCGCTGTTCACCCGGGACGGCTGGGGGCGGCGGCCCATCTACGGCGCGGCCCAGCTCTTCCAGACCCACCCCGACTGGCGGGATCTGATCAGCTTCCCGGAGTACTTCCACGGCGACAACGGCGCGGGCCTGGGCGCGTGGCACCAGACGGGCTGGACCGCCCTGGTCGCGGACCTCATCCTCACCCTGCGCCACCGCAGGGGGGCCGACCCGGCGTGAAACGGCGTGCCCGAGCCGCGCCGCCCGCAGTACGGTGTCCCGGGCCACGGGAGGGGAGAGGCATGCGACAGGACACGCCGGTCCGGCGAGACGCGCAGGTGCTGGTCTTCGACGCCGACGACACGCTGTGGGAGAACAACGTCGTCTTCGAGCGGGTCATCGACGACTTCCTCGGCTGGCTGGACCATCCGACGCTGGACCGGGCGCAGATCCGCGCCATCCTCGACGACATCGAGCGGGCCAACGCGGCCGTCCACGGCTACGGCAGCAAGGTCTTCCTGCGCAGCCTGGGCGAGTGCCTGGAGCGGCTGCGCGAGCGGCCCGCCTCCGCCGCGGAGCGTCGGGAGATCGACGCCCTGGCCGAGGCGCTGGTCAACCACCAGGTCGAGCTGATGCCCGGGGTGGCCGACACGCTCGACGCGCTCGCCGGGCGGCACCGGCTGCTGCTGCTCACCAAGGGCGACCGGGCCGAGCAGCAGCGCAAGCTCGACGCCTCCGGGCTGCTGCACCACTTCCACGCCGCGCACATCGTGCGGGAGAAGAACGTCGACACCTACCGGTGGCTCGCCGGGGAGCACGGCTTCGACCCGGCGTCCGCCTGGATGATCGGCAACTCCCCGAAGTCGGACATCCTGCCGGCCCGGGCCGCCGGCATGTGGGCGGTGTTCATCCCGAACGAGAACACCTGGGTGCTGGAGGACGACGACCTCGACCCGACCGACACCGGCGTGCTGCGGCTGGCCGCGTTCGGGGACCTGCTGCGGCACTTCTGAGGCCCCCGGCCACCCCGCGCCGGTCCCGCCGGACGCACCCGCTCCCGATCGGGAACAGCGCCCGCGCGGCTGCCCGTGTTACGCCCTCCTGCCGGATTTCGGCGTGGCCGACAAACGCCGCCGCGGGCGGCCTGGACGGCTTGTACGGGCCGCCTCGCGCTGCCTAACCTGGCCCGGCGTTCACGGCTCCTCGGGGTGAGCCGGAACGCGCCGAAGTCCGGCGGTGGCGCACCGTGGAGCTGAGTGCAGGCGGGCCGCGTCGTCGCCGGTGGGCCCGGCGTGGGCGGCGTGTCCCGCCCGCGCGCCCACCGGCGGCGATTCCGCTGCCACACCGGACGGCTGGTGGGTCAGGACCGGGGAGTTGCGGACCCGGTCCTGACCGTGCCGGCGGGCGGCGGCGGTCAGGAGACCTCGCCCCGCACGATCGCCACCGCCACCCGGCAGAACTCGTCCATGTCCGGCTGGAAGCCGGCCGCGATGTCCGGGTGCAGCCCGGACCGGGTCTCGTCCAGCAGCCGCTGGCAGACCTGCTCGACCGGCTCGCCGGCGTAGCTCGACCGGACCCGGCCCGTGGCCGCCTGTAGGGCCGAGGTCAGCTGGTCCTCCAGCGGGCCCCGCAGCTTCTGCTGCACGGGGTCGAGCCCGCTCGGATCGAGCGTGACATGTGGCTCCGACATCGGCGCTCCCTTCGTCGGCGTCCGCGGTCCCCGCCGCGGACGTCGGTCAAACCACGGCCGGCACGGCGGCCACCCGCACCCGGTAGGAGAACTCCTCCGCCGGTTCCTCCAGGTACGACAGCCGGCGGATCTGCCGGTCGTCGGTGTAGAGGGCGACGTCGGCGAGGACCCCGAGGTGGGTCAGGCCGATGGTGGCGACCCGCTTCTTGTCCTGCAGCACCGCGCAGATCCCGCCGAGCAGGGTGCTGGCGTCGGAGGTGCGGTGCCCCGGCGGACACCGCAGGGTCAACTCCACCTCCACCGGCCCGCCCAGCGGGGTCCAGCCGGTGCGCTGGGCCGCCGAGCAGGCCGCCAGGAGCAGGGCCCGGACCCTCGTCGCCTGCCGGTGGCCGGCGGCGAAGATGGACAGGGCTTCGGTTTTCACCGGGGGCAGGCCGCTCACCTCGAACGTCAGGGCGAGAGCGCGGGTGTCCTGCACGACGGCACCTCCTCGTCGTCAACGATCCTGCCCAACCGGTGGACCGGCAGCGGGGGGTTCGCTCGATTACCCACCGTTCGGGCAGGCGGGATGGGCCGGAGGCGTATCGACTTCGGCGGCGACGCGCTGGCAACTGAGTCCGGGGGAACTCCCAGCAAACGCTAGTCGAACCGACCGGCGCCCGGTAGCCTCCCCGCGCACGTGTCCGGCGCGCCGGACGTGCCGGGTCACCCGGGTCGCCCGGGCATCCGCCGAGGCGGGGCGTCAGGGGCGGGACGAACCGGACGAACGGCGGTTGCGGGTCGCGCGCGTTGCGGGCAGGTTTCGCGGCTCGGCGGGTCGGGCAGTGTTGCCCGCACGAAACGCCCGGGGTGAACCGGTCGGCGCCGGTCCGCTCCCGACCGTCTCGCCGTGCGCCGGGGCACGGGCGACCTCCCCGGATCTTGGCCGAAGGAAGGGGGAGGGCCATGACAGATCCGGCCCGACATCGCCGCCGACCCGCAACCCGCGCGGCGGTGGCCGCCGCCGCGCTCGCGCTGGTCGCTCCGCTGGCCGCGTGCGGCTCCGGCGGCGACGGCGGCACGCCCACCATCAACCTGTACTACCCGCCCGAGCAGAACCTGCAGAAGGTCGTCGACGACTGCAACGCCCAGGCGCAGGGGCGCTACCGCATCGCCTACCGGGTGCTGCCGCGCCAGGCCGACGACCAGCGGGTGCAGCTGGTCCGTCGGCTCGCCGCCGGGGACACCGGGATGGACGTGCTCGGCCTCGACGTCACCTGGACGCAGGAGTTCGCCAGCGCCGACTGGATCCGGGAGTGGACCGGGCAGGACCGGGCCGAGGTGGAGGAGGGCACCCTCGCCGGGCCGCTGGACACCGCCCGCTACCAGGACAAGCTGTACGGAGCGCCGAAAAACACCAACGTCCAGCTCCTGTGGTACCGCGCCGACCTGACGCCGGACGCCCCGAAGACCTGGGACGACATGATCAAGCAGGCCCAGGACCTGAAGGCGCAGGGCAAGCCGTACCAGGTGCTCACCATGGGCGCACAGTACGAGGGGCTCGTCGTCCTCTACAACACCCTCGCCGAGAGCGCGGGCGGCAGGATCCTCAGTGACGACGGCAGGCAGGCGGTCATGGACGCCGGCACCGTCACCGCGCTCGACCAGCTCCGCCGCTTCGCCACGTCCGGCGTGACGTCGCCGTCGTTCAGCAACGCCACCGAGGACCCGGTCCGGCTCGAGTTCCAGTCCGGCAAGGGCGCGTTCCAGGTCAACTGGCCCTTCGTCTACCCGGCGTTGCAGGAGGCCGACCCGGAGCTGGCGAAGAAGGTCAAGTGGGCGCGGATCCCGGGGATCGACGCCGACACCCCCAGCAAGGTCACCATCGGCGGCGTCAACCTGGCCGTCAGCGCCTACTCCAGGCACCCGGCGGAGTCCTTCGAGGCCGCCAAGTGCCTCCGCAACGCGAAGAACCAGAAGTTCTCCGCCGTCAACGACGGCGTGCCGCCGACGATCGAGCGGGTCTACGACGACCCGGAGATGACCGAGGCGTACCCGATGAAGGAGACCATCCTGGAGGAGCTGAAGGAGCCGGCGACGCGCCCGCTGACCCCGGCCTACCAGAGCATCTCCACCGTGATGTCGGCGATCCTGTCGCCGCCGTCGGCGATCCGCCCCGAGCAGACCGCCACGGAGCTGCGCGACGCCATCGCCGACGCCCTGGAATCGAAGGGGGTGCTGCCGTGAGCGTGAGGAGTGAGCGGTGTCTGCGAGCCCCGCAGTCGCGAACGAAGGAGGCGCCGTGAGTGTCAACGCCACTCCGGTCGCGGCCGACGGGGCCGACACCGCCGGCCGGCGCGCCCCGGTCCCCGCCCAGCGGGCCGGCCGGCCGCCCAGGGCTGCGCTGAGCGAGAACAAGAAGGCCGAACGGAAGCTCGGCTGGCTGCTCTGCGCCCCCGCCGCGCTGGTCATGGTGCTGGTCACCGCCTACCCGATCGGCTACTCGATCTGGCTGTCGTTGCAGCGCTACGACCTGCGCTTCCCCGACGAGCGGAAGTTCGTCGGGCTGGAGAACTACGCGACCGTGCTGACCAACGAGTTCTGGTGGACGGCGTTCGGGGTCACCATGCTGATCACCGTCGTCACCGTCGCCGTCGAGCTGGTCCTCGGCATGGGGCTCGCGCTGATCATGCACCGGACCCTGGTCGGCCGGGGCATCGTGCGCACCGCCGCGCTCATCCCGTACGGGATCGTCACGGTCGTCGCCGCGTTCTCCTGGCGGTACGCGTGGACGCCGGGCACCGGCTACCTGGCCAACCTGTTCGGCGACGGCGCGCCGCTGACCGAGCGGGCCAGCTCCCTGGCGATCATCATGCTCGCGGAGATCTGGAAGACCACCCCGTTCATGGCGCTGCTGCTGATGGCCGGCCTGGCCCTGGTGCCGGAGGACCTGCTCAAGGCGGCGTCCACCGACGGGGCGACCGCGTGGCAGCGGTTCACCAAGGTCATGCTGCCGGTGATGAAGCCGGCGATCCTGGTCGCCCTGCTGTTCCGCACCCTCGACGCGTTCCGGGTCTTCGACAACATCTACGTGCTCACCGCCGGCGGCAACGAGACCTCCTCGGTGTCGATGCTCGCCTACAACAACCTGATCCGGGGCCTCAACCTCGGCATCGGGTCCACGATGTCCGTGCTGATCTTCCTCACGGTGGCGGTCATCGCGTTCGTCTTCGTGAAGCTGTTCGGCACCGCTGCCCCCGGCAGCGACGACGGGGAGAGGCGCTGACATGGCCGACACCACCACGCGGGCGAAGCTGCGCTGGGGCCTGCTGGACGTCATCGTCGTCGTCTTCGCGCTGGTCCCGGTGCTCTGGATCGCCTCGCTGTCGTTCAAGACCCCGGCCACCCTCACCGACGGCAAGTTCTGGCCCCGGGAGTGGACGCTTGACAACTACCGGTCGATCTTCGACACCGACCAGTTCGTCCGGGCCCTGGTCAACTCGATCGGCATCGCCCTGATCGCCACGCTGGTCGCCGTGGTGCTCGGCGCGATGGCCGCGTACGCCATCTCCCGGCTGGACTTCCCCGGCAAGAAGCTGCTCGTCGGCGTCTCCCTGCTGATCGCGATGTTCCCGCAGGTGTCGCTGGTGTCGCCGCTGTTCGAGATCGAGCGGCAGCTCGGGCTCTTCGACACCTGGCCGGGGCTGATCCTGCCGTACATCACCTTCGCGCTGCCGCTGGCGATCTACACGCTGTCGGCGTTCTTCAAGCAGATCCCGTGGGACCTGGAGAAGGCGGCGAAGATGGACGGCGCGACCCAGGGCCAGGCGTTCCGGCGGGTCATCGCCCCGCTGGCCGCGCCGGGGCTGTTCACCACCGCGATCCTGGTCTTCATCTTCTGCTGGAACGACTTCCTGTTCGCCATCACGCTCACCTCCACCGAGCGGGCCCGCACGGTGCCGGTGGCGCTGTCGTTCTTCACCGGCGAGTCGCAGTTCGAGGACCCCACCGGGGCCATCTGCGCCGCCGCCGTGGTGATCACCGTGCCGATCATCGCGTTCGTGCTCTTCTTCCAGCGCCGCATCGTCTCCGGCCTGACCTCCGGCGCAGTCAAGGGATAGGTGGTGTAGTCATGGCTGACATCGTGCTGGACAAGGTGAGCAAGTCGTTCCCCGACGGGACCGTCGCGGTGCGGGACGTCGACCTGGAGATCGCCGACGGCGAGTTCGTCATCCTGGTCGGCCCGTCCGGCTGCGGGAAGTCCACCACCCTCAACATGATCGCCGGGCTGGAGGACATCAGCTCCGGCGAGCTGCGCATCGGCGGCCAGCGGGTCAACGACAAGGCCCCCCGGGACCGGGACATCGCGATGGTGTTCCAGTCGTACGCGCTCTACCCGAACATGACCGTCCGGGAGAACATGGCGTTCCCGCTGCGGCTGGCGAAGCTGGACAAGGAGACCATCGACGCCAAGGTCGACGAGGCGGCCAAGGTGCTGGAGCTGACCCCGCTGCTGGACCGCAAGCCGGCCAACCTCTCCGGCGGCCAGCGGCAGCGGGTGGCGATGGGCCGGGCGATCGTCCGCCAGCCCAAGGCGTTCCTGATGGACGAGCCGCTGTCCAACCTCGACGCGAAGCTTCGGGTGCAGATGCGCACGGTCGTGTCCCGGTTGCAGAAGCAGCTCGGCACCACCACTGTCTACGTCACCCACGACCAGACCGAGGCGATGACCCTCGGCGACCGGGTGGTGATCATGCGGGGCGGCGCGATCCAGCAGGTCGGCCCGCCGCAGGAGCTCTACGACCACCCGCGCAACCTCTTCGTGGCCGGGTTCATCGGCTCCCCGTCGATGAACTTCCTGCACGCCGCCGTCGACGACGGGAAGCTGCGCACCGCCATCGGCGACGTGCCGATCGGCGACCGGATCCGCCGGGAGCTGGAGGCCGGCGACGCCCCGCGCGAGCTGATCCTCGGCATCCGTCCCGAGCACTTCGAGGACGCCGAGCTGGTCGACGACGACACCCGCCGCCGGGGCGTCGAGTTCACCGCGCCGGTCGACATCGTCGAGTCGATGGGCTCCGACAAGTACGTCTACTTCACGCTGGAGGGGGAGCGGGCCAGCGCCGCCGAGCTGGAGGAGCTGGCCGCCGACGCCGGGGCCGACTTCAGCGGCGGCGGGGCCAGCCTCGTCACCCGGCTGTCGGCCGAGTCGCCCGTACGCGAGGGCGAGGACCGCCGGGTCTGGTTCAACCTCGACAAGATCCACCTGTTCGACCCGGGCACCGGACGCAACCTGACCCTGCACGAGGGGCGGTCGTCCGGCGCGCTCGGCGGCTCCTGATCCGCGCGGCGGGCCCACGGCGACGTGCGCGTGGGCCCGCCGCGCCGGACGCGCGCCGGCCCGGCCCCGACGGCCGGGTTCACCCGTGGTCGACGTCCGCGTACCGCGTGCGGCTCTCCGCGTACCAGGCCGCGACCTGCTCCAGCGGCACGTCCTGGTAGGCGAGCGTCACCGCCGTGCGCTCGAACGTGTCCAGGAACGCCCGGATGTCGCCCGGCGGGAGCACCGCCGTGTCGGCGAACAGGGAGAGGTGGACCCGTTCGGCGGTGCCCCGGACGCCCATGAAGAGGGCCTTGTTCTTCAGGTCGACCCGTTCCGGCCAGGAGAAGTGGCTGGTCGCCGTGCGGGCCGTCAGCTCCTCCAGGGTGGCCGGCGGCCTGGTCGGTCGGCCGGGCAGGTGCGACCAGATGTCGTTGAAGTGGGCGGCCGAGCCGACCCCCGCCTCGTCGGCGAGTGCGGCGACGACGCGGTGGCGGTGCCGGCCGTGGTTGCGGGCCTGCGCGAGGACGGCAGCGCAGTGCTCCGTCAGCGCGGCGAAGGTGCCGGCCGTCAGGTCGACCACGGTGGGGATGCTCTGGCTGAGCGTGCACACCGTGCCGGCGAGCTCGGGCAGCGTGCGGTTGCCCTGCATGATGTCGACCGGGAAGGCGGGGCCGGGGCAGACGCAGCGCATCAGCGCCGAGGTGACGGCCAGCAGCAACGCCGAGGGGGAACTGCGGTAGCGGCGTGCCGCCGGGCCCACCGCCACGGCCGCCGCGTCGGACTCCAGTTGGCCCCGGAAGAACCGTGGCGTGGCCGGCTGCGCCCGCGCGGGCAGCATCCCGGGGTGGGCGCGGTCGAGCTGCCGCCGGATGAACCGGGCCGCCTCGATGTTGAGCAGTTGGCCCTCGGGCTGGTTCTCTAGCGCCGCCAGGTCCGCCGGTTGCAGGGCCGACCGGGCGGGGGGCACGGGCCGGCCGTCCACCCGGGCCTGCAGCAGGGCGGTGAGGTCGGCCACGAGCAGGTCGGCGGCGACGAAGTCGGCGGACAGGTGCGACACGGCGAAGGAGAGCAGGATCGGGATGCCGTCCTTCATGATCACCGAGAACCGGATCGGCAGCTCCTTGTCGTGGTCGAACCCCGCCTGCGCGGCCCGGACGAGGCAGTCGGTGACGATGGAGGTCCAGTCGGTGTCGTCGTCGGTCGGCCGGTCGCACAGCTCGACCGGGAGCGTGCCCGACCCGAGCACCTCCTGGGTGGCGTCGCCGCTGGTCGTGGGGCGGTACATCGTGCGCAGCGCCTCGTGCCGCCGCAGCAGCTCGGCCACGCACTGCAGCACGTCCCCGACGCTCAACAGCAGCGGGATGGGCAGCCACCGGGTGAGCACGGCGTAGGAGCGCGCGTCGTCCCAGTCGCGCACGAGGTCCCAGATGACCTCCTGGCCCCAGGTCAGGGGCGCCGTTCGTGGCCGCCCGCAGTGGAAGTCCACGTCGGTCGTACGGATGGTGATCATGGGGAGCTTCGCACCTCCACGGGCGTGGGCGGATGGCCGCGGGCCGGGGCCCGGCGCGGCGTCAGGACATGCCGCAGGCAGAAGATCGAGTACGCCAGGCCGGTGCTCCAGCTCGCGACCACGGCCCACATGACCGCCTCGATGCCGAACGGCCGGCTGAGCACGTACGCGAAGGGCACCTGCACCAGCGCGAAGGCCACGATCGTGCAGATCAGCGGCGCGGTGGTGCGGCGCGCGCCGTTGAGGTAGCCGTGCAGCACGACCATGACGGTGTAGAGCGACAGGAAGGGGAAGATGATCATCAGGTACTGCCCGGTGACCCGCCGGGTCGTCGGGTCGTCGGTGAACAGGGCGGCGACCGGCCCCCGCGCCAGCAGGACCAGGGCGGAGACCAGCACCGTCAGCCCGACCGTCAGCCCGAGGGTCCGCAGCAGCCCCTGCCGCGCCCGCTCGACGTGCCCGGCGCCGAGGTTCTGCGCCGCGAACGTGGTGACCGCGCCGGAGAACGACAGGAACAGGATGGCGCTGAACGCCTCGACCCGGGACACCACCGTGAACGCGGCCATCACCACCTCGCCGTACGGCTCGATGATCCAGACCAGCACCATGATGCCGACGGCGAGGATGACGTGCTGCGTGGCCAGCGGGGCCCCGAGGCGGACCGCGTCGACGAACTCGCCGCGCACCGCCCGGCGGGTCGGCCGTCCGCGCGGCAGCGGGTACGCCCGGGCCGCCGCGGCGACCCCCACCACCGTGGCCACGCTGGCGGCGACCGCCGTGGCCAGGGCGGCGCCGGCGATGCCGAGCCCCAGGCCGCCGACGAACAGCAGGGCCAGCCCGATGTTGAGCAGGTTCCCGCACGCCTGCACCCACATCGCCGCCCGCGAGTTGCCCAGGCCGCGCAGGTAGGCGCTGACCGCCGCGGAGCCGAAGATGCCGGGGAAGCCCAGCGACAGCACCCCGATGAAGCGGGCGCACTGCTCGGCTAGGGCCCCGGTGATCCCCATCAGCGCCAGGACCGGCTCGGCGAGCACCGTGACCAGGAGCACGCAGCCGAGCGTCCAGCACACCGTCACCGCGGCCAGCGCCACCACGACATCGCGGCGCTGCCGGTCCTGCCCGGCGCCGCGCAGGTGCGCCAGCCGGATGGTGAACGCGGTGCCCAGCCCGATGAACATCGCGTTGAGCAGGTAGAACAGCGGGCCGCTGGCCCCGACGGCGGCGAGCCCGTCGACGCCGACGTAGCGCCCGACGACGACGCTGTCGACCAGCAGGTAGACCTGCTGGAACAGGCTGGCCACCGTCAGCGGCAGGGCGAAACCGACGATCCGGCGTAGCGGCGGTCCCGTGGTCATGTCGGTCACGACGTCCTCCATCGTGGTCGGTGGCTCACCCGGCGTCCGCGCCGAACTCGCGCAACTCGTCGACGTGGTAGGCGATCTCGGCGGCGGTGCGGTCGGCGAGCAGGTCCGCGACGTCGTACGGCACGCCGTGGCAGACCGCGATGTTGTTGGCCACCGTGGTCGCCATGAGCGAGTCGCCGCCCAGGTCGAAGAAGTCGGCCTCGACGTCGAGCCGGTCGTAGCCGAACGCGAGCGCGAGGCAGCGCGCCACCGACAGCTCGGTGTCGGTGTACTCCCCGCCCGGCCGTCCGTCCAGCTCCACCACGACGGCCGCGACCGTCGACTGGATCTTCTCGGTGGCCTTCGCCAGCCGTTCCTCCAGCGCGTGCATGTGCTGCGCGACGGTGGCCTCGATGTCGGGGCTCAGCCCGACGTCGTACGAGCGCAGCAGGTGGATCAGCTCCCCGGCGTAGTTCAGCTCCCCGGCGAACAGCCGCGACCGGCGCGACCGCAGCCCCGCGTCGAGGACGGCCAGGCCCACGGCGGTCGGCAGCGCCTTGAACATGGTGTCGCCGTTGGTGCCGAAGTCGACGGCCATGCCGATCTCCTTCCAGGCCACCCAGTCCAGGGCGAGCACGTGGCACCGCCCGCCCGCCCGGGAGCGGGCGAGGTTGTCCAGGTAGTAGTTGGCCGCGGCGTAGTCGGCCTGCCCGGGGGCCGGGAAGACCGACGCGACCGAGGAGAAGTGGGCCACGAAGTCCGGCGGGTTCTCGCGCGTCACCTCCTCGAGGACGAACGCCGCGTGCAGCTTCGCCCGCACCACGGCGTCGAACTCGTCGAGCCGGCGGAACATGAGGGTGCTGCCCCCGGGCAGCCCGGCGGCGTGCACCACGCCGTCGATGCGGCCGAACCGGTGGCGCACCTGGGCGACCGCCTCGGCGAACGCCTTGCTGTCGCCGGCGTCGGCCGACACGCCGACCACCGTGGCCCCCCGCGATTCCAGGTCCCGCACCGCCCGCAGCCGCTCCGCCAGCCGGCCCTCGGACGTGGCCTCCAGCTCGTCCCACTCCTCGCGTGGCGGCAGCCCGGACCGGCTGAGCAGCACCAGCGTGATGCCGGGCTGGGCGGTGGCGAAGTCCCGGGCGACGGCGAGGCCGAGCGCCCCGGTGCCACCCGTGATCAGGTAGGTGCCGCCCGCGCGCAGGTACGGCCGGGGCTCCTGCGCGCCGGTGGCGAGGTCGATGTCGGGCACCTCGACGAAGACCTCCCGCAGCCGCTGCTCGCCCCGCAGCACCGACAGGCCGTGCTCGTCGGCGAGGATCTCGGCGCACAGCGCCGCCGGGGGCACGGCCGGGTCGACGTCGATGTTCTTGACCTTCACGTACGGGTACTCGCGGACCAGCACCTTGCCGAAGCCGACGAGCGCGGCGTTCTCCGTCACCGCGGCGGTGTCCCCCTCGTGCGCGCTCACGGCGCTGCGGGTCAGCACGACCAGGTCGAGCTTCGCGCCGGCCGACATCAGCGCCCGGGCCAGGTGGAACAGGCCGTACAGGTTCTTCGCCGACCGGCGCTCGACCTCCTCGACGTCGCCCGCCGGGGTGTCCTCGAACGCCAGGGCGTACACCAGGTGGGTGACGTCGCGCTCCTCGACGAGCCGGACGACGGCGTCGAACGACGCGCCGCTGTCGGCGGCGAACACCTCGCCGCCGGGGGCCACCGGCTCACCGAGGCGGAGGATCCCGCTGCCGGCGGGCAGCGCCGGGGCCAGCGCCGCCTCGGCGTCGGTCGCCGGGTCGACCAGGGCGAGGACGGTTCCCGCCCGCGTCGTGGCCGCCTCGGGCGTCGGCGCCGGCCGCAGTTCGACGTCGTGGGTCACGGGGTGCCGCTCGGTGGCGCGTTGCAGCGACATCGTCTGCCGCCAGTCGTCGGGGAACGGCACCCAGGCGGTCGTCTCGTCGAACACGTACGAGGGGAGCCGGACGACCCGGGGGGCCCGGCCCGTCGCCGACGCCCGCCAGTCGACCGGTCCGCCCCGCAGGTACGCCCGCGCCGCCTCGGCCAGCGGGCCGGTCACGGGCGGCGGGTCGTCGGCGAGGATCCGCTCCAGCCCGCGCCGCAGGTCGTCGGCGTCGGCGACGGCCAGCGCGATCCGGTGCCGGTGGGCGGAGCGCGACACCCGGGTGGTGTGGCAGACGTCGGCGATGTCGAGGTCGTCCAGCCCGCCGTCGTCGATGAACCGCAGGTAGCTGCGGATCAGCCCGGTCAGCGACCGCAGCGTGGCCGCGCTCAACGTGAACAGGTGCTCGCCCGGCTCCGACGGCGGCGCCGGCGCGGCCTCGTACTCCTCGACGACGACGTGCGCGTTGGTGCCGCCGAGGCCGAAGGCGCTCACCCCGCAGCGCCGCGGGCCCCCGTCCGCCGGCCACGGCCGCAGGGCGGTGGGGACGAACAGCGGCCCCGAGGTGAAGTCGAGGGCGGGGTTGGGGTTGACGAAGTTGGCCTGCGGCGGCAGCATCCGGTTGCGCAGCACGGCCACGGCCTTGAGCAGGCCGACCACGCCGGAGCCCTCGAACAGGTGCCCCACGTTCGCCTTGACCGTCCCCACCGCGCAGAAGCCCTTGTCCGACGTGTGCCGGGCGAAGGCGAGCTTCATGCCCTCGTGCTCGATCGGGTCGCCCACCCGGGTGGCCGTGCCGTGCGCCTCGAAGTAGCCGAGCGTGCGGGGGTCGATCCCCGCGTTCTCCCAGGCCCGCAGCAGCAGGTCCGCCTGGGCCGGGGCGCTCGGGCTGGTGATGCCGTCGGTGTGGCCGTCGTGGTTGACCGCGCTGCCCCGGATCACCGCATAGATCTGGTCGCCGTCGGCCAGCGCCTGCTCGGTCCGCTTGAGGACCACGGCCCCGGAGCCCTCGCCGAAGCCGGTGCCGTCGGCGGCCTCGTCGAAGGTGCGGGTCACGCCGTCGGACGACTCGATGCCGATGGCCGAATGCGGGTGCTTGACCGGGGCGAAGACGATCCGCGCCCCGCCGACCACGGCCATGTCGCAGTCACCGGCCAGCAGGGCGTTCTTGGCCTGGTGCACGGCGACCAGGGTGGCCGAGCAGGCGGTGTCCACGACGAGGCTCGGGCCGCGCAGGTCGAGCAGGTGGGACAGCCGGTTGGCCAGCATGGCCGGGATGTTGCCGGTGATCGCCTGCTGGTTGATCGACGGGTCGACCCGGGAGAGGTAGTCCAGGTAGGTCGAGCCCGGGTTCGTCGCGAAGCCCACGAAGACGCCGGTCCGGCTGCCGCGCAGCCGGTCGGCGGAGTATCCGGCGTCCTCCAGCGCGAGGAACATGGCGCGCAGCACCATCCGGTGATGCGGATCGGTCAGGGCCGCCTGCCGGGGTGTCATGCCGAACACGGTGTAGTCGAAGCTGTCGACGGCGTCGAGGTAGCACCCGTTGTGGTAGTCGATGTCGGTGTCCTCGACCGGCTCGACGGACGTGGCCCGCAGAAAGTGGATGTACTCGCCCAACGTGTCCCGGCGGTGCTGGGGGAACGGCCGGGTGAGGCTGACGCCGGCGCTGACGACGCGCCACAGGGCGTCCAGGCCGGCCACTCCCGGCAGTTCCACCGAGGTGCCGACGATCGCGATGCTCATGGTGCGTCCCTTCAGTGGATCCGGCTCACGAGAGCGTTGAGGGTGCTGCCGTTGACCTCGTCGAACCGGGTGACCCCCGCCGCGCGCAGGGTGGCGACGGCGCGCACCCACTGCACCGGCGCGGTCACCTGGCGGGCCAGCAGGTCCGGCCCCTGCGCGGGCGCGAAGACCTCACCGGTCACGCTGGAGACCACGGTGCCGTGGCCGGAGGCGAACACGCAGTCGCGCAACTCCGCGCGCAACTGCGACTCGACCGGCGTCATCAGCGGGGTGTGGAACGGGCCGCTGACGTTGAGCGGGACGACGCGCGCGCCGGGCAGGGCGCCGATGGCCTTGGCGGCCACGGCGACCTCCACCCGGTCGCCGGCGATCGTGGTCTGTGTGTCGGCGTTGAAGTTGGCCACGTGCACGTTGGCCAGGCCGGTCTCCCGCAGGGCGCGTTGGACGAAGGCCGCCGGGACACCCTGCACCGCGGACATCCCCCCGCCGGTGACGGCCGCCATCAGCGCGCCGCGCCGTTTCACCAGCCGCAGCGCCGTTTCGAATTCGAGTACGCCGGCGGCGACCAGCGCGTTGTATTCACCGAGGCTGTGCCCGGCGAAGAACGGGTATCCGTCGGGTTCCTCGGCGACCTGGCGAAAGCCGAGCAGTGCATTGACGACGAACACCGCCGGCTGGGCGTGCCGGGTGTCCCGCAGCTTGCGTTCGGGATCTCGGACGCACAGTTCTTCGATCGAGTATCCGAGGATCTCGTCCGCCAGCGCGGTGATGTCCGGAAACTGTTCGAAAAGGTCTGCTCCCATTCCCCGCCGCTGCACGCCCTGGCCGGGAAACAGTAGACATCGCATGCTTTCCTCCTAGCGCCCGGGGCGCGGAAACTGTCGAACCGGCTCGAAGCGCAGGCGTCGGCCGACGTCGTCGAGACATTCCCTGGTGAAGCGGCGCGCGGCCGGCCCCGGGCCGAAGTCCACGACGCGGTCGACCGCGGCGTCGGACACGGCGTGGCGCGCCGCGACCTCCCACTCGATCGGTCGCAGCAGCACCTGGGCGAGGAACTCCGCCACCAGGTCCGGCGACCCCTGGAGGTTGCGCGGGCCGTCGATGGCGTACACCGGCAGCCGTAGCCGGTCGCCGGCCGGCAGCGGGCCGATGAAGCGGCGGTCGTCGTCGATCCGGCGCGCCGCCGGGGTCAGGCGCGGGCTGTGGAAGGGGATGGTGGTGGGCAGGAAGGCCCAGCTCACGCCGGCCCGGCCGAGGCGGGGCTCGTGGGCGAAGTAGAACGCGAGAAGCTCGGCGGGCAGCCCGCTGAGCACGTGCGAGCCGGGGGAGTTGGCCAGGCCCACGGTGAGCGAGCCGCCGGTGTCGTTGAAGGCGGCGACCATGCCGCGCAGCTCGGCGCGGGGGACGCCCGACAGCGCGGCCATCGGCCCGGGGCCGACACCCCGGTGGCCCCGGGTCAGGTACCGGGCCACCGCGTCCGCGTCGGGGGTCGGCCCGTCGTCGAGCTGGTGGGCGCGCACCAGGCTGACCGCCACCAGCCTCAGCAGCGCGGTCGCGACGCCCAGGAACTCGTCCATCCGCCGCAGGCGCAGGCCGGCGAGGATGGCGGCGAGCAGCCCGATGCTGTGGCCCAGCGAGCCGACCACGCCGTCGGGGTGGCCCCGGGCGGGCTGGAGGTGACAGGCCTGGTAGAGGTGGACGCAGATCCCCGCGGCCACCGAGCCCTGCGGCGCGCCGCCGACCGCGCCGAGCCACTGCCGCAGCGCCGAACCGTCGGGGCACAGCCGGGCCCGGGCCGGCGGGTCGAGGTAGGCGGCCACCTCGTCGAATGCGTCGAATGCGGCCTGGAAGAATGCGGCGTTCTCGGGGGCGGAATACAGTTCACGTAGCGCGGGTAGCAGATTCTCGTTGGTGCTGCCAATGCCGTCGAAGAGCAGCAGCGTACGCACAACCGACCTCGACCTTCCGGTTATGGCATGATTCAACTCAGTTGTGGCTGCGTTGGTTGCGGTGATGCCTCCGGAGCTTCCCAGAATGTGGAAGACCAGGCTGACGGGGTGTCGAGGTGAGACTTTACCAAGAGAACTTTCTCAATGTAAGTGCGAGTGTTTTTTTCAACTCTCCGCCTCGGACGGCGACCGCATGATGTTTCTGGCGCGTTTCCCGCGCGACAGAGCGGGCGATCGGCTGGTCTCGGGCCAATCGGGGCCACGGGTGCAGGTCAGGTCGAACAGGGGCCATTCACCGCCCCATTTCGCCGGTGGACGTCAGGCCGGGCCGGGCCACTCCACCACGGGCGGGAGCCCGACGAACGCCGCGTACGCCCCCAGCGCCGCGTTGACCCGCGCCCGCGTGGCGGCGTCGAGGTCGACCAGCGGGCGCACCGCCACCTTCACCTTCGTCCTGCCCAGCGTGCGCTTCCAGGTGCCGGCGACCCGGCCGTCGCGCACCACCGTCGACTGGAACACCCCGTTGCCGCCGGGGATGATCGCCTGCTTGTGCTCCGGGGCGACCATCAGCGACCGGTCCTTGAACCCCAGCAGGTATTCGTCGAAGCCGGGCAGGGCGTGCACGTCGTCGACCGGGGCGCGGGGCGCGTCGAGCAGGGCCTCCTCGGCCACGGCCTCGGCGCCGTCGACCGTCACGGTGGTGAGCGCGTCGCCGGCCGCGGCGATGCCCCGTTTCGCGTCGGCGGCGGTCAGGCCCGTCCAGCCGGCGAAGTCCTGCCGGGTGGTGGGGCCGTGGCTGCGGAAGTAGCGCAGCGCCAGGATGCCCAGGGCCTCGTCACGGTCGGGGCGGCGCGGGTCGGGCACCCACTCGTCGAGCAGCGCGAACGTCTGCTCCCCGCCGACATGCGGGGCGATGCAGGTGACGCCCTTCTGCGCCGCGTACCACAGCAGGTGGTAGCCGCGCTGGCCGGCGGTGTCGATGCCGGCCGCGTCGAGGGCGGCCTGGCACTGCGCCCGGGTCAGCCGCGCCCCGCCGGCCAGCGCCTCGCCGAGCACGTCGGCCGCCCGGTCGGCCTCTTCCAGGCTGAGCCCGAGGAACGCCCGGCGGGGCCCCGCCGCGGCCAGCGCGCGCACGCCCGTGACGTCCAGCATCCAGCGGGCGTCGCGGGACGGCACGAGGTGCACGGTGCCCCGCATCGGCCAGGTGCGCAGCGCCTCCCGCCGCTCCAGGGCCTCCTGCACGTCGGCCTGTGTCCAGCCGGGCAGGCGCAGGCCCAGCGACCACAGGCCGCTTGCCGCGTCCTGCGCCTGCATCGCGCCGAACCACTCGACGACCCCGGCCACGTCCCGGGGGCGGGCCGTGGGGTGGGGACGCAGCAAGAGGGCGGTCATCCGCAGCGCCAGCGCCTGCGCGCCGGTCAGCGCCGCCCGGCCGGGCACCGGGGCCGCGCCCGCCTGCCGCGTCGCCCCGCCCGCCGGTCGCCTCGCGCCGCTCGTCGCCACGTCGTCAGCCCACCCTCCGTCTCGGTGCCCCAGCTTAGGGCCGGCCACCGACACCCGACGGGCCCGCCCGGGCGGGCGGATCACCAGGGATCCCGCCCGCCCGGGGCCACGCCGTGCGGCGGGTGCCGCCCGCCGGGCGTCGCGTCAGCGGCGACGGGCCGCCTGCGGTACGTCCGCCTCCACCCGCTCGCGGCGCAGCCGTTCGTCGACGGGCTGGTCCTCGACCACCTCGTCCTTGGTCAGCCGGACCCGCTCGACCGGGACCTGTTCCTTGCTGACCACCGGGTGCTCGGCGCGCAGCCGTACCTCCTGCTGCTCGTCGCCGATCTCGGCCCGCGCCCCCCGGTCGCCCGGCGCGATCGGCTCGCGCTCGACGCGCACCTCGTCGTGCTCGACGGGGACGGTGGTGTGCACGTCCTCGTCGACGACGTGCTTGCGCAGCCGCGCGGTTCCGGCCGGCTCGCTCTCGGTGCCCACCAGCAGCCGCTCCTCGGAGCGGGTCAGCTCCGGCCCCCGCGGGTAGCCGGCGGCCTGCTGGCGCGGCGGCGTCGGCGGGTCGGGCGGCGGAAGCTGGTAGTGCGCGTAGAGCTGGGCGAGCTGCCGGGCGTCCAGCGGCTCGTCGGTGCCCGACTCCACGCTGGGCGCGCCACGCACGGTCGCCTTGTCGTACGGCAGGCTCAGCGTGTCCTGCTGCAACCGCGCCGACTGCAGCGGGGCCATCGACTCGTGGTGGCCCATCATGCCGGTGGCGACGCTGACCCAGGTCGGCTCGCCGGCGGCGTCGGCCCATACCTGGCCCACGCTGCCGATCTTCGCGCCCGAGCGGTCCTGGACGTCCTGCCCGTACAGCGAGCGGACCTGCTGCTCGGTCAGTCGCATTGGCTCGTCCTTCCTCTCGTGGGTCACGCCGTGGCTACCCGAGCCGCACCCGGAGCATTCCGGGGCCCGGTCGCGAATAGGAGCGCCGGCAGCGGCCCGCGCGGGCGGCGGCGAGGTTCCGGCTAGGGTGGGCCTCGTGCTCCGTCAGGTCACCGGAATCCGGTACGTCACCCCGCTGCGCGAGGGCGGCTCGCTGCCCGGCGTGGTCGAGGCCGACGACCTCGGCACGTACGTGGCGAAGTTCTCCGGCGCGGGGCAGGGGCCGAAGGCGCTGGTCGCCGAGGTGATCTGCGGCGAGCTGGCCCGCCGGCTCGGGCTGTCGGTGCCCCGGCTGGTGGTGCTGGACATCGACCCGGTCATCGGCCGGGCCGAGCCCGACCAGGAGGTGCAGGAGCTGCTGCGCGGCAGCGGCGGGCCGAACCTCGGGATGGACTTCCTGCCCGGCGCGCTCGGCTACGACCCGGTGGCGCACCCGGTCGCCCCCGAGCTGGCCTCCCGGGTGCTCTGGTTCGACGCGTTCACCGAGAACGTCGACCGGAGCTGGCGCAACCCCAACCTGCTGATCTGGCACCGCGAGCTGTGGCTGATCGACCACGGCGCCTGCCTCTACTTCCACCACAACTGGCCGCGCGCCGAGGCGGCCGTGCGCCGGGCGTACCGGGCCGACGACCACGTGCTCGCCCCCTACGCGAGCCGGCTGGCCGAGGCCGACGCCGACCTGACGCCCCGGGTCACCCCCGGGCTGCTGGCCGAGGTGCTGGCGCTGGTGCCCGACGCCTGGCTGGCCGGCACCGACTTCGACTCCGCCGACGCGGCCCGCGCCGCGTACGCCGACCACCTTGCCCGCCGGGTGGCGCGCACCGCCGACTGGCTGCCGCAGGGGAGCGCCGCGTGAGAGAACCCTTCGAGTACGCGGTGATCCGGCTGGTGCCCCGGGTCGAGCGCGGCGAACAGATCAACGTCGGGGTCATCCTCTACTGCCAGGGCCGGGACTTCCTCGCGGCGCGTACCCATCTCGACGCCGACCGGGTCCGGGCGCTCGCGCCGGACGTGGACCTCGCCGAGGTCGCGGCGGCGCTGGGCTCCTGGGACCGGACGTGCGTCGGCCAGGGCCCGGCGGGGCGGATGCGGCGGGGCGAGCGGTTCCGCTGGCTGGCGGCTCCCCGCAGCACGATGATCCAGACCGGGCCGGTGCACACCGGGCTCACCGCCGACCCGGCGGCGGAACTCGACCGGCTGCTGGACGCCCTGGTCCGCTGAGCGCGCCGGCCCCTGATCCGTCGGGCACTGCGGCCCCTGACCGCGCTACGCCGGCCTCGTCGCCGACGGAGCGCGATCCCCCGTTCAGGTCGACCGGCGCACGGGCGGCGGCGCGAGCCGCCGACGCCGGTGCGATCAGGATGGCGCTCGGCGGCCCGGCGGGGACCGGCGAGCCGTGGAACTTGCGTAAAACTTGAGCGAGGCGCTCCGGGCGGGTCAGCCCCGCCGGGGCTGCGGGACGCGCACCGAGGCCATGCCGGCGGCGGTGGCCGCCTGGATGCCCAGGTCGGCGTCCTCGAACACCAGGCAGTCGGCCGGCGGCACGCCCAGCAGCCGGGCGGCGAGCAGGAACGCCTCCGGGTCGGGCTTGGGCCGGGCGTAGTCGCCGGCGCAGACCAGCGTGTCGAACCGGTCGAGGATGCCGAGCGCGCCCAGCGACGCGGTGACCGACTCGCGGGTGCTGCCGGAGACCACGGCGAAGGGCACCCGCCCGTGGGCGTCGTCGATGTGCCGCAGCACCCCGGGCACGCCGGTCGCCGTCGGCAGGAGCTCCTGGTAGAGCGCCTCCCGGCGGGCGGCGACGGCGTCCACCGGCATCGCCAGGCCGTGCCGGGCGTTGAGGTCGGCGACGATGTCGGCCACCGGCCGCCCGGCCCAGGCGTAGAAGAGGTCCTCGGGCAGGTCGCAGCCCCACTCGCCGAGGGCCCGCCGCCAGGCCGTGTGGTGCTGGGGCATCGAGTCGACGATGGTGCCGTCGCAGTCGAACAGGTACGCCCGGAACTCGCCGTCGGGCAGGGGCAGGATCACCGCACCAGGCTATCGCCCGGCGGACCCGGGCCGTCCACCACGCTCGCCAGCCGGCGTTTGACGCCGCAAGCAACGGGTAGTCGCGGGAGCTGAACCCGAGCGAGGAGGACCCGATGGAGGGCCGGATCAAGGTCGCGGTGATCTACTACAGCGCGACCGGCATCACGTATCAGATGGCACAGGCCGCGAGCGAGGCGGCCGGCGAGGCCGGCGCGGAGGTGCGGCTGCGCAAGGTGCGTGAGCTGGCACCGGACGAGGCGATCCGGTCCAACTCGGGCTGGCAGGCGCACCGTCTCGAAACCCAGGACGTCATGGAGGCCGAGCCGGACGACCTGTCCTGGGCCGACGTGGTGATCTTCGGCGCGCCCACCCGCTACGGCATGGTCGCCGCCCAGCTCAAGCAGTTCATCGACACCACCGGCCCGCTGTGGGCGCGCGGCGCGCTGGCGAACAAGGTCTATTCCGCGTTCACGTCGACGGCGACCTCGCACGGCGGGCAGGAGTCCACGCTGCTGTCGCTGCTCACCGTCTTCTACCACTGGGGCGGCGTCGTCGTCACCCCCGGCTACACCGACCCGAGCCAGTTCGTCGCCGGCAACCCCTACGGCGCCTCGCACACCAGCAACAACGGCGAGGTCCCGCCGGACCACGTGGCGCTGGCGGCCACCGCCCTGACCGCCAAGCGGGCGGTGGAGATCGGCGCGGCGCTGAAGCGGGGCCTGGCCGCCGGCTGACCGCCGGCGGCCGGCACCCCCTACCCCCTGGCGCGGGCCACGGCCGGGGACCGGCCCGGCGGCACCGACCGCAGGTGGCCGAGCAGGTCGGCCAGCACCGCCAGGCCGTCTTGGCTGAGCACCGACTCGGGGTGGAACTGCACCCCGGCGAAGCCGGGCCCGCGCAGCGCGTGCACCGCGTGGTCGACCGGGTCGCGGGCCAGCTCCACCGGCCCGTACGCGCTGGCCACCCGGTCGGCCGCGGCGACGGCCGTGAAGGTGGAGTAGAACCCCACCCGGCGGCTCGTGCCGAACATGGCGACGTCGCGCTGCAACCCCTGGTACGGGGCGTCGCGCCGGTGCAGCCGCAGCCCGAGCAGCCCGGCCAGCAACTGGTGGCCCAGGCACACCGCGAGGGTCGGCGCGCCGGCCGCGAGCCGCCGGGCGAGCAGCCCGCGCAGGGCGGCCATCTTCGGCTGGTCCACCGCCCTCGGGTCGCCCGGGCCGGGGCCGGCGACCACCAGGTCGTGCCCGTCGTCGCCGGCCGGGCGGTGCCACGGGGCCACCTCGACGGCGAGCCCGAGGGCGCGCAGCTGGTGGGCGAGCATGCCGGTGAAGGTGTCCTCCCCGTCGACGATCAGCGCCCGCCGGCCGGCCAGCCCCGGCAGGGCCACCGCCCCGGGCGGGCGCTGGTCCAGCCAGAACCGGGCCAGCGGGGCGTTGCGGGCGGCCAGCGCGGCGCGTACCTGGGGGTCGTCGGCCAGCCGCGGCGTCGGGCCCGGCCCGGGGTCGGGGGCGTCGGGGCGCAACCCGAGGGCCGCCAGCACCCCGGCCGCCTTGGCGTGCGTCTCGGCGACCTCCCCCTCCGGCGTCGAGTGGCGCACCAGGGTCGCCCCGACCGGCACCCGCAGCTCCCCGCCGGGGGAGATCTCCGCCGTGCGGATCAGGATCGGCGCGTCCAGGGTCTGCCGGCCGGCGTCGTCGCGGCCCAGCAGGGCCAGCACCCCGGCGTAGTAGCGCCGCCCGGTGCGCTCGTGCCGGGCGATGACCCGGCACGCGTTCTCCATCGGGCTGCCGGTCACCGTCGGGGCGAACATCGTCTCGCGCAGCACGTCCCGCACGTCCAGGCAGCTCTGCCCGGCGAGCAGGTACTCGGTGTGCGCCAGGTGGGACATCTCCTTGAGGTACGGGCCGACGACCTGCCCGCCGCGCTCGGCGACGGTGGCCATCATCTTCAGCTCCTCGTCGAGCACCATGTACAGCTCGTCGACCTCCTTCGGGTCGGTGAGGAAACGCAGCAGCGACGCGGTGTCGGCCGTGCCGCCGTGCCGGAACGTGCCGCTGATCGGGTTCATCATGACCAGGCCGTCGTCGACGCTGACGTGCCGCTCGGGGCTCGCCCCGACCAGGATCCGGGTGCCGGTGTGCACCACGAACGTCCAGTACGCGCCGCGCTCGCGCAGCAGCAGCCGGCGCAGCGCGGCCAGGGCGGCGCGCAGCGGGGAGCCCTGCACGGTGGCGCGCATGGTGCGGTGGACGACGAAGTTCGCCCCCTCGCCCCGGCCGATCTCCTCGGCGAGCACCCGGGCGACCGTGTCGGCGTACTCGGCGTCGGCGATGTCGAACCCGGCGTCGGCGGTCGCCACCGGCGCGTCGGGCAGGGCGGCGACGACGTCGGCCAGGGGCAGCCGGACGTGCCCGGCGATCTGGAGGCACTCCAGCGGGGCGCCGTCGTCGACGCAGGCGAACCCCCGCTCGGTGACCTGCCGGTACGGCACCAGCGCGAGCGTGCGCGGTCCGGCCGGGCCGGCGGGCAGCGGGACGTCGGCGAGCCGGTCGACGGCGCGTACGGTGCCGGTGAACAGCTCCAGGTGGTCGGCGCCCTCGCGGCGGACGAGCGCGAAGGGGCCGGGGTCGACGCCGTCGGCGACGGCGGCGAGCAGGTCGTGTAGGCGGGTCATCGGGTTCTCCTGGTGGTGGCCGGGCGACGCCGTCGGTGGCGGCCCCGGGCCGGGTGGAGAACCGGCGACCGCCTCGTGGGGCGGCCGCGTGGGAAGCTACGCGCGGGGGTGGGCCGCCGGGTCGGCGGGCCACCAGCAGGTCGGGTGCGCGGGCATGCCGTCACCCTACGCGCGCCGCCGGGGCCCGGGAACCCGATCCCGGGGTACGGGAACCGGCGGCCGGGCACCCGCGCCGACGTCGAGCGCCCGGCCGGCCCGGCGCGCGCCCGGTACGGTGATCCACGATGAACATCCTCGCCCTCGACCTGGGCACCTCCTCGGTGCGCGGCCTCGTGCTGGATCCGGACGCCGTGCCGCGCCCCGGCGCCCTCGCCCG
This sequence comes from Micromonospora sp. NPDC002575, assembly GCF_042889525.1. Taxonomy (NCBI): domain Bacteria; kingdom Bacillati; phylum Actinomycetota; class Actinomycetes; order Micromonosporales; family Micromonosporaceae; genus Micromonospora; species Micromonospora sp. NPDC002575. The sequence goes on along the minus strand of NZ_JBIARA010000015.1, from coordinate 117,265 downwards.
CCGGAAGGTGCGCGTCGCCGTCGACGACGACGGCGCGGGCACCCTGGACGCCCCCACCTACCTGGCCTGCCTCGCCGAGTGCCTCGACGAGCTGGCCGCCGGCGGGCACCTGCGCGACGTCGGCCTGGTCGCCACCAGCGCCCAGTGGCACTCGGTGCTGCCGGTCGACCGCGCCGGCGAGCCCCTGGGGCCGGTGCTCACCTGGCTCGACACCCGCCCGGAGCCCCCCGCGGGCGCGACCGGCCCGGCCGACGCGGCGGCGTTCCACCGGCGCACCGGCACCTGGTGGCACCGCTGCTACTGGTCGGTGCGGCTGCCGTGGCTGCGCGGGCACGCCTCGGCCCCGCCCGCCCGGTTCGTCGGCCTCGCCGAGTACGTGCTGGGCGGCCTGCTCGACGCGGCCCCGATGTCGGTCTCCCAGGCCTCCGGCACCGGCCTGCTCGACCTGCGCACCCTGACCTGGGACGCCGAGGCGTGCGAGCTGGCCGCCGCCGGCCCGGGGCAGCTTCCCGAGCTGGCCGACGACGGCTGGCGCGGGCGGCTGCGCCCCGAGCACGCCCGCCGCTGGCCGCAAATCGCCGACGCGGCCTGGGCGGCGCCGGTGGGCGACGGGGCCGCCTCGAACGTCGGCTCCGGCGCGGTGGACCCGGGCCGGGCGGCGGTGACCGTCGGCACCTCCTCGGCCGTCCGGCTGGTGCAGGCGGTGCCGGCCGGCGCGGAGCTGCCGCCGCTGCCGGACCGGCTGTGGCGCTACCGGGTCGACCACGACCACGTGGTCACCGGGGCCGCGTACTCCTCCGGGGGGAACCTGTTCGCCTGGGCGGACCGCGAACTGCGGCTGCCCCGGGGCGTCGCCCTGGACGCCGCGCTGGCCCGGATCCCCCGGGGCGGTGGCGTCGCGGCGGACCCGCACTTCGGCGGCGACCGGCCGCCCGGCCACGCGCCGGCCGGCTCCGGCGGGCTGGGCGGGCTGAGCTTCGGCACCGGCGCGGTCGACATCCTCGCCGGCCTGATGTCCGGGGTGTGCCGGCTGGTCGCGGCCGACCTCGCCGAGCTGGAGTCCACCGTGGGCGGTCCCGTCGAGGTGGTGCTGGGCGGCGGGGCGGTGGGGGCCTCCGCGTGGTGGCGGGAGTCGTTCGCCGCCGTCCTCGCGCCCCGCCGCGTCTACCACCACCCCGACCCGGAGGTCGGTGCGACCGGCGCCGCCCGGGTGGCGCTGCGCCGGCTGGACGCGGCGGTGCCGCTCGTGGCCATCGGCCGGACGGATGAGCTGCCCTCGCCGACCCCGTCAGGACAGCGCCACCCCCGGTGTCCTTCCTGAGCCCCGCCTCAGGTCGGCCCGTTGACACCGCCGTCGGGCCTGGTTGGATGGACCCGCTGTCCGGTGCGGCGGGCGCGGGGACCTAGGAGGCAGGTGTGGGCGCAGGTCCCGACCCGGCGCGAAACGGGGTGTCGAACCACCGCAGGCGTCGGTTCGACGTCCGCGTCGTGCCGCACCGCCGCCGCTCGCCGCTGCGGCTGCGGGACTGGCGGATGGGCACCAAGCTCGCCACCGTCCTCGTCATCCCCTCCGTGGCGTTCCTGGTGCTGGCCGGCGTGCAGACGCAGGGCCTGGTCGGGCGCACCACCGAGCTGAGCGACTTCGCCCGCCAGGTGGGCATCGGCCGGCAGATCACCGACGCGGTGCACCAGCTCCAGCAGGAACGCGACCGCACCGCCGGCGAGCTGGCCGAGCTGCGCCGCAGCGGGGGCGGCGGGGCCGCCCGGGACGCCGCGACCGCCGCGCTGAAGCCGTTGCAGTCCAGCACCGACGCCGCCGTGCAGGAGCTGCGGCGGGCGGCCGGCCCGCTGGCCGACGCCGACGCCGCCTGGCAGGTGGCCTACTCGGCGGCGCTGGAGGCGTACGACCAGGTCGTCTACATCCGCGCGGCGGTGCCCCCGGCGGTGCTGGCCAGCGACACGATCCTCAGCAACTACCACCGGGCGGTCTCCGCCCTGCTGAACCTGCTCGCCCAGCCCTCACCCGGGGAGGGCCGCCGAGCGCTCAACGAGGCCGTGCTGCGCTACGTCCAGCTCGCCCGGGTCAAGGAACTCTCCTCCCGCGTCCGCGCGGAGCTGTACGCCGCCGCCCGCGCCGGCCGCTACGGGGTGGAGGACCAGGTCGAGCTGACCGACCTGCGGGCGCAGCAGCTCACCGCGCTCGGCGCGTTCCGGGTCGCCGCCACCACCGAGCAGATCCGCCGCTACGACGCCGTCTCCGTCGATCCGGCGTTCACGGCCGCCGCACGGCTGGAGGAGCAGAGCCTGCCCACCGGCGGCGCGGAGCCCAGGGTGCTGCCCGCCCCGCAGTGGTGGGCGGCCAGCGAGCAGCGCCAGGAGCTGCTGCGGCAGCTCGAGGCCAGCGTCGTCGACGACGCGGTGGGCCAGGCCGACGGGGCCAGCGCCGGCCAGCTGCGCACCACCCTGCTGGTGGCCGGCGGGATCGTCGCGGTGCTGCTGGTGGCCCTGCTGATCTCGGTGCTGGTCGGGCGGGCCATCGCCCGGTCGATGCGGCTGCTGCGCGGCCAGGCGCTGCGGATCGCCCAGATCGAGCTGCCCGACGCCCTCGACCGGCTCCGGCAGGTCACCGGCGGGGTGCCCGACATCGAGGTGCCGGCGGCGGTCGTCCGCTCCCTCGACGAGGTCGGCGAGCTGGCCGAGGCGTTCGTCGCGGTGCACCGCAGCGCCGTGAGCGTCGCGGTGGAACAGGCCACCATGCGCCGCAACGTCAACCTGATGTTCGTCAACCTCGCCCGGCGCAGCCAGGTCCTGGTGGAGCGGCAGCTTGAGCTGCTCGACGCCCTGGAACGGGAGGAGAGCGACCCCGACCAGCTGGAGAACCTGTTCAAGCTCGACCACCTCGCCGCCCGCATGCGACGCAACGACGAGAGCCTGCTGGTGCTCGCCGGCAGCGAGTCGACCCGGCGGTGGAACCGGCCGGTGGCGCTGGGCGCGGTGCTGCTGGCCGCCAGCGCCGAGATCGAGCAATATCAGCGGGTACGCCACGAGCAGGTGGCCGACCTGCACGTCGTCGGGCACGTCATCGGCGACCTGGTGCACCTGTTCGCCGAGCTGCTGGAGAACGCCACCACGTTCTCCCGGCCGGACACCGTGGTGTCGGTCACCGCCCGGCCCGAGGGGCACGGCGCGGTGGTGGAGATCGTCGACCGGGGGCTGGGCATGGGCCCGGCCGCGCTGGCCGAGGCGAACGAGGTGCTGGCGACCCCGCCCGCCGCCGACGTCGCGGCGTCGGAGCGGATGGGCCTGTTCGTGGTCAGCCACCTGGCCGCCCGGCACGCGGTCGCCGTGCGCCTGCGCTCCGCCCCCGAGGGCCTCGTCGCCCGGGTGGGCATCCCGGCCCCCCTGCTCACCGCCGCCCCGCCGACGGCGGAGCTGGACCCGCCCGTGTCCCCACGGATGCTGACCACCACCCTGGCCAACCTGCCCCGGATAACCGCCCCCCTGGCGGAGGACCCGGCCCCGGTGGCGGGCGGTCGGCCGCCGGGCGTCGCCGCCGTCCAGGGCCCGGCTCGGCCGCCGGGCGTCGCCGCGCCCCCGGACCCGGCGGAACTGCCGGTGGCGGGCCGCCGGCCGCGCAGCGCCACCGTGCCGAGGCCGGCACGGCCGGTGCCGGTGCGGGCGGAGGACGTCCTCACCCCGGCCGCCGGCCCGGCCGCCTCCAGCGGGGGCGGCTGGTGGACGCGCCAGGGCCCGGCGGCCGGCGCGGCGGCACCCGATCCTGCGCCGCCCGCGGTGCCGGTCACCGGGGGCGTCAACGAGCGCGGGCTGCCGGTCCGGGTGCCGATGGCCCAGCTCGCTGCCGTGACGCAGCCGGCGCGACCGCAGGCGCCGGCCCCGCGGCACGATCCGGACCCGGAGGCCGTGGGCGGCATGCTGACGCGGCTCTACAGCGGCGTACGGCGGGCCGAGGCCGAGGAGACCACCGAGATTTTCCTGCCGCCGGCCGGCGGACGCACCGAAGGGGGACATCAGTGACGACGTTGAGCCAGGAGGCGCGGGACGTGAGCTGGCTGGTCAGCGCGTTCGCGCAACGGGTGCCCGGGGTGGCGCACGCCATCGTGGTCTCCTCGGACGGGCTGCTGGTCGCCGTCTCCGACCACCTGCCGCGCGACCACGCCGACAAGCTGGCCGCCGTGACCTCGGGGGTGATGAGCATCACCGCCGGCGCGGCGCAGATGTTCGACGGCGACGTCGTCAAGCAGACCGTCGTGGAGATGGGCCGCGGCTACTTCCTGGTGATGCAGGTGCGCGACGGCTCGATCCTGGCCACGCTGGCCGCCGGGGACGCCGACATCGGCGTGGTCGGCTACGAGATGGCGCGGCTGGCGAAGCAGGCCGGCGAGATGCTCACCCCGGCGCTGCGCGCGGAACTCCAGCAGGCGCTGCCCCCGCTGGGCTGAGCGGCGCGACCGGGTGGACCCGGCCGGTTCGCCGCCCCGGGAGAACGCCCGCCGGGCGGTGCGGAGCGACCGTGTCCGCCCGGCGGGGAGCCCCCGGCTACAGGCCGTTGGCCCGGATCACCTCGCGGTACCACAGCGCGCTGCGCTTGGGTACCCGGCGCTGGGTCGGGTAGTCCACGTAGACCAGGCCCCAGCGCTGGTCGTATCCCTCCGCCCACTCGAAGTTGTCCAGCAGCGACCAGACGTGGTAGCTCTCCAGCGGCACCCCGTCGGTGACGGCCCGGTGCGCGGCGGCCATGTGGTCGCGCAGGAAGCTGATCCGGCCCGAGTCGTCGACGGTCCCGTCCGGGGAGAGGGTGTCCGCCTGCGGCAGGCCGTTCTCCGTGACGGTCAGCGGGACCGGGCCGTAGTCGCGGGTCACCCGGGTCAGGATGTCGTACATGCCGTCGGGGTAGATCTGTTGCCAGTCCGCCTGGGAGGTGGGCAGGCGGATGACCGTGCCGCCGGTGGCGGTCACGTAGTACGGGGTGTAGTACTGCACGGCGAGCAGGTCGATCGGCGCGGAGATGATCTCCAGGTCGCCGTCGCGGATGCCGCGTGCCATCCGGCTGTCGGGCCCGAGGTCGGCCAGCACGTCCGCCGGATAGCTGCCCTTGAGGATCGAGTCGAGGTAGAGGCGGTTCTCGTACCCGTCGTAGAGCCGGCTGGCGCGGGCGGCCTCGGCGCTGTCGTCGGCCGGGTAGCAGGGGTGCAGGTTGAGGGCGGGGCCGATCCGGGCGGTGCTGCCGGTGGCCCGCAGCGTCTGCACGGCCAGGCCGTGCCCGAGCTGGAGGTGGTGGGCGACCAGGTAGGCCGCCTGCGGGTCCTGGAAGCCGGGGGCGTGGTGGCCGTGGAGGTAGCCGTTCTGCACCACGGTCTTCGGCTCGTTGATCGTCAGCCAGACCGGGATCCGGTCGCCGAGGCCGCGGAAGAGCACCTCGGCGTACTCGGCGAACCGGTAGGCGGTGTCGCGGTTCTCCCAGCCGCCGGCGTCCTGCAACGTCTGGGGCAGGTCCCAGTGGAACAGGGTGGCCATCGGCGAGATCCCGCGTTCGTGCAGCCCGTCGACGAGGCGGCGGTAGAAGTCGAGACCCCGCTGGTTGGGCGTGCCGGTGCCGTCGGGCTGGATGCGCGGCCAGGAGATGGAGAACCGGTAGCTGCGCAGCCCCAGGTCGCGCATCAGGTCGAGGTCGTCGGCGTAGCGGTGGTAGTGGTCGGCGGCGATGTCGCCGGTGTCGCCGTTGCGGGTCCGGCCGGGGGTGCGACTGAAGGTGTCCCAGACCGACTCGCCCCGGCCGTCCTCCTTCGTGGCGCCCTCCACCTGGTACGCCGAGGTGGCCGCGCCCCAGCTGAAGCCGGTCGGGAAGCGCAGGTCGCCCCGGGACCCGCCGGTGGGGTCGGTGTCGGGGTCGGTGTCGGCGTCGCATCCGGTGGCCAGGCCGCCGGAGACGGCGGCGGTGGCGGCCGTGCCGCCCACGCGCAGGCCGGCGCCGGTGGCCCCGGCGGTGGCGGAGAGTGCGGCGCGGCTGAGCAGCCGCCGCCGGGTGAGCATCGACATGGGGCCTTCTCCTCGTGATGGGTGCCCACCGCCGCACGGCCGGGAGCGCTCCCAGCATAAGGCAGGCGGGGGCGACCGAGCCCGCCTATGGCGGGTCGGCTCTGTTGTGCGGGCTGGCCCGGCGCGTGGCCGGTTGCGCGAATGCGCTGGTGGGAGGCGATGTCGGGGCGTCGGGCGTGGCTGCGAGACGCCCGCCGGCTACGCCCATAACGAGCGAGGCCGGCCGGGTGGCGTGACACGCCTGACCCGTCGGCCTCTTTTCCCATGGTGTCGGGGGGTTTAGTGTGGGGACGGGGGAGGGCAACCCCCGTCCCCACCTTTGTTTGCACACACGCACGAGCGGAATTGGCGTCCTGTCGTGCGTGTCGCGCGGGAGCCGGGCCACGCGAGTGGCTCTGGTTCCACCTCCCTCCATTGCCGGTGGGTGGTGGCTGGCGGCGGCGTCCGGGCTGGCCCGCCGTCAGCCTTCGGGCAATGTGCCGGGGACGTCGCGGGCACGACGCTCCCGGTCAACACCTTCTGTGACCTCCGTCGATGGAAGCGCTCCCATCGGCGATGCAGCGACTGTAACGCCCGTCACCGGTTTGTGAAAGCCCCAAAACGAGATCGAAACAAGTAGCTGCTCGTTCGTGGACTCTTCTTGTCGTGGGAGCGCTTCCATGCAAGACTGTCGAACACTGCGACGAGGAGCCAGCTCGCGTGAGTGCGGGTCGCCGAGGGCATCCGGTCATCCGGACGGCACCCCAGGAGGGCCACGGCGTCGTCGACCAGCGTCGACGCGCCACACCCGAACCCCCGGCCGGGCCGGATCGACCACCATTCCCGAGCGCCTCCGTCCCCCCGTGCCCTGCGTGCGTGGAGGCGCCCCGCCGGGGCCCCGCGGCCCCGGCCTGGTCCGAGGAGACACCGCGCACATGAGACTCATGGCAAGACGTCGCCGGACGGCGATGCTCGCCGCCACCACGTTGGTCGTCGGCGGCATCGCCCTGCCGGCCGGCGCCGCGCAGGCCGCCCCGGCCTGCGACGTGGTCTACGCCACCAACGACTGGGGCAGCGGCTTCACCGGCAACGTCACCATCAAGAACCTGGGCGACCCGGTCAGCAGCTGGACGCTCAAGTGGACCTTCCCCAACAGCAGTCAGCGGGTGGTCCAGGGCTGGTCGGCCAAGTGGAGCCAGACCGGCAGCGAGGTGACCGCGACCAACGAGTCGTACAACGGCAGCCTCGGCACCGGGGCGTCGACCACCATCGGGTTCAACGGCAGCTACTCCGGCAGCAACCCGAAGCCCACGGCGTTCACCCTCAACGGCACCCCCTGCAACGGCACCCCCGCCAACCAGCCGCCGACGGTCTCCCTCGGCGTGCCGAGCGGGCCGTTCGAGGCGCCGGCGGACGTGCCGCTGACCGCCACGGCCAGCGACCCGGACGGGACGATCAGCAAGGTCGAGTTCTACCGCAACGGCCTGCTGGTCAACACCGACACCACCGCCCCGTACGGCTACACCCTGGAGGACCTGCCGGCCGGCAGCTACACCGTCCAGGCCAAGGCGTACGACAACGCCAACGGCATCGCCGTCGACGAGAAGGCGTTCACCGTCAGCGCGGCCTCCGGCCCCCGCCTGGTGGCCACCCCGTCCGCGGTCAGCGTGAGCGAGGGCGGCACCGCCACGTTCAACCTGAAGCTCAGCGCGGCCCCGTCGGCCAGCGTCCCGGTGACCCTGACCCGCACCGGTGACACCGACATCACCGTCACGCCGACCTCGGCCACCCTCACGACGGCGAACTGGAACACCGGCGTCACCATCACCGTCGCGGCGGCGGAGGACTCCGACACCGTCGGCGGCACCGCCACCATCACCGCCTCCGGCACCGGCCTGGCCCCGCTGGCGATCACCGCCACCGAGGTCGACAACGACGTGCCGGGCGGGGACAACGACTACATCAAGAAGTTCCTCGACCAGTACGGCAAGATCAAGAACTCGGGCTACTTCAGCCCCGAGGGCGTGCCGTACCACTCGATCGAGACCCTGATCGTCGAGGCGCCCGACCACGGCCACGAGACCACCTCCGAGGCGTTCAGCTACTGGCTGTGGCTGGAGGCGTACTACGGCCGGGCCACCCAGAACTGGGCCCCGTTCAACAACGCGTGGACGGTGATGGAGAAGTACATCATCCCCACCCACGCCGACCAGCCCACCGCGGGCTCCGCCGGCACCCCGCAGTACGCCGCGGAGTACAACCTGCCCAGCCAGTACCCCTCGGCGCTGAACCCGAACATCGCGGTCGGCCAGGACCCGCTGCGTTCGGAGCTGCAGAGCACCTACGGCACCGGCGACATCTACGGCATGCACTGGCTGATGGACGTCGACAACACCTACGGCTACGGCCGCTGCGGTGACGGCACCACCCGGCCGGCGTACATCAACACCTTCCAGCGCGGCACGCAGGAGTCGGTGTGGGAGACCATCCCGCAGCCGTCCTGCGACACCTTCAAGCACGGCGGGCAGTACGGCTACCTCGACCTGTTCGTCAAGGACACCGGCGCCCCCGCCAAGCAGTGGAAGTACACCAACGCCCCCGACGCCGACGCCCGCGCCGTGCAGGCCGCGTACTGGGCGCTGACCTGGGCCAAGGCCCAGAACAAGCAGACCGACGTCGCCGCCACCGTGGCCAAGGCCGCAAAGATGGGTGACTACCTGCGGTACGCGATGTTCGACAAGTACTTCAAGAAGATCGGCAACTGCGTCGGGGCCAGCACCTGCCCCGCCGGCAGCGGCCGGGACTCGGCGCACTACCTGCTGTCCTGGTACTACGCCTGGGGCGGCGCGTACGACACCAGCCAGAACTGGTCGTGGCGGATCGGCTCCAGCCACAGCCACTTCGGCTACCAGAACCCGTTCGCGGCCTGGGCGATGACCAACGTCGACGAGCTGAAGCCGAAGTCCCCGACCGCGGTCTCGGACTGGCAGAAGAGCCTCGACCGGCAGCTGGAGTTCTACACCTGGCTCCAGTCGTCCGAGGGCGGCATCGCCGGCGGCGCCACCAACAGCTGGGACGGCAACTACGGCACCCCGCCGTCGGGCACCGCCACCTTCTACGGCATGTTCTACGACGTCGACCCGGTCTACAACGACCCGCCGTCGAACCAGTGGTTCGGCATGCAGGTCTGGTCGATGCAGCGCATCGCCGAGCTGTACCTGCAGACCGGCAACGCCAAGGCCAAGGCCCTGCTCGACAAGTGGGTGCCGTGGGCGATCGCGAACACCACGCTGGGCGCCAACTGGTCGGTCCCGTCGGACCTGAAGTGGACGGGCCAGCCCGCCAACTGGAACCCGAGCAGCCCGGCGGCCAACACCAACCTGCACGTCGAGGTCACCGCCAAGGGCCAGGACGTCGGCGTCACGGCCTCCCTCGCCCGGACCCTGATCGCGTACGCGGCCAAGTCCGGCAACACCGCGGCCAAGACCACCGGCAAGGGCCTGCTCGACGCCCTGTCCGCGTCCGCCGACAGCAAGGGCGTCTCGACGACGGAGAAGCGCGGCGACTACAAGCGCTTCGACGACGTCTACAACGCCGCCGACGGCCAGGGCCTCTACGTGCCCCCGGGCTGGACCGGGAAGATGCCCAACGGCGACACCATCGCCGCCGGCAAGAGCTTCCTGGACATCCGCTCGTTCTACAAGAACGACCCGGACTGGCCGAAGGTGCAGGCGTACCTCGACGGCGGCCCCGAGCCGACGTTCAACTACCACCGGTTCTGGGCCCAGTCCGACGTCGCCATGGCGTACGCCGACTACGGGATGCTCTTCCCGAACGGGTGACCCAACCCCTCCGGGTGGGCGGCGCGGCCCGTCCACCCGGAGCCCGACCGGGCCCGGGGGAACTATGAGCCCGGTCGGCGGACGGCCTGACTCCCACGGTCAGGCCGGGGCGGGCCGGCCGTCCGGTCAACGCAGCGGACCGGCCGGCCCGCCCCACCGCCCGAAGCCGAACTTGCCGCGAAAAAGCCCCGGAAAAAGTGACCGTCCAGGGATCACGTGACGGTCGCCGACGGAGTAACGTACGTCACCGGAGAGGCCGCTCCCCCCGTGGCGGCCTCTCCCTTTTTGTCCCCGCACCGGGTTCCGTCCCGGGTTCCGGCGCGGGGCCGGGCCCGGCCACCGGGTGCCGCAACCCCGGATGACCGGCCGGCAGCGACCGGCGGATCACCAGCCAGCTCACCGCCAGCGCGGACGCCACCAGCGGCCAGGTCAGCGCCACCCGCGCCACGACCAGCGCCACCACCTGCCCGCCGAGGTAGAGCGGCACGAACACCGCCACCCGCAGCGCGTACGTCGCCGCCCACACCCAACTGCCCCGCCCGTACGCCCGCAACAGCGCCGGGTCGCGCCGCCACCGGCCCCCCTGCCGCACCGCCACTCCCACGAGCACGCCCAGCAGCGGCCAGCGGATCACGATGCTCACCACCCAGGCGAGCGCGCTGGCCACGTTCGACAGCACCTGGACGAGGAAGAAGTCGGTGGCCCGCCCCGTGCGCAGCGCGATCAGCGCGGCCACGCAGACCGCGAGCAGCCCGATCAGCACCGACCGGGGCCGGTCGCCCCGGCGCAGCCGCCACGCCGCCACCGCCGTGCCGGTCAGCACGGCGGCGGCCACCCCGCCGACCAGCGAGTGGCCGGTGACCAGCCAACCGAGCGCGAACGCCACCGGCGGCGCGGTGGCGTCCACCGCCCCGCGTCGCCCGCCGAGCAGGTCGGCGAGGGACTCGGGCCGGTCGGCCGGCGGCGACGGAACGGGGTGCGACGGCCCTCCGGGCCCGGGTGCGGCGGTCACCGGCAACCTCCTGTGCGTCCGTCCCAAACTAACCGCAGGGCCCCGGCGGGCCACCGGGGGACGCCCCGGCGAGTGCCGCTACGGTGTGCGGGTGCGCGCGACGGCGAGGGGTTGGACGGCGGTCTGGTTGGTCGTGCTGGCCCTGGCCCAGACAGCCGCCTTCCTCGTGGTCTGGCGCGCCGCCCTGCACACCGAGCTCGGCCAGTGGCTCGACACGGTCGCGCTCACCGGCAACCGGATCGGCCAGGACCGCATCGCCGAGCCGGTGAACCGGATCCTCAACACGATGTCGGCGCTGTCGCTGCTGGCCGCGACGGCGGTGATCGGCTTCATCGCGCTCATCCGCCGGCGGGTCGCCCTGGCCATCACGGCGACCCTGCTCATCGCCGGGGCGAACGTGTCCACCCAACTGCTCAAGCACTTCCTGGACCGGCCCGACGTCGGCATCGACCCCGAGCGGGCCGCCGCCGGCAACAGCCTGCCCAGCGGGCACACCACCGTGGCCGCGTCGGTGGCCCTCGCGCTGATCCTGGTCCTCCCGCCCACGGTCCGGGTGCTCGGCGCGTACCTCGGCACCGCGTACGCGGCCGTGGCCGGCGTGGCGACGCTCTCCGCCGGCTGGCACCGGCCCAGCGACGCCGTCGCGGCGTTCCTCGTCGTCGGCGTCTGGGCGGCGCTGGCCGGGCTGCTGCTCCTGGTCACCCAGCGGGAACAGGCCCAGGTGGAGCCCGCCGACGCGCACCGGATCGCCGCCGTCGTGCTCGGCCTGGGCGGCGCGATCGCCGTGGTGGCCTCGGCGTTGGCCCTGTCCTGGCTGGTCGACCTGCCCCAGCTCGACCCGGACGAGATGGGCCGGCGGTCGCTGTTCGTCGGCTACGCCGGCAGCGCCGCCGGCATCGCCGGGACGATGGCCGTGGTGGCGGCGCTGGTGCTCGCCGTCGTGCACCGCCTGGTGCCCCGCGTGAAGGGCTGACGGCACACCCGCGCCGGCCTCCTCGCCCCGCTCGCCTCGCGCCGGCCGTCCCGCTCGCCTCGCGCCGCCTCAGCAGCCTCGCGTCGGTCGGTCAGCGGCGGTAGGTGCCGACCGTGGTGCCGCTGGCCAGCTCCCGGTCGCCCACCGCCCGGTGCACGTCCTCCGCGGAGGGCTCCGCGGGCAGCTCCAGCGGGCGGTCCAGCGCGTACAGGTGGAAGAAGTACCGGTGCGGGTCGTCGCCGCGCGGCGGGTTCGGGCCGCTCCAGCCGGTCCCGCCGGCCCCGTTGCGCCACTGCCGGCCGCCGTCGGGCACCGCGCCCTCGGCCACCCCGCCGGAGCCCGGCGCGATGCCGGTGACCAGCCAGTGCAGGAACGGCTCACGCCCGGCGTCGGGGTCCTCGACGAGCAGCACCAGCTCCCGCGCCGAGTCGGGCACGTCCGCCCACTGCAACGGCGGCGAGACGTTCCCACCCTCGTGGGCGAAACGCCCCGGCAACAGGTCGTGGTCGGTGAACGCGGTGCTGCGCAGCATGATGCCGGCCATCTGCGGCCCCCTCTCCTCGTCCGTGCGGCGGGTACCCGGCGGGGCACGGGCGAAACGATCCGTGAGAGGGTGCGGAAGGTCGACGGCGGGGGAGGGAACCGGTGCGGACGGTCCACGACGCGGCGCGGGCGGCGTTCCGCGACGAGTGCACGGCGCTGGGCGACGTCCTGCGCGGGCTCACCCCCGCCGACCTCGGTCGGCCCACCGGCTGCCCGCCCTGGGCGGTGGGCGACCTGATCGCCCACGTGCACACCGGCGCCGGCCGGCTCGCCGGCATGCTCGCCGCCCCGGCCCCGCCCCGCGCCGAGGTGGACGCCGCCGGCTACTTCGGCGCGGCCAAGTTCACCCCGCAGGTCGACCGGGACCGGGTCGACAGCGCCCGCCGACAGGCCCGCGGGACGACCGACCCGGCCGGCATCGCCGCCGCATTCGACCGGGACTGGCGCGCGGCCGACGCGGCGGTGGCCCGCGAGCCCGTCGACCGGGTGGTCCGCACCCGGCACGGCGACCCGATGGCCCTGACCGAGTTCCTGGTGACCCGGGTGGTCGAGGTCGGCGTGCACGGCCTGGACCTGGCCGCCGCCCTCGGCCGCGAACCGTGGCTGACCCCGGCCGCGGCCGAGGTCGTCACGGCGCTGCTGACCGGCGGCCGGGCCGTGCCGCCCGACCTGGGCTGGGACCGGTTGACGACGGTCCGCAAGGCCACCGGCCGGGACCCGCTGAGCGACCGGGAGAGGGCCGCGATCGAGGCCGCCGGGGTGCGCCTGCTGGCCTTCGGCGGCTGACCTCCGCCGCGGGCCTGCCGATCGGCCGGCAACCCGGTCCCGCCGGGAGTCAGAACGGCGGCGCCGGCTGCTCCGGCGGGCGGCCCCAGGCCCGCCGGGCGTCGGCCACCGCCACCGCCAGCAGCGCCACGGCCACCGCGCCCGCCGAGACCAGCGTCGCCAGGTGCAGCAGGATCGGCACGGCCGCCAGCAGCGCCAGCGCCGCGATCCACCGCGACGGCGACACCCGGCCGAAGACCTCGTACTCGAAGCGGGCCCGGCCGGCCAGGAAGATCACCGGACCACCCACCACCATGGCGATCCAGGCCGCCGCCGGATGACCCAGCGGGCGGTCGATGGTCAGCTCGTAGCCGAGCGCGGTGGCGGTCAGGCCGATCACCATCACCAGGTGGGTGTCGGCGGCGGACCGGCCGATGAGCGCCGGCCGGGTCGCCTTCGCCACCGCCGCGGGCAGGATCTGCCCGGCCCGCTGGAAGTAGATCCGCCACACCAGCACCGAGATCACGATGGTCGTGCCGAAGGCGGCCGTGCGCGCCAGCCCGGAAGGGTCACCGCTGTACGCGAGCCCGGCCACCAGGACCGTCTCGCCCAACGCGACCAGGAAGAGCTGCTGGTAGCGCTCGGCGAGATGCTCACCGATCACCTGCCACCGGTTGACCACGGAACGACCGAGCCCCGGCACCGGCCAGCCGAACCGGGAAGCGAGGTACTCGCCGGCCAGCGCCGCCGCCCACAGCACGACCCGGGGATTCGTGGGCAGGAACGCGCCGGCCAACCAGAGCACCCCGAGGAACAGATAGGTGATCAACATGCGCAGCTTGAGCTGCCGGTACTCGTGGTGGCCCAGCACCAGCAGCAGCACCAGCGGCCGGAACACCTGCGCCACCACGTACGCGGCGGCGAACGCCAACCCGCCCACCGTGAACGCGCGGGGGATCGCCACCCCCATCACCATGCTCGCCACCAGCGCGGTGACCACCACCGCCTGCAACCCGAAGTGGTACGGGTCGTACCGGCTGGTGGCCCACGCGGTGCCCTGCCACACCGACCAGAGCGCCAGCAGGAGCAGCAGGGTCTTCCCGGTGCCGGTGAACGGCGACCAGCCGCTCGTGCCGCCCACCTCCACCGCGAGGTCCTCGAACGCCCGGGCCGAGACCCGGGTGAGCGCGAAGACGTACACCAGGTCGAAGAACAGCTCCAGGAACGTGGCCCGGGTGGTTCCCCCGCTCGCCGGCTCCAGCCTGCTCACCCAGCCCGCCGGGGGCGCGCGCCGCCACCACCGGCCGGGCCGGTCCGCCCCGGCGGCCATGCTCAGCGGGTCCCGCCGTCGTTGCGCTCCACCTGGCAGTCGTAGCACCCCGGCCCGCCGCCCAGGCCCGGTTCCCCGGATCCGCAGATCCGCCGCCCTTGCCGCGACCCCGGGCAGCGGGCAGGATCGACCGGTGACGAACCGATGGGGCATGACCGTGCCGCTGGGTGGCCTCCCGCTGGCCGACCACGCCACCGCCTACGCGGCCCTGCACCGGGCCGGCTTCACCGACGTGTGGTCGTCGGAGGTCAACGGCGCCGACGCGTTCACCCCGCTGGCGCTGGCCGCCGCCTGGCAGCCGGGGCTGCGCCTCGGCACCGCCATCGCCCCCGCCTTCACCCGGGGCCCCGGGCTGCTCGCGATGAGCGCCGCCGCGCTGGCCGAGGCCGCCCCCGGCCGGTTCGCGCTCGGCATCGGAGCGTCCTCGCCCGTCGTGGTGGGCGACTGGAACGCCGTCGCCTTCGACGAGCCGTTCAAGCGCACCCGGGACGTGCTGCGCTTCCTGCGCGCCGCCCTGGCCGGGCAGACCGTCGACGGCGCGTACGACACCTTCGCGGTGCGCCGGTTCGCCCTGGAACGGCCGCCGGCCGTGCCGCCGCCGCTGCTGCTGGCCGCCCTGCGCCCGGGCATGCTGCGGCTCGCCGCCGCCGAGGCCGACGGGGTGATCCTCAACTGGCTGGCCGCCGACGACGTGCCCACCGCCGTCGCCGAGCTGGGCCGGCGGCCCGCCGGGTTCGAGGTGATCGCCCGCATCTTCGTCTGCCCCACCACAGACTCCGGCCACGCCCGCGCCCTCGGCCGTCGGCTGATCACCACCTACCTGACGGTGCCCGCGTACGCGGCGTTCCACCGCTGGCTGGGCCGGGCGGAGATCCTCGACCCGGTGTGGCGGGCCTGGGCGGCCGGAGACCGGCGGGGCGCCGCAGCCGCCGTGCCCGACGAGGTCGTCGACGCGCTCGTGCTGCACGGCTCACCCGAGCAGTGCCGCGACCAGGTGCGCCGCTACGCCGACGCCGGAGTGGACGTACCGGTGCTGGCCCTGCTGCCCACTCCCGAGCTGGCCGCCGGCGGCCCGGCGGCCCTGACCGACCTCATCGCCCGGCTCGGGCCGGTCGGGGGCGGGGATCCGGCGTGAACCTCACCGGCCGGGTGGCCGTGATCACCGGCGGCGCCGGCGGCATCGGCGCGGCCCTCGCGCACCGGTTCGCCGCCGAGGGCGCGGCGGCCGTCGTGGTGGCCGACCTCGACGCCGACGCCGCCCGCGCCGTCGCCGCAGCCGTCGGCCCGGTGGCCCACGCCGCCGGCCTCGACGTCACCGCAGAGGACCAGGTCCGCGCGCTGGTGGCCGACACCGAGCGGCGGTACGGCCACATCGACCTGTTCTGCGCCAACGCCGGCGTCGCCACGGCGGCGGGGCTGGACGCCCCCGAGGCCGACTGGGACCGGGCCTGGCGGGTCAACGTGCTCGCCCACGTCCACTCCACGCGGGCCGTGCTGCCCGGGATGCTGGCCCGGGGCCAGGGCTACCTGCTGCACACCTGCTCGGCGGCCGGGCTGCTCACCGCCGTCGGCGACGCCCCGTACACCGCGACCAAGCACGCGGCGGTGGGCCTGGCCGAGTGGCTCGCCGTCACCTACCGGGACCAGGGCATCCGGGTCAGCGCGCTGTGCCCACAGGGGGTGGACACGCCGATGCTCGCCGAGGGGCTGGCCACCGGGCACCTCGGGGCGCGGGTGATCGCCGCCTCCGGCGCGGTGCTGCACCCCGATAGGGTGGCCGACGCGGTGATCGCCGGCCTGGCCGAGGAGCGCTTCCTCATCCTGCCCCACCCCGAGGTCGCCCAGCACGCCCGTCGCCGCGCCGAGGACCCGGACGGCTGGCAGGCCGGCCTCCGCAAACTGGTCCGCCGCCTCCGCGCCTGACCCCGCGCCTGACCCTCGGCGCCGCCGCGTGCCCCCCGCCGTCCCGCCCGCCCCGGTGATCAAGAGGTTTGCGTCAGGCGTCGCCGCGCCGGTGACGCAAAGCTCTTGATCACCGAAGCGGGGGGTGGGGGTGGGCGGGGTGGGTGGGTGGGTCAGGGGCGCCAGCGGAGGGGGCCCGGGTGGACCGACCAGAGCAGCCGGCGCCACCAGGGGCGGGCGGCGCGCAGGGCGGCGACGTACTCGCCGGCAAGGGACGCGGCCCGGTCCGCCTGCTCGTCGGCGACCGCGCCCGGCGCGAAGGCGAGCTGGTTGAGCAGCCCGGCCAGCTCCGCCAGGCCCGGCGGCACCTCCCGGGAATCCGCCGGGGCGGACCGGGCGTCGCGGGAGCCCCCGATGTCGGTCCGGGTGGCGCGGGCGTCGGCCAGGGCGGCGCGGGCCCGCTCCGCGACCTCCGTGGCGGCGAGGTCCCCGCCCACCGGCCGGCCCGCCAGCCGCAGCGCGTCGGTCACCTCCCGCCAGGCGCCGGCGATGCGCCGGCCGGGGTCGCCCCTGGACAGCCGGGCCCGCGACCGCGCCCGACGCAGCCCGGCCAGCGCCACCAGCACCGCCCCCACCACCAGCAGCAGGCCGCCCGCGCCGCCACCGACCAGCACCGGCGTCGCCAGCCCGCCCGACTCCGCCGGCCGCACCGGCCCCGCCTGCGGCGGCGGCGCCTCCGTCGGCTCCACGGTCGGCTCCGGCACCTCCGACGGCGGCGGGTCCTCCGGCGCCGGACGGAAGTCCTCCTCCACCGGGCGCGGCTCGTCGTCTGGGCGGGGCAGCGGGTCGAACGCCACCCACCCGAGCCCGGAGAAGAGCACCTCCGGCCAGGCGAACGCGTCGGCCGCCCGCACCGGCCCGTCGCCGCGGGAGGAGAAGCCCACCACCACCCGGGTCGGCAGCCCCGACAGCCGGCCCAGCACCGCGAACGCCGCCGCGAACTGCTCCGACGTGCCGCGCTGCCCGCCCCCGTTGCGCGGACCGAAGAGGAAGAAGTTCAGATTCGGGTACGCGTGCCCGCTCGGCGCGTCCGCCACCACCCGGTAGTGCTCGGCGAGGAACTGCTCGATCGACGCCGCCCGCGCGTACGGGGCCCCGTTGTCCTCGGCGAGCTGGGCGGCGAGCCGACGCACCGGGTCGGGCACCCCGTCGGCCACCCGCAGCACCCGGGCCACCTCCTCCCCGGCCGGCACGTCCGCCGTGGCGAGCAGGTTGTTGTCGGGCCGTTCCACCGCCGAGGTGACCGTGTACCGCAGCCCCGGCGTCAGCCCCTCCGGCCGGATCAGCGTCCCCGTCAACGGGTCGTACGCCACCCGGGCCCCGCCGACCTCACGCGGGGTGGCCACGGCCGGCAGCAGCCGGCCGCTCAGGTCCGCCACGGTGATCTCCTGCCGGACCGTCTCCACCGTCGCCCCCGGCGCGGGCTGCGCCGCCGGCAGGATCCGGCCGGCGTTGCGGTACGTCGCACCGACCCGCCAGGTCACCCCGTCGTAGTCGCTGAGCACCGCCAGCCGGATCCGCACCGACCGGCCCCCCGCGGTCTCCCCGGCGTCACCCGGCGGGCCGGCGGGGGAGCGGGCCGGCTCCGGGGCCCCCGCCGGACCGGCGGCCCCGGCCGGGGCATCGGGGCGCTCGGTGGCCACGTCCAGCAGCTTCTGCTGCGGGTTCAGCGCCCAGCCGGAGATCCGGATCAGCGGGTTCTCGTCCAGCGACTCCACCTGCGGCGGCTCCACGTACCGGCGCGGGTCGACCGGACGCCCGTCGACCCGGCCCGCCACCACCGGCCCGACCACGGCCGCCAGCCCCACCACCACGACGAGGCCCGCGGCGGCGGTGGCGGCGAGGCGCACCCGAACGGCCGCCCGCACCCCCGGAGCCAGCCCGGCCGTCGGGTCCGGGGCGGACGGTCCCGTCCGCCCCGACGGCACCGCCAGCCCCAGCGCGGCGACCGCCGCGAACGCCACCGTGGGCCACACCGCCGGATCAGCGTTTGGCCCCACCACGTACACCGCGCCGGCGTAGAGCAGCGCCGGCGGGAGGTAGCCCAGCAGCACCCGGCCGGCCCGCAGCGCCACCTCCGCCCCGGCCAGCCCGGCCAGCCACGCCGCGACCAGCGGCACCAGCACCGTGTCCGGCGTCGGCTCGACCGGGATCATCGCGGTCAGCAGCCGGGGGATGCCGTTGCGGGCCGCGTCCGCCGCCACCTCGACCAGCGAGCCCGGCAACCCCGCCGCGTCGGCCGACACCCGCAGCGACCACGCCGTGAAACCGGCCAGACCGGCCACCGACAGCGGGGCGACCAGCCACGACGGCAGCCGCCGCGCCGCCACGCTGACCAGCACCGAACCGACCGCCGCGCCGACCACCAGCCGGGTCAGCAGTCCACCCGCGTACACCCGGCCGAGCACCACCCCGGTCAGCGTGACCATCGCGACCAGCGCGAGCGGCAGCGGCGCGGCCCGCAGCGCCCGTAACACCCTCACCACCGGCGGACCCCGTCCCACTCGGCCGCGAACGCCGCCCCGTCGGCGGCGTCCACGACCACCATCCCCGTCGCGCCGGCCGGCGTCGGCTCCGCCGCCCCGAACACCCCCACCACCACCGACGGGTACGCCCCGCGCAGCGCGCCGAGGTGCCCCAGCTCGCCCCGGCCACCCGGCCCGGTGAGGAAGACCAACGTGTCGCCGAGCCGGTCCCGGCGCAGCCGGGTCGCCGCCGCGCGCAACGCCGCCGTGGCGTCCCCGGCGTCCAGCCGGGCGGCGGCGAGCCGGTCCAGCGGCCCGATCCCCGCGCCGGCGGCCTCCCCGGCCGGCCCCGCCGGCGCGGCCAGCAGCCCCTCCTGCGCGACCAACAGCCCTTCTGGCGCGACCAGCAGCAACGACACCGGCAGGTCGGCGCGCAGCGCCGCCGCGACCACCGACGCCGCCGCCTCGCACGCCGACTCGAACGACTCCGGCTCCCGGCCCGGATGGGCGGTCGCCCGGTTGTCCAGCAGCACCACGATCCGGGGCAGGCTGGTGTCGACGTTCTCCCGCACCATCAGCTCGCCCACCCGCGCGCTCGTGCGCCAGTGCACCCGGCGCAGCTCGTCACCCACCACGTACTCCCGCAGCGAGTCGAAGGTGATCGAACCCTGCGGCACCCCGTCCACCCGGCCGTCGAGGCTGCGCCCCGCCCCCGTCGGCACCGCCGTCAGCGGGTGGATCCGCGGATGCACCCACACCGGCACCGCCGCCGAGTACGACCGCGCCAACGCCACGAGCCCCAACGGGTCACGCCGGGTCACCCGCAGCGGGCCGACCGGCACCACCCCCCGGCGCTCCGTCGGCACGTCGTAGTCGACAGTCGTGTCCCGCCCCGGCCGCAACCGCAGCACCGGCACCGGCACCGTCCGGTCGCCGCAGCGGTCCTCCGCGAGCAGGTTCGCCGCCCGCAACCGCCCCGCGTTGCGCACCGTCAGCACCATCCGCGCCGGCTCGCCCCGCGACACCCGGTCCGGGTCGGCGCGCCGGGTCACCTGCAGCCGGGGCCGCCACAGCGCCACCAGCAGCGCATAGCCCACCGCCCCGGCCGCCGCCACGCCCAGCAGCGTCAACTCCGGATAGGCGAACCGGAAACCGGCGCCGAGCAGCACCACCGCGGCCACGAGCAGCCCGGCGCCCCGGGCGGTGATCCCCACGCCCCGCAGCCGCCTCAGCCCTGCGCCAGAGACGAAGCCGGGGCCGGGGCGACCTGGCCCGACGGCAGCGGCACCGGCACCGAGGCGACCGCCTGGCGCAGCACCTCGGCGGCGCTCACCCCGCGCACCTGCGCGTCGGAGGTCAGCAGCAGCCGGTGCGCGAACACCGGCTCGGCGAGGGCCTTCAGGTCCTCCGGCATGATCCAGCCCCGCCCGTCGATCAACGCGTACGCGCACGCCGCCCTGGTCAACGCGATCACGCCCCGGGGACTCACCCCCACCCGCACCTGCGGGTGACCGCGCGTCGCGGCGGCCAGCCGGACCGCGTACGCGTACAACGGCTCGGCGATGTGCACCCGCTGGGCCATCCGCACCATCTCACCGACCGTGTCGGTGTCCGTGATCGCGGGCAGCGCCTCGGGGGAGCGGACGGTCGCCCCGCGCAGCACCTCCACCTCGACCGCCTCGTCGGGATACCCGACGGACAGCTTCACCAGGAACCGGTCGAGCTGCGCCTCCGGCAGCCGGTAGGTGCCGTCCATCTCCACCGGGTTCTGCGTGGCCACCACCAGGAACGGCTGCGGCACCGGGTGCCGCACCCCGTCCACCGTGACCGTGCGCTCCTCCATCACCTCCAGCAGCGCCGACTGGGTCTTCGGCGACGCCCGGTTGATCTCGTCGGCGATGACGATGTTGGCGAACACCGGCCCCGGGTGGAACTCGAAACCCCGGGTGGCCTGGTTGAAGATGGTCACCCCCGACACGTCGGAGGGCAGCAGGTCCGGGGTGAACTGGATGCGCCGCCACCGCCCCTTCACCGTCGCGGCGATCGCCCGCGCGAGGGTGGTCTTGCCGACCCCCGGCACGTCCTCCAGCAGCACGTGCCCCTGCGCGAACAGCGCCGTCAACGCCAGCCGGACCACCTGCGGCTTGCCCAGCACCACCGAGTTGACGTTCTCCGCCAGCCGGGCGGCGAGGGCGGCGAAGCCCTGCACCTCCGGCTGGGTGAGCGGTTCGTGCGTGTTCACGGCGGTGCTCCTTGCCTGGTGGCGCGGTCAGCAGGTCGGCAGGACGTTGATGTTGTCGCCGCCTTCGAGGTTGAGCCAGGCCCACGGGATGTAGTTCTTCCCCTCGAACTCGACCCGCACCCACCAGCTGCTCTGTTTCTGGTCGTTGTAGATCCACGAGTCGACGTTCTCGCCCTGCCGCTTGCAGTACGCCTTCAGCCGGTTGCCCGGTCGGGCCCAGCCAACCTGCTTGTCGTTGTCCTGCTGGGGAACAGAGAAGATCTCGTTGCCGTTGCGGCCGGCCACGTCCTTGTCGCAGTACGTCCGCTGGTCGCCGTCGGGGCCGTTGTTGCACGTCGCGATCCCGTACAGCGGGTCGGTGCTCTGCGCCCGCTTCGCCGTTCCCTCACCGGCGGCGTTGCTCGCCGTCACCGTCGCCGTGTACGCCGTGCCCGGCGTCAGCCCCGACACGGTCGCGCTGGCGCAGTTGCGGGCGGTGACCGGCTTCTCGCCCGGCACGCTGACCGTGCAGGTGGCCTGCCCGCCGCCGGCGTCCACCGTGAAGGTGACCGTGACCGCCGTCGCCGTCGCCGACGAACCGGTGACCGTGACCCGGGGCGGCGCCACCGTGCGGGCGGTGCCCGTCGCCGCCGCCCCCGGACCCGCCTCGTTGACCGCCTTCACCGTCACCGTGACGCTCTGCCCGTCGCCCAGGCCGTCCACGGTGGCCCGGGTGTCGGTCACCTCGCTGCTGCGGCCACCCGCGTCCACCAGGTACTTCGTCACCGGTCGGCCGTTGGCCGCAGCCGGCGACCACTGCACCGCCACGGTGCCCGGCCGGTTCGCCACCGTCGTCGCCCGCAGGTCGACCGGCGCGCCGGGCGCGGCGAACGGCACCACGCTGTTGCTCACCGGGGAGGCCGCCGACCCGGCACCCTTGTCGTTGACCGACACGACCGTGAACGCGTACTGCGTGCCGTACTCCAGCTCGCCGGCCGGCACCACCAGCTCCGTCTTCGACGACTCGCCGGCCGGCGCGTTGGCGCCCGCCGAGGTCGCCGTCACCGCGTACTTCGCGATGGTGTTGCCCTGGCCGTTCGCGGCCGGCCACTTCACCAGGACCGTCCCGTCGGGCCGGGCCTCGGCCGTCACGCCCGACGGCGGGTCCGGCACCGCCGCCGTCGGCGTCACCGGGTTGCTGGACCGCGCCGGGCCGTCGCCCTTGGCGTTGACCGCGTGCACCGAGAACCGGTACGTCTCGCCGTTGGTCAGCCCTGTAACCTCCACCGACCGCTGGTTGGCCCCCACCTCGCGGCGCGCGCCGGCACCCTCCACCACGTACCGGATGATCGCCGCGCCGTTCGCAGCCGCCGGCCGCCAGCTCACCCGGGCCCGCGCGTTACCGGCCGACGCGGTGACGCTGCGCGGCGCGCTCGGCTTGCCCACCTTCGGCTTCTTCGGCGGGGGCGGCGGGGGCACCGGCGGCGGGTCGCCGCCGAGCACGTCGTTGGCGTACTTGTTGACCTCGCGCACCTGGTGCTTGTCGTCGACCACCCGGGCGGTCGACGAGTCGGGCGCGTTGATGAACAGCCGGTTCTCCCGCACCTCCAGCTCCAGCGGGCCGGTGGAGCCCCTGCCGCCGATCGTGTCGACGAGCTGGCCGGAGGCGTCGAAGGAGTAGACGGTGCCCGTCGACTCGTCGGCGCAGTAGAAGCGGTCCGCCCACGCCACGGCCGGGCTGAGCCTGTCGCCCCGGCCCGGCACGGTGAACTGCCGCTCCTCGCCGCCCGCGCCGATCACGTGCACCTTCCGCTCGCCGGCGACCGTCACCGGCACCTTCGGCCCGCTCGTCCGCGCCGGCAGCGCCCCCGGCCCGGCGATCGTCAGCGGGGTGCGGGCCACCTCGCCGCGCTGCACCCGCACCAGCGCCCCGGCCGTGCGGTCGAGCACCGCCACACCATCGTCCAGCGTGGAGACCACCAGCTCGTGGCTGGGCTCGGCGACGTCGTACGTCTCGATCCTCTTCGGCGAGATGCCGCCGCCCGGCGGCGCGGCCGAACCCGGCTCGGACGGCAGCTCCGCCGCCGTGACCGCCGAGACGGTGCCCTCGGCCGGCACGGCGACCCACAGCCGGCCCTCGCCGTCGAACGCGCCGCCGGTGATGCCCGGCGGGTAGCGCACCGGCTCGCCCACCGGGGCCAGGGAACGCGGGTCGAGCTGCCGGACGATGCCCTGCACGGCGTCCACCACGAACGCGGCGTCCTCGTGCAGCGCCACGTTGACGCCCAGCCCGGGGGTGGTGCGGGTGGTGGCGGTGATCTGGAGGGTGGCCAGGTCCAGCGAGCTGACCTGCCCGGTGTTCAGGTCGCGCAGGACCAGCAGCCGGTCGGTCTGGACGACCTGCACCGGGTGCCGCCGGGAGTCGGGCACCTCCACCCGCGTGTCCACCCGCGCCGTCACGCCGTTGACCCGCGCCAGCTCGCTGCGCGCCGCGCTCCACAGCCAACTGCTGGCGTCGTAGTTGGCCACCGCGTTGTCGGCGGCGCCCAACCCGAGGACGGTGAGGCCCATCGCGGCCAGCAGCGCGGACACCGTGCCGACGGTGACGAGGCCACCGCGCCAGCGCCGGCGGGAGGCGCCCGGTTCCGTGCTCACGGCGTCGTCGATGGTGGCCACAAGCGGCTGCCTCCCCGTGTCGTCGTGGCAGGTGAGCGCCGTCCACCGGCGACCCTCCCGTGAGCCGGGTGCCATCATATGGCCACCCTGAGACAGGGGAAACCCGCACCGTCGGCCCGTGCGCACCCAGCGTGCATGCCGAGTGGACGGTCGTTCAGCGCGGCGTCGCGGTCCGCTCCCGCTGCGTGCACACCTGCCCGGACGTGGCGAACGCGTCGGTCGAGTACACGGCGAGCACCGTGAAGCAGTAGTCCACCCGGGCGTTCAGCCCGTTCACCGTGTAGCTGGTCTGCCCCGGGTCCACCGTGGCCATCACCCCCAGCTTCTGCCCGGCCCGGCCGCCGGCCACCATGAACGGCACCGCGCCGGCCGACGGGTCCGTCCAGGTCAGGGTGATCGTGCTGCTGTCGTCGCGCAGCTCCAGGTCACCCGGTGGCGGCCCGCCCACCGTCGGCCCGGCCGCCGCCGGCGGCGGCGTGGCCTGCGGGGGCGCCGGCGCGTCGCGGCCGAGCACCAGCACCGCGACGCCGACCATGACCGCGAGCACGACCAGGGCCACCACCACGGCCACGACGACCATCACCCGGCCGCGCCCGGCCCGCTCCTCCTGGGGGTACGTCGTCTGCCACGCCTCGCGCGGGGACGGGTAACCGTCGTCGGCTCCCCCGTCACCCCGCTCGGGCCACGCCGGCCCGTCCCCGTGGCCCCGGCCGATCGGCTCCGGATGGTCCTGAACCATCCGTGGCTGTGGCTGTGGCTGTGGCGACGCCAGCGGTGGCGGTGGCGGTGGCGCGGCGGGCTGCGTCGCGACGGCGTCCGGTCCGGGCCTCGCCGGGGCCGCGCGATGCCCGGGAACGGGCCCGAGGGACGGCAGGCCCGTGCCCTCGGCCGGCGGGTGGCCGGCCCCGTCCGGGCCCAGGGCGGTGGGCTCCCCGCCGACCGGCTCAGCCGGCGGCTGCGGCGAAGCGGGCCTGCCCCAGGGCGGTGCGGTCATCCCCCACGGCGGCACGGGCGACCCGCTGACCGGGGTGCCGCTGACGGGTACGCCGCTGACCGGGCTCCCACTGACTGGGCTCCCGCTGACTGGGCTCCCGCTGACGGGTCGACCGCCGGCCTGCGGGTCGCTCGCCGGTGGGGCGTCGGCGGCCCCGTCGCGCACCGGAGCGCCGATCGGGGAAGCGCCCACGGGAGGACCCGCCCCGATCGCCGGCGCCGGGGAGGGGCCGCCGCTCGGCTCGGTCGCCGCCCGGGCGGCCTCCTGCCGGATCGCCTCCTCCCGCAGCAGGGGATCGATCTGCCGTACCTGAATGGTCGGCTTGTCCCAACCGTGTGCCGGCCCGGGCGGCGGCGACGGCTGCGGCCCCGCCTCGGCGGGCACGCGCGGTGCCGGCGGGGCCGCTGCGGCGCTCGGTGGGGCCGGGACCGCCGGCATCGGAGCCTGCGGCGCGGGCGCCGGGCGACCGCCCTCGGCCGGTTGCGGCGCCCACGCCGAGTCCGTGGCGGCCGGCGCGGAACCGCCGGCCGACGTAGCCTCCGGTTGCGCCCGTCGCGGCGCGACCGCCCCGCCGTGCGCGACCGCCCCGCCGTGCGCGACCGCCCCGCCGTGCGCGGCTGGCGCCGGCGGGTGCGGCACCGGCCCGCCCTGCCCCGCCGATCCCGGCCGTGAGGGAGCCGGGATCCGTGGTGCCGGCGGAGCCGCCTGGGGAGCCCACGGCGAGACCGGCGGCTGCGGCGGAGCGTCGCTGCCGGGAGAGGGCTGGGCCGCAGCCGCCGGGGGCCCGGCCGCCGGCGGCACCGACGGTACGCCCGGCACCGCCGCCGGTTGCGGCGGCCCCGACACGTGCCGGGCGGTGACCGGCGCGGTGGACTCCGGCGACCGGGACGGCGTCGGGATCCGGGGCGGAGGCGGCGGCTGTTGTGGCGGTTGCCGCGGCGGGCCGGACACCGGCAGCGGTGGCGGGAGCGGCCGAGTGCCCGCCCCCGTGCCCCCGAGGTAGTGCCGCGCCGCCTGCACCGCCGGGTGGTCCGCGCCGAGCACGGCCGGACCGGCGTCGGCCACCCGCGAGTAGTGGCGACGGGCCTCGTGTCGGTTGCCCAACTCCTCGGCCACCGAGGCGAGGTCGAAGGAGAACGCGAGCATCAGCGGGTCCGCGGGATGCCACCGGCGCTCGCCGGCCGCGAGGGCCTCCTCCAGCACGCGCCGCGCGGCGGCCGGGTCGTCGGCCTCCCGGTGCAACCGGGCCAGCAGGTGGGCGGTGCCCAGGACCTCCGGATGGTCCTCGCCGAAGCTGGCTCTCAGCGGGTCGATCGCGTCGGCCAACAGCCGGCACGCACCCGCGACGTCGCCGGCGGCGCGCAGGGCGAGCGCCCGGTGCTGGAGTGCGGCCAGGGGAGAGGGCTGTGACACGTCAGCCATGCTGCCCGGAGAGGGCGTCCCGACGCCACCCGCCGTGTCGGCCATGATCGTTCCAAGGCGCCTCACGGTCGGCCATCGCCGCCGCTGAGCTGGGCGGCCACCGCGGCCCGAGGGTGATGTGCATGATCCACGCGGGCCGTGTAAAGTAAGCCCCCGTGCGGCCCACCGGGGCGGCCGGAGGGTGGCGAAATCACCCTCGGTCGACACGGTAGGTTGAGCGAGTAGGTCCGGGTGGCGGAATGGCAGACGCGCTAGCTTGAGGTGCTAGTGCCCGTATAGGGCGTGGGGGTTCAAGTCCCCCCTCGGACACTCCCGCGTAGCATTCATGCGACGTTGTGCGGAGCGGTGGTTGAGCGGCTTCAACCACCCTCGTTTACTCTCTGTAAGCCCTTGACGGTCCCGCTGGCGGGGCGGTGGGCATCGTGAGTACCCCTTCTGCTTCCGCTGTCATTCCGGCTGTGGTCCTGCCCGGCCAGGTGAACGCTGGTAGCGGGAGATCATCCACTGGAGCCACCCGGCGGCCGCCTCTGCCGCTGGCCAGGCTCGCGGCTCCCCCGCCGCGTTGCGCGTACGGTCTATGCCCTGGTGACGCTGGATTGTCATGGACGCATGGCCGACCGGACGGTGATGAGGGCCCTGGGCTGGGCTCCGGGCCGTCGCCTCGACATCCGGGAACACCGCGGGCTGATCGTTGTGGCTGCTGACGAGCGGGTGTGTTCGCCGTGACCAAGGAGGGGCGCCTGCGGTTGCCGGCCGTGGTGCGGCAGTGGTGTGGGCTGGCCGCCGGTGACCGGGTGTTCCTGGCGGCCGAGCCGGAGCCCTCCCGGTGCGGTCAGCCACCCCTGACCGAGCGGAGCGGCGGCGTGTCCCGGCACGCCGCCGCCCCCATCACCCCGTGCAGTCGGGTTGGCGACAGGCGACCTGGCGGCACGGCGGATGCGCCGCCCGCAGCCCACCTGGTCGGCTGGTGACCGGTACGGCCGCCGGCCGTTCCGGGGCCGGTGCGGTAGCCGGCACCGCTGGTCACGAGCCGGGACGGTTCCTTGGTTGACACCGAACGCACGCGCCGCGGCATCACTTTCCACCGCCGCCGGGGGTGGAGCCTGTTCCTCAGCCTCGCCCTGGTAGCCGCCTCCGCGCTGGCGTTCAGCCTCGGCGGCCAGCGCGGCGCGACCGTCGAGGACGTCCTGCGGCGCTCCTCGATCGCCGGCCGGGACCTACGGGTCGGCGTGCTCGCCGACCAGCCTCTGCTCAGCGAGGTCGAGCCGGACGGCCGGCGCACCGGGTTTGACGTCGAGCTGGCCGCGGCCCTGGCGCGGTCGCTGGGCGTCGCACCGGTCTTCGTGCCGCTGGCCCCGCCGGAACGCCTGTCGGCGTTGACCGAGGGCCGGGTCGACGTCGTCTTCGCCGCCCTGCTGATGACCACCGAGCGTCGGCGGCTGATCGACTTCGCCGGCCCGTACCTGCAGGGTGGCCTCGTCGCGCTGGCCCGCCGGACCTGGTCCGGCCGGGTCAGCGGCAGCCGGTTCTGCACGGTGGCCGGCACGACCGCCGACCTCACCCTGACCAGCCGGCCGGCTGTCGTGCAACGCCGCGATAACCCCCTCGACTGTCTCGCCGACGTGCGGTCGGGGCGCGTCGACGCGTTCGCCGGCGACGAGGTCCTCCTGCGCGGCGGCGCTTACGCCTCCGGTGGCGCCCTGCGGATCTTTCCGCTCGGCGGTGCTCTGCCGGTGCAGCGCTACGGTATCGGTGTCGCCTGGGGTGACCGCCATCTGCGGGCCCTCGTCGACTCCTTCCTGCTCGCCAGCTACGCCAAGGGAGAGGCCGGCGCCTGGCAACAGGCGATGAACCACACCCTCGCCCGGGCCGGCTACCTCAACCGGCAGCCGCAGCCCGAGGGGACGCTGCTGCGGGGCGCCGGCGACGGCCAGGAGACGGTGAGCGCGGTAAGCGGGGTGCCGCCGGCCGTGGCACCGCCCGCCTCGACACCGGCCCGACAGCGGCGGACGCTGCGGCACCGGGCCCGGCGGCACTCGGGCCGACGGCGCCGCCGGGTCACCGAACGCCCGATGGCGGCGTCGCCGGAGGCCCCGGCCGGCACCGGACCGACCGACCGGTCCCAGTTCTGGTCCCTGCTGCTGGGCGTCCCGGTGGCGGTGTCCGCGCTCTACCTGTGGATCCAGTCCGGCGGGGACCGCCAGTTCACGCTGATGCTGGCCGACAGCGTCAACCCGATCACCTTCCTGGCCACCGTGAGCCTCTCGGTCGTATGGATCTTCTTCGCGGTGCCGGCGGTGGTCCTCACCGTCGGCGCGGTGGTGCTGGGCAGCGCCGCCGACCCGGCCGACCGGCGACTGCTGTCGCGCCGGTACGCGGTGGCCCGGTGGACCGCCCGGGCACCCGGCTGGCTGGTCGGGGCCAGCGTGCTCGCCGCCGCCGTCAGCACGCCGCTGGTCTTCCTCCCGGTCTGGGGGCTTGCCCTGCACCTCGCCACCCGTCACCGCACGGCACCGCGGGTGCGTCCGCTGGTCGGGCTGCTCCTCGCCGGGGTGGCCGCCGCGATCGCCTGGGCGGCGCTGGGCCAGGACGAGCCCGTGTTGGCCGCCGTCGCGGGCTGGCCCGCACCGGTCCTGCTGCTCGGCGTCGACGCGGCGGTACGCCGGAGCGACGTCGCGCGCTTCGTGCGGGCCAGTGGCACGCTGGCCGCGCTGCTCGCCATCGGCGTCCTCTACACGGTGGTGACCACCCCGATCCTCCCGTCGACCGCGATCCAGGTCAGCCGCCCGCAGGCACCCGTCGGCGCACCGGCGCCGCACTCGACGACCACGAGGGTGGCCGATCCGGACGCCGGCTCCGAGACCACGTCGGTGCGGCAGTTGCGGGGATACGTCGTCTCGGTCGACGAGGAGTCCACCACGATCCTGTCCGACGCGGGCGGGGTGGAAATAGTGCCCAACGCGGACATCCTGTCCCGCACCTCCTGCCCGAGCTTCACCGACCTGCCGGGCGACTCAGCGACGGTGCTCGGACTGCCGCTGCGCGAGTCGCTGCTGAAGGCCCTGGCCCGTCGGCAGCGACCGGCGACGTTCCAGGATCCCCGCTGTGTCATCCAGGTCGACGCCGCCGCCCCGCCCTACGCGCCCGACCCGTCCCAGACGACCACGTGGACCACGAAGGCGTGGTCGTCACAGGTGCGGGTGATGGTGACGAACCCGACCTTCCCCTTCGACGTACGGAGGCAGAAGTCCCCGCCCGGCGACGCCGCAGGGTAGGGCGACTTGCTGAGTTCCGCCGAGCAGGTGACGTACCGAGCTGGGCGTTGAGTGACCCAATGGCGACCAACTCCCGGCGTACGGGTACCCAGTCGATGTCCCCTTCGGCCGGGCCGTCGTCACCCGACTGACGCGACCCGCCGGGGTAGCCGTCAGCACGCCGGGCACGCGGTGGTGACACCGCGCGCGGGTACGCACGAACACGGAGGTTCTCCTCTGGGCCTGCCCCGTTTAGGCAGACATTGAGATGCTTCTGTAACTTCAAGGGGTGGTTCCTGCCGTGTGGGCGGCGCCGCTCGACGCGTTTGCGGCCCACGTGGATGCCGTCGCGGCGTAGCTGCCGGTGGACCCGGTCCGCGCCGTAGGTGCGCCCGGAGGTCTCCCAGATCTCGTGGATGGTGGAGATCAGCCCCAGGTCGACCACGTCCCGGTCGCAGGGCTGCTCGACCTGCTTGACCCACGCGTGATAGGTCGAGGCGCCGACGTTGAGGAACCGTAGCAGGGGCGCGACCGCGAACTGGTCACGATGTTCGTGGATGGACCTCATGACCGTCGCCGGGTCGGGCCGAGCTCCGCCGCGAAATACGCGCTCGCGGCCTTCAGAATCTCGTTCGCCCGCCGCAACTCGGCGACCTCCCTGCGCAACCGGCGATTCTCCTCCGCCATCTCGCTGGTCGGCCGGTCGTGACGCTCGTCGGCGTCAGCCTCGGCTTGGCGGATCCAGTTCCTGAGCGCCTCGTGATGAACGCCAAGCTGCTCTGCCAGGCGTCGGATCACGCCGACTCGCGGTACAAGCGCACAGCGCGCTGACGCAGCTCATCGGGGTACTTCTTCGGTGCTGCCACAGAGTCTTCCTCCCCACGGCCATCAGACCATGATCAAGAAGCTCCACGAAAGCGGGGGTGGCTCAGAGAGGGCGTCGCGGTCGTTGTTGTACCGATGTGAGTTCGCCGAGAAGTGGCCGTGAGCGTCGGCCTGGCCGCACAGGTCTTGCATGGCGACCGTACTTCTCGGCGATGTGCGGGTCCGCTGGCAGACGCTGATTGTCGGCGGGCTACAGGTTGTTGATTCGGGCCAGTAGGTCTGCCTCGGTCAGGTTTTCCAGGACCGCGTCCTGCTTGCGGGCCAGGACCGCCAGCAGCTTCTCCTTCTCCAGCTTCTTGGCCGCCGCCGCCTTCGCCGCCTGGGCCTCTGTGAGGCGGACGGCGATGACGTGCTTGACGACCTCCAGCTTGGTCTCCAAGGTTGCCTTGGCTGGATTGGCCTCGGTGGCCACGAACGACTCGGTGTCGACGGCCTTGAGCTCGGCGTTGACCGCCTTGGCCACATCATCGAGGCTGAAGCCGGACTTGGCGGTCAGCGGCAGCTCCCACAGCTGTTCCGTGGTCAGCAGTCCCTTGGCCGACGGATAGCGGAACTTCTCCCGTGTGGCCTTCTCGAAAATGGTCACGGTAGCCTCTCTGAAGTATCTGGGTAGGGAATCAGAACTGGATGCTGATAAGGCGGCGCCGGCCACCGGTCGTGGTCACCTTGGCGACCACAGAGCTGCGGACCGTGGAGCTGAAGCCGAGGCCGGAAAGCTGATCCGGAGACGGCTCGCACTTGGTGCGGTCGCCGAGAACCTCGAACACCTTGCGGTGCGGTTGCAGATCGCTGCGGAGGAACTCGTTGTAGATCCCCCGCGTCGGCTGGTCGTTCACGCACCCCTTCAGGATGAAGAAGTAGTGCCGGTTGCCGACCTCGTTGTCGTCGAAGTAGTTCGGCGAGTACATGATGGTGGACACCGGTACGAACTGTTCGGTGGTGATGCCCCACAACTCCTTGCCCGCACTGCCCCGCTGCACGTCCTTACCCGGCCGGAAAGCGGTGATCACCCCGCCGGCAACCGTCATCCGGCCCACCTCGACGGTCTCCTTGTGGCCGACCGCACGATTGTGGCTGTAATGCTCGATCTTCCCGTTGCTCTCGGTCTCGATCACGAATCCGACCTGGGTGCTGTCCCGCTTGCGGTACTGGTTTACCTCGATCCGGTACTCACCGTCGGTGACACGGTCGGTCCAGGTGACGTTCTCCACCGGCTCGCGGGAAAGCGTCCCGCTGGCATTCATGTCGACGTCCAGCTTGTTGCGCTTCTCCTGGTACCAGATGTGGTCGCCGTTGGGTTCGTACACGTGCAGGTCTAGGTCGTCGTGGTTGAACCAGGACAGGCTCACCCGCAGCTTGCCGGTGACGTTGCCGCCGGCCCGCTTGACCTTTTCCCTGATCGAGTCGGTGACGTTGCCGCCGTACGACCAGCCGAAATCGTTGTCCCACTTGAACAACCGCGGAGCAGTCGGGTGCCGGCCGGTGGTGAGGCTGACGAAGTGCGGCTCGTAGGTGTTGGCGACCCACAGGTCGATGGTGGCGGCGCTGGGCAGGATGTCCTTCATGAAGGAGACCACGGGAATCTCCTCCGGCCTGGCGTCCCGTAGGAACGCACCTGACGACCGGGTGGTGGCCGCCTGCATGAGCAGCCCTTCGATGCCGTCCTTCATCCGTGCCTGGGTGTCGTTGTCGACCCACAGCACGTTGGTGACCGACACGTCGGACAGCCGGGCGAACCGTCGCTGCAACGACTCCTCGATACCCAGCTCGGCAATGGTCCTCATGGCGGCCTTGACCATGCCCGGGGTGATCAACGCCGTGGGGCGCTGGTAATTCTGCGGCGCCACCTTCGCCTCGAACGACCGGACCGCCTGCTCCAGGTCGACGCCTGCGGAGAGATCCTGGACGAGGGTGCCGATCACCGTGTTGCGGAACCGGGCCGCCGGGTTCATGGCGTTGGCGAAGACGAAGGCACGTCGGTCGGTCGCTTGGGTCCACCGGTTCTGCAGCGAGCGGAACTCGGTCACCGTCCGGCGATGCTCCGCGCCGCGGTAGAGGGCGTTGTCGTCGATGAGGTCGACGACGGTGTCCAGAGCGTGCCGGGTCAGCTCGGCCAGGCCACGCTGGAAGACCTGCACCGCGGCGTCAAAGTTGCCCTGTGCCGCGCCGACGTCCTCGATGCGATGCCGCTTCTCCACCCGGCCGTGCAGGTGGTGCCACACCTCGACCTGGCCGTCGCGCAGCGTTCGGGTGGTCTTCGTCCCGTACTGAGCCTGAGTGGACCGGAAGATGGTGGACAACGGCAGCGAAAGAACGAATTCGTCCAGAGCGGCGGCGACGACGGAGAAGACCGGGTCGGATGCCGACACCCCGGACCAGACGGTACGGACCCGCCCGTCGTGGATCTCGACGACGTTGCCGAAGTGCTTGATGAAACCGCGGCAGGTCGAGCAGTCGTACTCGGATCGCTCACGGAACCGCAGATTGGTGCCGGCGGGGAAGGAATCGAGAAAGGTGAGCCAGAGTGAGTCCCGGTCGAGACCGTCGCCGACGGCGTACAACTCACCCTTGGACATCGTGGACAGACGCGAAGTCACATCCGTCACGAACTGCTGGAAATCGCCCACCGTTTCATCCCCCTTGATCGCCGGAGATCCTACGCAGCGAAACGCCAATCGGAGAAACGCGTTTCCGGCTGTCCGCGCGGTCACAGACGGGCGCCGGTGGCCGGCGGCCAGCCGACCCGGAGCGAGTACGGCGGTGGGGCGCCGGGCCGACGGTCAACAGTTTCCGCCAGTTGGCCTGACCTTTGCCGTTGCGTCCTGAATGGTGGGCATCTGGCTTGGTGCCGAGGCCGCCGACGGCCGGCTCACCTGCGGGATGGGCGCGGACGGCACCTACACCATTCACGCCCAGCTACCTACCGCGGGCGGTGACGGCAGATCCACGCCGCCTGACCACCGTCGATAAGCAGAGCGGCGCCGGTGATGTAGAGCGACTCCGGGCCGGTCAGGAACGCGACCGCCGACGCGATCTCTGCCGGCGTACCGGTCCGGCCGATGCCGCACGCGGTCAGCATTCCCATCATGTGCTCGCCCGAGGACGCTTCCTGCTCGGCCTTGGCCATCGCGGTGGAGATGACGCCCGGGCTGATCGTGTTGATCCGTGCGCCACGCCGGTTGTATCCGAGTGCGGCTGCCTGTACCCGGACCTGGTTGCCGCGTTTGGCCAGGATGTAGGCGGCCACCGATTCGTCCGGCCCCGGCCAGGCGGCCAGCTCGGATGCGGGGGCGGTGGCCAGGGCCTGCTCATCGTCCCGTACTGAGCTGCGCGTAGTGCCCGGCCATACTGGCCACGCAGACCAGAGACATCCCGGGCTCCGCCACCTGCTCGAACGCGTCGATCACATACGCGGTTCCGGCCAGGTCGACCTGCATGATCCGGGCCGGGGTGGGCGTGGCCCCAGAGACGCCGGCGGTGTGCACGACCGCGGCCAGGCGCCCCCGGGCGTCAGCGACCGCTTCCCAGCCGCTGAAGCCTACTAACCAAGATCGCCGGAAATACCGTCAGCGAGACAGGCCCCGACCGTCCGGACATGCCGCGACCGGGACGGCTGGAGCAGCCCTCTGCTGATCGACTATCGGGGTTTGTGCTGTTGCTCGGATGGGGGCGTCCGGGCTGGCGTTGAGGCCGTCGGCGATCGGATGCGGAAGTGGGTAGACGTGTTCGACGGGTAGGTGAGCTGCCGCTGCCTGTTCGTCGCCGTGGCGCAGCAGGTCCCGGACTCGCTGGACGGTGGGGGTGATGTCCGTGACGGCGATGATCCAGTCGTCGACGTACCGGTCGACGGCCTCGCCGGAGAGGCCGACACGGCAACGCGTTCAAATGCAGGGACCGCTCCGGATCCCACTGCACCCGGACCGAGCTGGTCTTCAGCTGCCGCGACCAGGTCGCCTTGTCGCCGTGCACGTCGCGGTCGTAGTGGCTCAGACAGGCTCGTGCCAGCGCCCACTCGAACCCTTCCCGCGTGATGTCGATGGACAGCACGCGCTCCTGCCCTGGCTTGGTGGCCCAGCCGCAGCGGTACATCATCCACAGGAAGGACGGCTTGATCCACGTCATCCGGTCCCGCTTGAACGGGGCGACGAAACGGCCGGCCGCCACCGCCGGTAGCACGATCTGCGGTGGGTACGCCTGGTACACGGTGATGGTGGTCGCCGAGTAGTGGGCGCGGATCTGACGTACGGGAACGGACACCGCCCGATCCTCACCGGTCAAGACCCGATCGTTCCACCCAGATTCCGCGTCAACGCCATCGCCTGACCGACCTGAACACTGCGACGAGTCATGGCCTGGTGCGAGTTGCGCTCCCGAACGTTGGTCTGGTGCCGCCTAGGTGGTGCGGAGCGATGCGTGGATTCAACCGGTGATGAGGTGGGTGAGGTGGTAGTGGTCCCACCAGCCGGTGTGGTGGTGCAGGTGAATGACGCCGTTGGTGCGGGTCAGGAGGAGGTGGTTGCCGTCCTGGATGAGGGCGGCGTCGCCCTCCCGTCCGGCAAGGACCCTGGACACGGTGGTGATCATGTTGGGGATGGCTTTGTCGGCGAGGTCGTCGGCGTGGGGAAAGAAGGTGATGTTGACGTACGTGTCGGGTTCCCATTCCCAGCGGGCACCGCTGTCGGTTTCGGCTTCGTAGAAGCCGTGGGTGCCGGCGCGGACGGTGATGGCGTAGCCGCGTTGGTCGTAGAGGCGGCCGGTGAACAGCCGCGGGTTCGCTGTCGGTCGCGGTGTCTCGTCGGGGTGCGCGGCGGTGAGGGCGGCGATCTCGTCGACGGGTGGATGGCCGGCGAGGATCAGCCGGAACTCGACGCCCATGTCCGCCCCGCCTTCCTCAGTCTCGCCGGATGATCTGTTGAATCGTACCGTCGGGGTTGCACCACGGCCAGTTCCTTCAGCCCGTCGATGGGTCAGTCGTCGAACTGCCGCCGCAGCGCGCTGAGGTCACCTTCCCACCCGGAGATACCCCGAACCGCCTCGACACCACAGAGGACGCCGACCGCGACGGCCATACATTCGTTTCGGCGCTTCTCAGTCACGTCGGGAGTGACATCAATGGCGATTAGACGGCGGGCAGATGATTCCTGTAGGTTCACCCATTGTGACCTGCTAGGATAATCGCATGAGCACCCATTCTTGTATCTGGGTGCTACGGGCGAGTGGCCGAATCCCCCCTCGGACACGTACAGTTACCCCACAGTAATCAGCGTCAGGCTTAGCCTCGACGCTGATTTTGTTTTGACCGGGGTTGTAGGTGAGTGCGAGCCGTAGCTCGCGGTAGATGTTGCTCTTGTCCTCGCTCCGGGCGTCGCGCAGGGTGTTACGGATGTCGTCGAAGCTGCCGACGAGGCTTCGGACGTCGTTCTCGGTGAGGCGGCGGGGAGCAGGTTCTCGTGCTGCTTTGTCGCGTTGGGCGATGGTAGCGGCGCGTTGGGCGTTGACCTCGGCCATCCAGGCGGCGACGGTGGCGGGGTCGCCTCCGGCGTCGGCAATGGCGCGGTACTGAACGAGTTTGGCGTCGCACGCGGCAATGATCTTGTTCGCCGCGACGATATCCGGCGCGACGGAGCCGGGTCCGGCGTTGGGCTGGCGGCGTAAAGCCGGCGGATCGTATCGGTGAGCCGGTGCGGGGCGAACGCCTTGAGGAGCCAGTTGTCGAGCGCGGGCACGACGTCCCGCTCGGCGACGTAGGCGTTGCGCGGGTGCTGGACGTGGTTGGCGAGGGCGTACTCGTTGGGGTAGCGGCACCGGTAGTAGGCGGCGTCGTGTGCCTGGTGGCTCTGCCTCTTGCGTCCGCAGAGTCCGCAGAGCATGAGGCCGCGAAGCAGGTAATGGCGGCGCACCTTTCGTTGTCGCGTGCCGGTGCGACCCCGGCCGCTGGCCGCCATGATTCTCTGGACCAGCTCGAAGTCGTTGACAGTGACAAGCGGCGGATGCGCGATCATGTCGGACCACACCCAGGAGTCCCTGTCGTTCCAGCGCATCCGGGTCTCGTAGCCGAGGGCGACGTCGTTGACGTCAAGGAGTGCCTCGTCCTTGCGCTGTTTGTTCCACACCTGGCGGCCGGTGTAGCGGGGGTTGGACAGGATGTTCTTGACGGCGCTCTTGGCCCAGCCTTCGCCGGTGCGGTGGGGGTTGCGGCCGGGGTCGGCGGCTGACGGGGAAGGGATGCCGTCGCGGGTGAGCGCCTCGGCGATGGCGAAGTAGCCGTTGTTGGCGAGGCACATGGCGAAGATCCGCTGGACGACGGGCGCGGTGACCGGATCGGGTTCCAGCTTGTGCAGGCGGCGGCCGTCGGCGGCTTTGCCTGGGTTCGGGGTGCGGTCCGGCGTCGGCGAGGCGGTACCCGTAGGGTGAGCGCCCACCGAGGAACCGTCCTTCTATCTTCGCCTGCGAGGTCATCGCCGTGCGGATGCGGACCTTCACGCGGGTGCGTTCGCCCTTGGACATGCCGCCGAACACGCTCATGATCAGGTCGTGGGCTTCGGACTCGGGATCGATAGCGCCGCCGACCTCGGGCACCCATGGGTCGACGCCATAGTGGGAGAAGACAGGCATGGGCGGCCGGCACCGCCGGTCTGTTTCACGCGCGCCGGGGCACCCGCCCCACGGCGTTTCCCGGCCGCCGTCTTGCCTTCGTCACGACCGCACCGTGCGACGCCTCACCACTCACCCCCAGCCGCCACGCCACCGGAAGCGGGTGCGGCGTCACCCCGCGCGCGATCTCCCACACTATCTGAATTCGAGCAATCACTATCTGAACACATGCCCCCTCACGGAACGTATTTCTATCGATAGATTCCTCTCGGTAAGGGTGTCCACCCGCAACCGCCACCGGCAAGGCGGCTGCGGCGACCCCATCCCCGGGAGGATGCATGTCCACACGTCTGAGGCAACGCGCACGGCGATCCACCCTCACCCTGCTCGCCGGCGCGCCTCGCCAATCGAGGACGGCCACAGTAAGGAGTGCCCTGGGAGCCGTCGCCGCATCGGCGATGGTCACCGCCATGATCGGCACGCCCGCCGTCGCCGCCCCCACCACCGGCACGATTCTCAACGCCGGCAGCGCCACCGCCGTCGCCGGCAGCTACATCGTCGTCCTCAAGGACAGCGCGGTGGGCGGCACCGCCGGCCACGCCAAGGCCGCCGTCGCCAGCAGGGCCACCACCCTCGCCGAACGTTACCGCGCCACCGTCCGGGACGTCTGGGGTGACGCCCTCAACGGCTTCTCCGTACACGCCACCGAGAAGACCGCCAAGCAGCTTGCGGCCGACCCGGCGGTGGCCTACGTCGAGCAGGACGGGACCGTGCAGGCCACGACCACCCAGAGCAACCCGCCGTGGGGCCTGGACCGGATCGACCAGCAGTCCCTCCCGCTGAGCAACTCCTACAGCTACACCACCACCGGCGCCGGGGTGACGGCGTACATCATCGACAGCGGCATCCGGACCACCCACGCCGACTTCGGCGGCCGGGCCATCCACGGCTACGACGCGATCGACAACGCGCTGCCCGCCGACGACTGCAACGGCCACGGCACCCACACCGCCGGCACCGTCGGCGGCACCACCTACGGCGTCGCCAAGAACGTCACGCTGGTCGCCGTCCGCGTGCTCGACTGCGCCGGCAGCGGCACCTGGGCGCAGGCCATCGCTGGCATCAACTGGGTGACATCCAACCACCAGGCCGGCCAGCCGGCGGTGGCGAACATGAGCCTCGACGGCGCGCCCAACGCCTCGCTGAACACCGCCGTGGCGAACTCGATCGCCGACGGCATCACCTACGCGGTGGCGGCCGGCAACTCCAACGCCGACGCCTGCAACTACTCGCCGGCCTCGGTCCCCACCGCGATCACCGTCGGCGCCACGATGAGCAACGACGCGCGGTCCTCGTTCTCCAACTGGGGCATCTGCGTCGACCTCTATGCTCCGGGCACCGGCATCCTCTCGGCATGGAGCACGAGCAACACCGCGACCAACCTCATCAGCGGCACCTCAATGGCCTCTTCTCATGTGGCCGGCGCCGCCGCCCGCGTCCTGCAGGCCAACCCGGCCCTGTCCCCGGCGCAGGTCAGCGCCGCTCTGCTGGTCTGCTGCCGTGTGTTCCCACCCTGGCCGTGGCCGGGGCCGTGTCCGTGTCCGGATCCCACCATGCTCCACATCGGCCAGGAGCGCTGACCTGACACCCTCCACCACCGGCCCCGGGGCGACGACGCCCCAGGTTCTGTCTTGCGGATCATGAGCGTCGCTCGTTTAGCCTGGTATGGCGCGAGGTGATCTCACGAACCACGACTCGTCGCCGGCGGGGGCGGTCGGCCCGCCGTCGGGGGTGGCGCGGTCGCCGTCCGGCGCGTCGTGGTGACCGGCGGTGGCGAGCCGGTGCAGATAGTCGGCCTGGAACCGGGTCAGCAGGTGATGTCGGCCGGGAAACAGCAGGTAGCGGGA
This sequence comes from Micromonospora sp. NPDC002575, assembly GCF_042889525.1. Taxonomy (NCBI): domain Bacteria; kingdom Bacillati; phylum Actinomycetota; class Actinomycetes; order Micromonosporales; family Micromonosporaceae; genus Micromonospora; species Micromonospora sp. NPDC002575. Next base: position 78,384 of record NZ_JBIARA010000015.1, on the reverse strand, counting down.
CATGCACCGTTCCTGGCCGACGCGGCCCGCCCGGCTCCGCACGGGGCGGGTGGGGGCGGCACCCGCAGGTGCCGCCCCCACCCGCGGTGTCAGCCCACCACGGAGCGCAGCGGGATCTGTTCGGCCCGCAGGGTCCGCACCAGGTCACCCAGGAACGGGTGCTCGTCGATCTGGAGACCCTCCGGGTTCGGGATCACCAGGTACGCCGAGCCGTTCGCCACCGAGACCCGCGCGGTGTCGGTGTACCGGTCGACGACCGCCTCGGTGCGGGCCAGGTCGCCGGCCGCCACCTGGATGGTGAACGGCCGCCACTCGCCGCCGAGGTTCTCGGCGACCGGGGTGGCCGCCGCGGCGGCGCGGGCCGGGTCGACCCGGACCGGCGAGGCGGTCCGGGCCGCCGTGCCGCTGCTCGGGTACAGCAGCGCGTTGGCCACCAGGTGCAGGCCACTCTCGTTGTACGCCCGGAACAGCGGGTTGAACGCGAACAGCACCGCCCGACCGGCGCCGGTCGGCTCGTCCACCACCGCGACCGTGCCCTTGAGCGCGTCACCCTGCACCGTGTAACCGTTGGCCCAGAAGGTGTCCCCGCTCGGGTAGCGCAGCACGTTGCGGCCGGTGCTGCTCGGGGTGAGGATCGGGTCGTTGTTGTTGAACTCGAAGTCCTCCGCCGGCCGGCCCAGCCCGACCGGGCTGTCGGCGTCCACGTCGACCCGCAGGTGCGAGCCGATCACCGTGTAGCCGGTCGGCTTCGGCTTCTCGGTGGTCGAGGTGAGACCGGCGGCGCGGGCCATCCGGGTGCCCTCGTTGCGCAGGCCCAGGTAGGTGTGGCCCTGGGCGATCCAGTTGCGCAGGTTGGCCTGCCCGGTCGCGGTCAGCCCACCTGTCGCGTTGCTGCCGTCCGGCACCAGCAGCACCGTCCGGCCGGTGAAGGCGGGGGTGTTGTCGTTGATGTCGGCGGTGGTGACCGGGGTGAGGTCCAGGCCCCACCGCTTGCCCAGCACGTACCGGGCCTCGCCGTGCGAGCCGGAGGTGGTGGAGATGCCGGTGCCCTGGAACAGGCCGACGTCCGGCCGGCTGATCGGGGTGCCGACGGCCGCCGTGGTGTACGGGGTGAGGGTCACCCCCAACTTCTTGGCCGTGGTGTTCAGCTCCGGCGTCAACGCGCCGGCCGGCATCCCCACCTGGCCGTCGTCGAGGTCCCGGACCAGGTTCACGCCCCGGCCCAGCAGGGTGAAGGTGAACTCGGCCGCGGCGGCGGAGTCCAGCTCGTAGGTGTAGGAGCCCTTCAACGGCGGCGCGGCCAGGATCTTGCCGCCACCGGTGTTCTGGATCTTGTCGATCAGCTCCGCGTTGGGCTTGACGTCCGCGCCGGTGTAGACGGCGTTCACGCCCATCAGCAGCGGGTTGCTCCACGACGACACATCGTAGAAGTACGGGAACGGCGTGTACGGGTCCTCGCCCATGATCGCCTGGATCCAGTGCTTCTGCGGCTGGTTCATCGGAATCCAGTACGACCCGACCGGCACGGTCAGGTTGGTCGCCGACCGGCCGCCGAAGAGCTTGGCGGTGGGCAGCTTGACGGCCTTCTTCACCTGGTAGACCTCGACGTCCATCCGGCGCAGCCGCTCGACGAGCTGGCGGGCGTCGGCGAGCTGCCGGTCGGGCAGCAGGAAGTACGACCGGACGGTCTGCGCGGGCACCGGGAACTGGACGGTGTTGGTCGGCTGGACCACCTCGTTGGGCTCCAACGTGCCGGCCCGCCCCTGGGCGAGGGCGTCCTTCCAGACCTTGTACCAGCCGTTGAGCACCTCACCCTTGTGCGCCGCCGCCCAACCCAGCGTCGACCACTGGGTGTGGAACTGCTGCTGCACCCGGTCGGCCACCGCCGACGAGCTGCCCTTCTCGAAGGTCATGCCGGCGGCCCCGAAGCCGGCGGCCGGCACCGTGTCGCCGTACCCCATGAAGAACAGGTCGTAGGTGGAGTAGTTGAAGTAGCACTCGGTGGTCACCGCGCCGCCGCACGCGCCGTTGTAGCCGAAGCCGGCCTTGTTGGCCTCGCCGATCCGGTTGATCCAGTCGACCGCCTCGCCGGAGATCTCGTGGTGGATCGGGTCGGCGTTGGGCGGGAAGAAGTACTGCCTGCCGCCCATCTCGTGCGCGTCGATGAAGACCTGCGGCGGATACCTGCGCATCAGTTCGAGCTTGCCGTCGGTCTCCTGCTGGGTCCGGGCGAACCAGTCCCGGTTCATGTCGAAGCCGTACTCGTTCTGCCGGCGGCTGGCGTCGCGGCCGTCCGGGTTCTGCGTCGGCACGATGATCGTGATCAGGTTGTCGTTGCGCTGCTGGACCTCGCAGGAGAGCCCGGCGGCCAGCTCGTACAGCGTCTTGAGGGCGGCGTCGGTGCCGCTCTTCTCGCCGCCGTGCACGTTGGCGGTGACCCAGACGATCGCCGGCGCCGCCTCGGCGATCTCGCCGGCCCGCTGCTGGTTGACCACCCGGGGGTCGCGCAGCGAGCGGACGTCCTCGGCGATGCCCTTGAGCACGGCCGGCCGCACGTTGCGCTCGTTGGACACGATCGCGTACGGCAGCGGCTGGCCGAGCACGCTGGTGCCCATCACGCCGGTGACGACCCGCTTGGAGGCGGTGTCCACGGCGTCGAGGTAGCCCCGCACCTCCTCGTTGGTGACCACCCGTTCCTGGCCGGTGCCGAGCGGGAAGCCGAGGTAGCTCTCCGGGCTGGGCACCGAGGCCAACCGGTCGGTGGGATCGGTACTACAGGTTGTCGGGGGCGCGGCGGCGGCCGAGGGGCCGACCACCAGAGGGGTCATTCCAGCCAGTAGTACGATTGCGGTGGCGCTCGCCAGCCGTTTGCGGGAATGCAATGTAGAGCGGAGTGGGGCAGTTCGCATGGGTGTCCCGTTTCCCTTCCCGGGAAATGAATCAAGGGTGCCCGGAGCGTATGACCTGCGCTTTCGGGTGGTCAAGATTCACAACCGGCGGCCGGTACACGATTCGTCAACTGCCCCACACCCGACCTAATGCGGGCGTTTGGTGGCGAGTCTGCGCGTCCACCGTGGCCCCGGCTTCCCGGTGCCGGCGGTCCCGGCCCACCGAGGGCGGGCCGAGACCGGTCGGTCAGCGCACCCGGACGAACACCGGGTTGGAGTAGAACCACAGATCGCTCCACGGGCTCTCCAGCCCGTCGGCCAGCGGCTCGGCCTCGTCGGTGCTGGTGCCACGTACCCGCAGGTAGCTGTCGGCCCCGACGTCGCGCAGGGTGTGCCGGATGACGTACTGGGCACCCTGCTGCCGCCAGTCGCGCGGACCGAAGCGGGCCACCACGGCGGTGGTCGGGTTGGTGTCGGCGTCCCGGTCGGCGCTCGGGCCGGTCGGCCAGTGCGCGCCTCCGACGCCAGGTATGCCGATGCAATCCCGACCCGTCGGTGATCGAGCTGGACTGTCGGGTCCGTGCCAGAACTGGGTGCCGTACAGCTGTGGTTTGCCCTCGGCGCGGCGGACGCGGTCGGTCAGGTAGGCCATGTGGGACGGCTCGGCTTTCCCGTCTTCTACCGCTTGTTCGAGTAGTCCCAGGCAGCGGCGTTGGAAGTGCCGGCGTGTGTTTGCCGAGGTGGTCAGCCTAGATGTCGACGTCCGTGGTGTCGTAGTGGCAGCGTGCGAGGAGCCGGTTGAGTCGCTGGGTGATCTCGTCCGGGGCGAGGTCGAGGCGTTCGCGCAGGTCACGGTGTGCGCGCCCACGGGCGGCCGATCTTCCCGCCATCGCCGTTGAGAGAGTCTCTCCGCTACGGGAGCGGGGCTCGGGCCCTTGCCCAAGCCCCGCTCCCGTCCAGTAGGCGAACGCACGGCCGGAGAGTCCCTGGCCGAGCTTTCGCGCGTCGGTGGATTGACGTTCGAGCAAGAAACCATAGATCGCCGGCCGCGATCTTCTGGATGTGCCGGGCCAACCCGAGCAGTCAAGCCCCATCCAGGAGGAGACCATGCCGATCCTCGACAGTCGCACCGGACGCCGTGGCGCAGCCGCCACCCTGCTGGCCGTGCTGGCCAGCGCCGGCCTGGCCGTACTCGCGCCGACCTCGGCGCAGGCGGCCAGCACCTGCACCAGCCTGACCTACTACCGCGTCGGCGGCTACCCGGGCGGTGCCGACATGCACGTACCCACTATCGGCTGGCAGGACGGTAACAAGACCTGCTACCTGAAGTACGGCAACTCCAACAGCGCGGTCAAGGTGCTGCAGGAGGCGCTGAACAACTGCTACGCCCAGTCCCTGAGGCTCGACGGTCAGTACGGGACCAATACCCGCAATGCTGTCCGGGCCGCACAGCACCAGATCAATGAGACCTTCGTGTACGCGAACATCGCCGAGGACGGCGAGTACGGCCCGCAGACCCGGGCGTACATGGGCTTCGCGATCTTCGGGGTCAACGGTGGTCCTGTCATTCCGAACACGTGCTACTACCCGGGCTGACCCATCCCAGGCCGCCGGCCGGAGTCCCCCGTTGGACTCCGGCCGGCGTCTGCCGTGGCGCCTCCGGCCCCTCCCGCGACGGAGGCACCGACCGTCAGCAGACCCGTACGGCCTCGATGCGCCGGTCCCAGTTGCCACCGATCGCGGCCGAGTCGTACGCCAGGTTTGCGCGGTAGCCGTAGGCGTGCTGGTAGCCGAGCAGCCCGGTGGCGTTGGCGTTGTCCCAGAAGGTGGAGACGGTGCCGGACGGCCGGTTGTTGATGATCGACCGGGCCTTGTTGGCGAAGTCCGGGGGCACCGGAATGTCCCGGCAGTCGTTGGCGAACCCCACCTCGAAGTAGGCCACCCTGCCGGTGAAGTTGATGCCGTCGTACAGGCAGAGCAGGTTGGCGTAGCAGGGGTAGTTGGCCGCGGCGGCGCGGGGCGGGGAGGCCGCCGCGGGGGACGCCGTCACGGCGATCAGAGCTACCACGCCGGCCGCGGCGGGGATGAGCCTTCGTAGAGCGCTTCGCACGTTGTGACCTCCGGGTGTCGTCACGACCGCCTTGGCCGTGAGTCGAATGAACGACATCAGATTGATAGGTGCCGCTGTGCCTACGATGATCTGCGCGGAAGGTCGACGGATTCCTGCCGGAACCTCAATCCGACCGCCCCGGGGCCGGGTTGCTCGACCGGCGGCACAGGCGAGTGGCGGTTCATGGAGATTCGGGTGCTCGGACCGGTCGAGGTGTGGACGGACGGCCGGCTGATTGATGCGGGAGCGACGCGCCAGCGCGCCGTCCTGGCCGCGCTGGCGGTCGACGTGGGCCGGCCGGTCCGCGCGGAGTCCCTGATGGATCGGGTCTGGGGCGACACGGCACCTCCCCGGGCCCGGCATAACCTGCACGTCTATCTCGCCCGGATCCGCCGGGTGCTTGCCGACGCCGGAGCTCCGGAGGCACTGGTACGACGCTCCGGTGGGTACCTGCTCGACGTGCCGCCGGCGACAGTGGATGGTCCCCATTTCGACGCGCTGCGGCAGCGGGCCGACGTGCTGGCCGACGACGACCCGCAACGGGTCGAGCTGCTGCGCCGGGCGCTGGCGCTGTGGCGGGGTGAGCCGCTGGCCGGGCTGCCCGGCGAGTGGGCGGCCCGGATCCGGCAGGACTGGCACCGCCGGCACACCGACACCGCCGTGCTGTGGGCTCGCAGCCTGCTACGCCGGGGCGAACCGGAAGCGGTCATCGACCCGCTGACCCGGCTCGCCGACGACCACCCCCTGGACGAACCGGTCGCCGCCGCGTTGGTGCACGCGCTGGCCGCGGCCGGGCGCGGCGCGCAGGCGCTGGCGTACTACGCCCGGGTTCGGGACCGGTTGGCCGACGCGCTCGGCGCGGACCCGAGCGCCGAGCTTCGCCAGCTGCACCAGGCCATCCTGCGCGGGGAGATCACCGTGCCTGCGGCCCCCGCCGAGCCGGGCCCGCCAACCGGTACGGCAGGCCCTGTCGCACGGCCGGACCCGTCTCGCCCAGTCCCGGCGCAGCTACCGTCGGACGTACGGGGCTTCGCCGGGCGGCGGGCGGAACTGGCCCGCTTGGACGCGCTGCGCGCGGCTGCCGACGCACGCCCCGGGGCGGTGCCGGTGGCGCTGCTCTCCGGACCGGCCGGGGTGGGCAAGACGGCGCTGGCCGTGCACTGGGCGCATCGGGTGGAGGGGCATTTCCCCGACGGGCAGCTCTACGCGAACCTGGAAGGCTACAGCCACAGCGGCGTGGTGCGCAGCGCGGATCAGGTCGTGCGAGGTTTCCTGGCCGCGCTCGGTGTGGCGCCCCGGGAGCTGCCGGTCGACCCGCAGGAACAGACGGCGCTCTACCGGAGCCTGCTGGCCGGCCGACGAATGCTGGTCCTGCTGGACAACGCCCGAGACGCCGCGCAGGTTCGTCCCCTGCTGCCCGGGTCGGCCCGCTGCCTGGTGCTGGTGACCAGCCGGGACCGGCTGACCGGCCTGGTGGCCACCGAGGGTGCCGAGCCGCTGGTGCTGGACCTGCTGTCCGCCGAGGACGCGAGGGCACTGCTGCACGCGCGGATCGGAGCGCGGGCCGAGGCGGAGCGGCCCGCCGTCGGTGAACTGGTCCGGCTCTGCGACCGGCTGCCGCTGGCCCTGGTCGTGGTCGCGGCCCGGGCGGTGGTCCGCCCCCAGCTCACCCTCGCCGAGTTGGGGGCGCAGCTGCGTGGCGGCGGGCTGGACGGGCTGGACGCGGGCGAGGACGCCAGCAGCGTGCGGACGGCGTTTTCCTGGTCCTACCGGCTGCTGACCGAGCCGGCGGCTCGACTGTTCCGGCTGGTCGGGGGCAGTACGGATGTGCCGGTCGGTACGGCGGCCGGGGCCAGCCTCGCCGGTGCCGAGCGCCGCGACGTTCGGGCGTTGTTCGCCGAACTCGTCGACGCGCACCTCATGATCGAGCGCGGACCCGACCGGTACGGGATGCACGACCTACTGCGGGTCTTCGCTGCCGAGCTCTCAGGCGAGCAGGACCGGGCCGGCGACCGGGCCGAGGCGCGGGCCCGACTCTTCGACCACTACCTGCACAGCGCACACGGTGCGGCCGCGCTGCTGCACCCGCACTGGGATCCGGTGACGCTGCCCCCGGCCGCCGCCGGTGTGCGACCGGAGAAGGTCGCCGACCACGACGAGGCGGCGGCGTGGTTCGCCCGGGAGCGGGAGGTGCTCATCGCTCTGGTCGAACGGTGCGCGGCCAGCGGTTTCGACCGGCACGCCTGGCAGTTGGCGTGGAGCCTGACCAGTTTCCTGGACCGGCAGGGCGGCTGGCACGACCAGCTCGCGGTGCAGCGTACGGCGCTCGTCGCCGCGCGCCGCATTGGCGATGCGGCCGGTCAGGCGCACGCGCACCGCAGCCTCGCCCGGGCCCAGGCCCGGCTGGGCCGACTCGACGAGGCACTCGGTCAGCTCCAGCGGGCACTGGACCTGTTCCGGGCCCTGAACGACCTGGCCAATCAGGGGCACACCTATCTGGACCTGGCCGAGGTGGCCGACCGGGAGGGCCGACGCGTCGAGGTGGTCGAGAACGCCGAGGCGGCGCTCGGGTTGTACCGCGCGGCCGGACACCGGTACGGGCAGGCCATGGCGTTGAACGCGATCGGTTGGTACCGGGCCCAGCTGGGCGAGCATGACGCCGCGGTCGAGGCGTGCCAGCAAGGGCTGGCGCTGCTACGCGAGTTCGACGACCGGCACGGCCAAGCGGCCACCTGGGACACCCTCGGGTACGCGCAGCACCGTGCCGGGCGGCCGGCGGAGGCGGTGGCCGCGTACCGGCACGCGCTGGCGCTGTACCGTGAGTTCCGGGACCGGTACTACGAGGCGGACACGCTGGGGCACCTGGCGGAGGCGCTCGTCGACGCCGGTGACCCGGGCGAGGCCACCCGGAACTGGCAGGCGGCGCTGGACATCCTCGACGACCTCGGGCACCCCGACGCCGAGCGGGTCCGTCGCCGGTTCACGGACGCCGGAGAGACGTGACCGGCCGGCGGGGCCCGTCGATCCGGCGGGCCCATCGGCCGTGTGCCGTTCGCCTGAAGGGTGCGGGCCAGATCTTCAAGAGAGATCGTGGTTGGCCGGACAGCTCGACAAGCCGGTGGAAGCGGCCGGAGGTCTACCTGTTCGCCGTCGATCCGTAGGCGTAGCCGGCGCCCCGTTCGATCTTGAGCTCGGCAGGCCCGAGGTCGACCCGACGCCTTGCTGCCCGGACCTCGATCGGCCTGAAGGCCCTGAACCCCACAACGGTCTCTTAGGTTCCAAGATCACAACGTCAGCAAGGTTTCGGCAAGCTTCTGCCGAGACGTGTGGGTGACGGTGGCAGCAGTCATCCGGCCGCCGGCCGGACATACCGGAGGGACCTCCATGCGCAGTCGAGTTCGCCGCGTCGCGGCAGCCGCCGCCACCGCCGCCTGCCTGGGGCTGATGATGCCGACCGCAGCCCAAGCCGCAAGCGGGGGTGGCTGCACGGGTGCCTATCCAATCAGCTCGTGCATCTCGTTCAGCGGCAGCAACGCCGTTGGCGACTTCTACATGAATGCGACGCCGGACGGGAGTCGATGCACCGCTTTGTGGCGCATCGAGAGCACCACCACCGGCAACAGCAGTTGGCGGACCGAAGCCTTGGGCCGAACCGGCCGATTCGGCCCCCGGACCCATCCGGTCGTCACCATGCCCTACCGGAACGGATCCGCTGTCACCGTAGTCGAGGTCTACACCTGCAGCGGCGCCTTCCACGGCCGGTACGTCAGTCCCCGGGTGTATTGGTGATCATCTGACGGTAGGTCCGCACACCCGTCCGAGACGGATTCTCCCGCTCACCGGGTTGCAGCCCGCCCAGTTCCGTAAGTTGGTCCGGCTGGTCACGGAGGCATCTCTGATGGCCGGCCGGGCTGGCAGCGGGCCCTGATCTCAATGAGCCATTGTCATCGTGATCGAGGGGGCCTGAGCAGCCAAGCAGGGGCGCGTCGGTGCTGGAAGTGCTCGTGGTAGGGCGCCTGTTACGCGCAGCTTTCGCAGACCCCAACACCTGGACGTCCGACGACGCGACCGGGCCGATCATGCTGATGACCACCGACCACGCCGACCCGCTACTCACCCCGGCCCCGGTGACCGCCCGCTCCGGCAGTCCGACGGACGCCTAGTCCACATCGGAGGGTGGCTTGTCGCCGTCAGAGATCGGAATCTGCGGGGCGAACCTGCGAATGGCCGCACACACGTCGGCATGTATTCCCTCGATCCGGAATTCATCCAGAACGTGCTGGACCTGCCCACCAGCGACCAGGTGGATCACAAGCGTCCGGCTCGGCGCGACCGTACCGTAGCCACCAGTCCAGGCGAAGCCCACCGAGGCCACCGTGCTCCACGGCAGCATCGGGCGGCCGTCATGGAATCGGATGCCCTCGTCGTTGATCTCGACGAGCAGCCGTCCGTCCTGTCTGGAGCGGATTCTCCAGTTCAAGAGGCCGACACCGACCACCAGCGAGCCGGCGATAGCGACCGCGATCGCATCTCCGGCAAGCGCCGCACCGATCAGCAACGCCAGGAAGGGCGACCCGTAGAAGAGCGGGCCACCGAACCACCACACCTTGTCGAACCGGCTGCCCCAGGCATCACGTCGGATGAACGCGTCCCCACCACCTGACATCGAACCTCCCCTACCCGAGTAGCGATATCGACGACGGTAGAGGCGCACCGCCACAACGATGGCGGGCCAACGTGCAGCCAGTCCGCGATCACGGTCACCGAGGGGCCGCCCCGGCCATGACCGCGCACACCGCGACCGCGAGCAGCCCGGCGAGGGGGTAGCGCAGCCGCGCGGGCCGCGGGGATCCGGCACCCGCCGACATCGCGTGCAACAACCCGCGCTCCCGGAAACGACGGGACTCCTCGTCCTCACCTTCCTCGACGGGAATGCGTCTCCCCAAGTCGCCCAAACCTGAGCCGGATTCTAGACAGCCATGGACAACTGTTCGAGCGACATGCCGTGATGGCGAGGCACCGCATTCCGGCCCCGTCATGACTGGCCACGTCTGCGTCCACGCCGAGGTCTCCGGGCAGATCAGCAATCCGCCAGCAACGCCATCAGCGCTACGGCAACGCCACCGCCAACGGGATCCGCCAACGGTCGCGGCGGCCCAGCATCGGGGCCAGACCAGGCGAACCCAAGGTCACCAAGAGAGTGACATGTCGATGAGAAGAGCCAGTCGACGAACCGCCGAGAAACCAGCAGGCCAAGAAAGCTCTCGCCCGGATAATCCGGCCCTGGCGTCCACCTAGAAGGCATGCCGCCAGGGCCGTCACGAGTAGATTTCAGTACAGCCAGGGGGTGTACAGCGTCCCGGCAGGGCTGAGGTTAACGGAGAAATCAACACGGCCGTACCGAGGGGATGCGCTCCAGAACCCGGCACCCAACTGGCAGTTCGTGGTGTAGCCGGGCTTGAATCCATTCGGGCCACCTATCCCACAGGTGAACCGCACAGTGGGATCAGTGTTGACGTAGCCGACCAGATCGACGGTAGGTGTAAAAATGCTGCCATTGTACATCTGACCCCACACCTTGGTGGAGTTCGTGTCGGTGCTGCTGACGCAGGCCATGCCATAAAAATTGGGTGCGTACTGGAGTTGGGTCCAGGGAGTGCACACCTCGCCGGCAGCCTGCGCGGGCGTGGGCGCGACCCCGGCTAGCGCTAGCACGGTAGCAGCTACGATCGCAATACCGCCGGCGCGGCGCGCTAGGCACCGGAAGGGGAAACTCGATAGCATCCTTGCCCCCTAGTCCTTCAAAGCATCAGTGACGTAATTGCTATACTCTCATTAATGAAAACGCGGACCACTGGCGCTGCAGGTAGCTCAGCCCTCGGTCGCCAACCCGACCCAGGGCCACGATGCTGCACTTCAAGGAGATCTTATGTTCATCCGGACCTCCCTCAAGATTTAAAGCAACGGATGCATGATTTACGTCGGACCGCGATTCCCGTGGCGCGATCGATAGCAACGCGCCCGCCGCTGGCCGCCAATGACGATAGTAAGCCTCGACGCAATGATCAATTTGGCGGCATGGATCAAAGCTTCCGCGATATGGGCAGTAGATGCCTGAGAGAGAAATTTGGGATGTTTGGCTATTTGTCGCTATCTGACATCTGACCCGGCCCGGGTCGTGCCCCGATGGCCCGCCAAATCTAGTGCCTCGTCACGCAGCCTTGAACGGGTGATCGGGGTGGCGGATCGTGGAGTGGATCGCGAACCCGGATTTCGGTCGGGCGTGTTGGTTGCGCCATCGGATGTAGGCGCCGATCGCGGCGTCCTGCTCTGGGGGGCTGCGGTGGTCGGTGCCGTTGAGCGCGAAGTGCCCGACGTCGTTCGTCGGTCATGGTCGAGCTGTCTGTGGTGCGCCGCCGTCATCGCCTGCCGCCGGAGGTTGTGGAGGGGGCCACCGTCGTGAGCAGGTGCCGTGAGCAGGCGTTCCGCGTCGTGTTCGAGGGTTCCGTCCGCAGCGGGGAAGATCGACCCCAGCTGGTGGGGACCTTCGACCTACCGCTACTCCCCGGATCACGGGGAGTAGCGTGTCGATGGCTTCCGTCACGGCGACGGTGATCGCTAACGTGCTACCGACGGTCGGCCTGGTGGCGGTCACTTTCGGAGGCAGGGATGGCGAGGAGCGCGCGCAGTTTCCAGCGGGAGGCCGACGAGCTGCGGGCCATCGGGTGGACGTACCGGCGGATCGCCTCGCACTGGCGGCAGCGGTACCGCATCAACCCGAGGGTGGCGTTCCGCCTCGCCCACGGCCTCACGCAGGCCGACGTGGCGCGCCGCTGGAACGAGCAGTGGCCCGACGCGGACGCGCCGAAGACCGCCAAGCAGATCTCGTACTGGGAAATCTGGCCGGGCCCGGCGGGCCGGGCACCGTCGCTGGACACGCTGAACAAGCTGGCGTTCCTCTACCGCTGCGCCGCCGGCGACCTGCTCGGCGGCGAGGACCACAGCCACCTCGATGCGGAGGCCCTCCGCGCGGGCACACCGGAAGCGCCGGCCAGCCGGTCCACCAGCGAACGTGCCACCGGCGTTCCGCTGCCCTCCGGCACCGTCCTGACACGGGTCACCGAACGGGTGATCGAGGACCTGGAGATCCTGACCGACACCTACCGGCGTCTCGACTACCGGCAGGGTGCCGGCAAGGTGAGCGCGGATGTCGGCACCCATCTGCACCGCATGCTGGAGGTCAGCAACCGCACGACGAGCACCGGCACCCACCGCCGACTGCTACGCGCTGCCGCCGACGCAGCCCAACTCGCCGCCTGGCTCGCCATCGATGCGCAGCGCTACCAGCAAGCGCACGGATACTGCCGGCTCACCATCTCGCTCGCGGAGAAGGCGGACGACCGGGCCCTGCACTCGTACGGCCTGGGCGTTCTCAGCCAGATCCACCTCCACAACGGGGACGGCCGCACCGCGCTCAGCCTGCTCGGCACCGCCCGGGACGTCGCCGGCCGAGGCGTCCCGGCCGCCGTCAACTCCTGGCTCGGCGAGGCCACCGGGGAGGCGTACGGACTCCTCGACGAGCCCCACCGGGGAATGATCGCCCTGGCCGAGGCCGAACGGGCCTTCGATGGCGTCAGCAGGGACAACACCCCCGCCTGGTTAAGCTTCTTCAACGCCGACTGCCACGCCGCCCGCCTCAAGGGCCGCTGCCTGACCCGGCTGAGCCGCCCCACCGACGCGACCCGCTCCCTCTACGAGGCGTTGACCCTGCTGCCCGCCGAGTTCGTGCGGGAACGCTCCGGCACATTCATCGACCTCGCCGTCGCGTACACGCAGATGAACCAGATCGAACAGGCCTGCCACGCCGCCACCGAGGCCGACGTGCTCGCCCGACGTACCGGATCCGAGCGCAACCGCAAGCGGCTACGCCAACTCCTTGTCGACCTGCTGCCCTGGAGTGGTCTCGACTGCGTGCAGAGCCTGTACCGGCAGGTCCTGATTAACTAGAGCGCGTGCGTACGTCGACCCGCCACGACCCGCTGTGACCCGCCGCTCCTGGATCGACCTCGTCGTCCTGTCGGCCCTCTGGGGCGCGGTGTACCCGCTCATCACCGTCGCTCTGCGCGACTTCCCGCCAGCGCTCGTCGTCCTCGGGCGGGTGCTGCTCGCCGCGCTGCTGCTGCTTCCTCTCGCGTTGCGCCGGGACGCACTCCGCCCCGTCTGGAGCAACCCCCGGGCGATCATCGAGACGGTGCTGGTGCAGTCCACCGCCCCGCTGCTGCTGCTTACCTACGGGCAGCAGTACGTCTCAGCCAGCGTCGCCGGCATCCTTGTCGGCGCACAACCACTGTTCGTCGCGCTCCTCGCCCTCCGATTCGCACCCGACGAACGCCCGCAGGGCTGGCGGGGCCTGACCGGGATAGTCCTCGGCCTGGCCGGGCTGGTCATGCTCTTCGGCGTCGATCTGCGCGGAGGCCGGACGGCTCTGCTCGGCGGAACGCTCATCCTCGCCGCCGCGCTGTGCTACGCCGCCGGCGCCATGATGATCCACCGCAGGTATGCCGAGGCTCCGCCCCTCGGCGTCGCCACCTCCGCCATGCTCGTCACCACCGCAGCCGTGGTCGTACCCGCCTCCACGACGGCCCCGGCCAGGCTGCCCGGCGTGGACGCGACAGCTGCCCTGCTCGTCCTCGGGATCGTCTGTACCGGCGCGACGCTCGCCCTGTTCTACACACTCATCACCCGCGTCGGCCCCGCCCGCGCGGCACTGGCGTTCTACCTGTCACCAGCCTTCGCCGTCGCCTTCGGCGTGGTCTTCCTCCGCGAGGAGATCAGCGTTGCCGCGGTCCTCGGGCTCGGCGCGATCGTCGTCGGCTCCGTGCTCGCCGCGCACCGCAGCTAGCCGGCTCCCCCGTAGGCTGCCGGGACAGGGGGAGGCGGGCGTGGAACAACGGCGAGACCGTCCATGAGTCCGCCTCCGAACCCGACGACGCCGGGTAGTCCGGCAGCCGGATCACGCACTATCCGGACCCGCCGGCAGCCACCGCCGACCGTCCCAAGATGGTGGCGGCGCGGCGGCGAAGTGGCTCGGTGAGTTCTCGGTTTATCCCCTGTTCAGCGGCGTCCAGGAGCTCTGCGATCACCGTCAGTTCGGCGTACCGACCTGCGGGAGTGGCGAGCAGATGAGCCAGTTCGTGCTGGACACGGTTGGCCACATCCGGTGTGAGCAGGCTGTAACTATGTAGCATCGCGGCGTCGTACCCGGCTGGCGCGAGCCCCCAGCCCTCCCAGTCAAGGATTCGGAGGGCCGGGGCGCAGAGGTTTGCGAAGTGGAAGTCGCCGTGAGCGGGAGCCCACGGAAGCGCGGTGTAGTCACTCGCAGAGATCCCGAGATAACGAGGCATCGCCCACGCGAGGAATCCGGGTTGTACCGTCACGCGGGCCGTGTCGATCGTGGTGATGTTCTGCAGCGCCGTGCGAGCCGATGTCCACCAATCGGCCGGCATGTTCAGCGGGGCGGTGATGACGGCGTGCATGGCGACGGTGTCGGCGGCGACGTACTCGTACAGTTCGCTCCGGTACGCCCACGTCTGGTCGGTCCAGTCGTGCCAGTGCCAGAGCTGTGGTCGTGGGATCGACGGCGGAAGCGACTCCTGGGCTTCGATAGCACCGTTCCAGTACGTGTCGATGATCTGGCCTGCCGGAGCGCTTGCCACCCGCAACCATGCCGGGCCGTCGGGTGTGGTGACCGGCCTTCCCAGCGTGCGGCCGTTCCAGCCCCATGCCTCCGTGCCTCCGGTCGCTGGGTCAAGGTGAAGGGCCGCGCATGCGCGAGCGTGCGCTGCCCGCATACGCAGGACGACGGCGGGATCAGAGGGCTCCGGCCACATCGAGATCATCCCCTGGTCAAGGCATCGCCGTCCGCGGGGGAACCCAGCATGGTGACTGTTGTCGCGTGAGCGAGAACGGCTTGCACCATGGTGGTAAGGCCGACCCGGTTCCAGTGAAAGATCACGTGGTGGGCCAGTACGTCACGAAGCCCTCGGCTTAGGACGCCGGTGTGCGCGAGGCTGCGGAGCGCCATCCCGGCTTCGCTCATCGCGGCAAACCAGGGCTGCACGGGGGCGAGCGGGTCCTGACCGTCATTCATCAGGGCTGTTCGCTCGACGTCGAGCGCGAGGAGACGATGTACCTGCCCAGCCAGGCCGAATAGACGGCTGCTTGGAGGCTTCGTAACCAGGGGGCGGGTACGAGTTACCCGATGCCAGACGTCTGCTTGCTCGTGCCAGTCCTGGCCTGCGGCGCGGAGCAGCGTGGTGCACAGCAGCATGGAAAGCTCTCGACGGCCGAGCAGCGGGGATTGCGGATCTCGCGGGGAGTCGACGCGCCTGAAGTACGCCAGAGCGTTGGCGCTGTCGACGCGAAAGAGGCGGTGAGCCACCTCCATGCCTTCGGGGCCCCCGAATGCGCATGTCTCGGGCTCGTAGATGCCGGAGGACCAGGCGACAACGAATCTCTTCGACGCCAGCTCATCGAGCATCTGCGTGACGAACGTTCGTGAATGCCGATGGGACTCGCCGGAATGTAACCGTAGGCGCCAGTACGGAGTCTTGCGGATGTACCACCACGACGTGATGAGTCCCGATTCTTCGGCCAGGTGCAGCCTCGGCGCGATCCGCGTCGCTACGGTGCGCTCGGCGGCGTACCGATCGGGGAACTCGATTTCGACCTGGTACCAGTTGGCGGCTCGATCCGAGGCGAGGGCAGCCCGCCCGGCGTCCTGATAGCGCTTGGCCAGCTTGATGAGTTCGGCAACCGGGACCACTGCGCGGGCGGCGGCGAGCGGTGCTGGCGTCCCGGCCAGGAACGCCAGTACCGCTGACTCCAGCGTCGGAGAACTCGTCAGGTCCCCGACCGGCGGTGGAACTGCCGGTGGCCGGTAGTCCTGGGCTCGTTCGTTGCCCGGCTCGGTTAGGTGATCAGCAGACATGCGTCCCATCCCGAAGCCGGTGGAGCGTCACGTGCGAGGGCGAACATCGCAAGAGCGACGCCGGCCCCGCCTTCGAGGAAACCATCGCCGGAGTCCGTCGTCAGGTGGGCGTGATCAAGCAGTTGGTCGATGACGCCCGGCAGGAGGTCGGAGATCCTGGTATCTGCGGCGTCTTCGGCCATTCGCCAGGCGGTCAGCGCGAGGCCAGCCCAGCCGTGGCAGAGACTGGCGTCGCTGATGCGTCGAAGCTGGCGCGGCTGAGTCAGGCAGGAAAGCATCGCGTTCTCCGAGAGCCGCCGACGGTCACGGTCGTTCAGGGCCAGTCCGGCTAGCTGTTGTGCGCGAGCCAGCCCCGGGGTGCCATAGCACCAGGATGGCCGCAGCGGGCCGGGCTGCGCAGGCCGGCCGGTACGACGTTCCTGGTGAGTGATCCATTGGGGCCACCAGGTTCCGTTGTCGTCGTGCTGCCGCCACCTGTCCAGCCAGGCGTTGATGCGCTCGATGGCGTCGAGGTGCCCTTCGACAACGACGCCGTGCCGCTTGGCGAGAGCGAGTAGGGCCAGCGGCCCGGTGATGCCGTGGGCAAGGCCAAAGTTGGCGTGGCCTCCCGGGAAGGCGGTGGAGATCCTCGCGTGGGGATCCTGTTCGGTCCACCAGCCAGGAATGACCTCGCCGTCGTGGCGCAGCGGTTCGGTGAGCCGTACGAGATAGGCCAGGATGCGCCCGAAGGCTTCATCGTCCGGGGCGTGCCGGAGGAGGTGGGCGCCGATTCCGGTCAGCCCGGAGATGATGTCGTACTCCGCCATCCGTGGCAGCTCGGCGCGGGCGATGCGGTCGAGCGCCTGGTCGATCCGGCGGTGCGCCAGCGCGGTGACTGCCCGATGCAGTGCGTGCTGCGCGTTGCCATAGCGGCCGGCTTGGTCGGTGGTGGCGTGGAGCACGAACGCCAGGGCAGGTGCGCCACGGAACAGGCTGCTCTCGATGGTGGCGAGCACGCTGCCATGGGCGGCGGCGCGTAGCCAGCGGTGCGCGGTGGTCCACGTGCCGGTCCCGGTGAGGGCTCGCTCGATGTGTAACAGCGCGATTCCGGCTGCCCCGTCGGCCAGCGACTGGGCCTGTTCCGGTCGTCCTGGTGGCGTGGGTGGCACCGCGAGATGGTCGGCGGCGGCCGTCACGGCGTTGCCGATCCGAGTGGCTAAGGTCGGCGCGGCAGGGTTCATCGGGCCTCCGCGAGGTGAAGCGCGGACCAGCGCAGGGCTGCGGCGCGGGTCAGCTTGCGGATCAGACGCTCGCGGTCGGGGTTGACGCCGTGCAGGCGGATGCAGTGCATGTGCAGCAGGGACGGCACGACGGACCAGGGATCACGTTGCGCGGCGAGCTGATCGCGGTACGCCTGCACCGCGACTCGGCGATATCGCCACGCGTCAAGGACCGGCCCAGCGTCGATGCTGGAGCACAGCGCCGACCATTCCTGCGTCGGGTCGGCCAGGCGTACGGCTTGGTGGTGCGTCGCTCGTGCGGACGGAGCGGTCTCCTTGGGCAGGTGGGTCGTGAGCCATGTCATCGCGGTGGCGGCCTCGCCGGCGAAGGCCATGACGATGTCGACGAGGCTCGCCGCCGCCAGCGCGTCCAGCGGTACCGAGTTCGCGGCGGCAGCGTTCAGCTCGGCAACCGCTGCGCTGGAGTCGGCGGCAAAGACGCGTTCCGCGGCAGCCATCGCGGCGCCGTGACCGTACCTGCCGGTTTCCGGGTGGTAGGTGCCCAGTTGAAGCCGGCCGAGACGCCGTCCCCGTTGTAGTCGAGCGGCCCATGCGCCGACCTGCGCAGCGGCAGGGCCGTAGGCGTCGGCGTCGGGTAGTCGGATCCGTAGCCTCAGATGGGGGTCCGGGTCGCGGTACGGCAGGTACCACCATTCGGCGGGACCGTCCCAGGTCACGAGCAGATCCGGCACGTCGTGCACGAGGTCGACGATCCGATCGGCGGCGGTGTACAGCTTCGCGTACAGCCAGGGTGAGGCGCCTGGCAGGTGCCCGTCGTCGTGCTCCACGGTCCGGACGCGGGCCAGAGGTGGAGCCGCCGCCGTCTGTGCCGTGCAGGTCAAGGGGATGACGACCTCGTGGGCGTGACCGTCGAGCCACCCGTACGCGTCGACGGACGGGGCTTCATCGAGCCGAGCATGGCCGTGACGGTCGAGGTGTGCGCGCAGCAGCTCTTGGTGCAGGTCCTCGGTCAGGTCCATCGGTAGGAGGTTGTCCGCCTCGGCCAGGTACACGCGGTCGGGCAAGCGGAACCGATACCGCCATTCGGCCAGCGCCTGCTGCCACTGCTGCCGAGGCGCGTCCGCTGGTGGGAGGTCACCGGCGGTGAGGTTCCACCGAGCCGGGGCGAGTACCGTGCGCCGATACCGGAGGCGGGGGAGGAACGGCAGCGCTGCCGCCGCACCCCAGGAGAACGGCATGTAGACCGCCGCGCGGGCTCGGGGCAGTTCGCACAGGAAGCGCGCCAGGGGATGGCTGAAGAAGCGGAACTCCACGGCGTTGAGCACCGTGGGCTCGATCAGCAGCCGGTGGCGCAGCGACACCAGGAACATGCCTTCGGCGTCACCTCCGACGGCCAGGTCCTCGACCCGGATAACCTGATCGCCGTCTGAGCACTCGCCTGCTGAGAGCACCATCGGCAGCATCGACGGGGCGCAGGCGAGATGATCGGACGCTGCCTGCAGCGGCGGGAACGACAACTGGACCGGTACCGCACCCGTGCGCATGGTCGCGACGGTCGAGTAGGCGTCCCGGAAGCGGTCCCGGTCGGCGGCGTCGAGCAGATGCAGGAAGCGGCCGGTTGTCGCACCGGCGGCGCGAGCCGCGCCGCTGACGACCAGCGAGTAACGGTCTTCGCGCAGTGCTGTTGTGTCGCTGGCGTGGATCTGCACGAACATCTCGACGTGTGGTGGCGCCTGCACCGGCGGTCGGTTGGGGCCGGCGAGGTCGGTGAGGGTGCGCTCATCGAGCGACAACTCGTCACCGCCGCCCGTCGTCGCCTGCTGGGCCAGCCGTAGTAGGTTGCGGTCCCGCTCGCTCAGCGGCGCGGCCGGAACGGTCCGGTCGGACCCTCGGTAGGTGGCGGGGAAGCCCAGCCCGATCTCCGGGTTGACTACGTCCAGCAACCGCACTACGGCGCCAGGGCCGTAGCGTTCGAGGAAGGCAGCGTGGTACTCCTGCCAGGCCGGGAGTCCACGCGGGTACGGGGTCAGCTGGGTCAGCGCCGCCGTAGCCTCGCGGGCGTGCCTGATGAGTGTGTTGGGCAGCGTGATGGTGGCGTCGAGCTTGAGGTCGACGACGGCCGGCTGGCTCATGCCGGCACGCACCGCGTTCATCTGGTCCACGAGTCTGCGGTGAAGCCCGCTGCTTGGGGCGGCCGAGCCGTGGCGGCTGCTTCGGATCTGATCGCCGATGGCCATCAATGCTCGGACGGAGTCAGTCAGCTCCGGAATTGCTTCGGCCTCGACGGCTGCCAGCTGCGCCAGGACATGCGCGAGCCCGTCAGTGGCGGTCATCGGTGGCCGCAACGCCGTCAGCAGCACCCCTGTCCGCACCAGCCGTGCGACTGCCGCCTCGGCGGCCGATGCCGAACAGCTCGGAAAGTCGGTGCGCAGCTCTGTGATCAGGTCGGCGACCACGATGGGCCCCCGCGCGTAGGCCGTCACGGCCGCTACAGCGGCAGTGCGCCGGACCGACACATCAACGGGAGCCGGCGCGTCATCGGGCCGGTCCTGGGTGGCGGGAGGCCTTACGAACGGCACGACTACGCGGTCCTCGCGTACCTCGGCCAGGTCGTTGAGCCCGACCGGTAGCCGGCGCAGCAGCGCCGGGCATTCCTCTAGGAGGGCGATCACGCCAGCGAGCCATGCACCGTCGGCTCGTAGTACGGGCTGGTGTAGCTGACCCCACCGCACAGCCGGCTTCGCGCCCAGCTGGGCAGGAGCGACTCCGGCGAAGAGCGCGAACGGGGTGCTTCGACCGGTCACCCGTAGCAGGTACCGAGCCGTCGATGCCACGGTTCGCCGGAGCTGACGTACGTCGTGACACTGCCCCGTGCGGATCCGCTCGACCTGATCGGCCAGCGTCGGGCTCGCGGCGGTGATGGCCGCGGCGAGATCTTGCCGGCTCCACACCTCAGTCAGCCAGTCACTGACGAGGTCGGGGCGGACCTCGCCGGTCAGGTCCGGCCAAGGAGGAAGGTCGAAGGTGACGGGACGGGTCGACGCGCGGATCAGCAGTGCGTCGAGTGCCTGGAACACCGGTTGCCTCCCGCAGGGTGGCGGTGGGTCCGGCGCCGTTGGCACCGGACCCACCGAATGGGGGTTACGACCTGCAGCTCGTGCAGGCCGACGCGCAGGTGCCGCCGCAGTTGTCGCTGGTGCTGCGCAGCAGCTCGGGAATGACCGGGCCGGACTCGATGACGCTGATGTCGAGGTCGAACAGGTCGTCGGCGCCGGTCTCGGGTGCGATGGCCGACGCGGTCACGGTCGTGGCGGACATGACGTGGGTTCCTCCCTGTGTTCGGTGACGGTGGGACGCCTGGGCCTGCCGTCGCAGGTCAGGGCCAGGAGATCGTGACGGCGGTGTGCCGCTTGGGGATGAGCCGGGTTGCGGGCTGTTCGGCGGCGGGCACCGACGCGGGGTAGACGCTGATGCGTGCGGCCGGACCGTGGCGGTGCTCGCGATCCCACGCCCGAATCTGCTCGACCAGCGCGTCGGCGAGGCTGACCGCGTCCGGACCGTGGCCGTAGACGCCGAACTCGTAGGTCTGCTCCTGCGGGTCGACTTCACGGAAGGCGACGTACGCGAACCCCCTGTCGCTCAGCAGCGTGGGAGTGGCGATCGGCGAGGCTGGATCGACCAGTTCACGGGCCGTATCGGTGCGTGCCCGGCTGAGCAGGCAGAACCGGTCCAGGCTGGTCGCGAGCCACAGGAAAAGCCCGTCGAACGGCTCCATACCGCCGAACATGACTCCTGACCACTTCTCCACTCGCGGTTGGCGCAGTGCCGTGCACAACGCCTCGGCGTCAACCCGCTGGTCATCGTCGAACCGGAGGCCGACGTCCTCGCCGTGCAACGTCACCAGTCGCTCGGCGTGCGCCCCGGCACCTTGCACCGCGACGAAGCCGGCCATCTCGTGCCCGACACTGACGAGGTGGTCGCCATCGCGGACCAGGGCCAGCGAGCGGCTCAGCCCCCGCATCCGCAACGGCACGACGACCCGGCCATCGTCCGAGAGTTGGTCGAGCCAAGCTGGCGGTACGTCCCAGACGCCGACCGTGACGATGATCCGGTCGTACGGTGCGTGCTGCGGTACACCGCCCTCGGCGTCGGCGAGAACCACGTTGACCCGTTCGTAGCCGGCGGCGTCCAGGAACCGGCGGGCCCGATCGGTCACGTCGCCGTCGATGTCCACCGTGGTGACCTCGCCGTCCGGCCCGACCAGCTCCGCCATCAGAGCGGCGTTGAAGCCACCGGAACCGATCTCCAGGCATCGCATTCCCGGCTCGATCTGCGCCTGCTCCAGCATGACCGCCTGCAGCCACGGCGCGGAGACCGAACTGATCGTGACTCCGCGCTCGTCACGCTTCGTCCGGACAATGTCATTCGCGTACGCCTGCTCCAGCGACGCCTCGGGGGCGAACAGGTGCCGGGGCACGGCGCGGAATGCAGCAGCGACTCCCGGCGAGATGATCGACCCTGCAGTCAGGAGTTCCTCGACCAGCGCCTGACGTAGGGCGTCGGCCCGTGCCGAATCAGCGGAAGTGGCAGTTACCACGATGATCCTTTCGCGTATCCGAGATGCTGTTTCACAGAAAGTTTCGACCCTCGGCCGAACCCACGTACGACTGGAGCCCGTGTCACGCGCCTGCTCGACCGCATCGTCGGCGGCGCGGAGGCACACTCATCCATCGGGTATCCGGCAGTCGCCGAGGCCACAGATATCCTCCCTGGTGCATTCGGCCGGAACGGCTTGTCGACGCCGCGCGTACGGCGTTCGTGCCACCGATCGAGGTGGGAAGGATGCCCCTGGCCCCGTGGAGCGCCGTAAGCCTCCGCGCTTTTGGTGACTTGTCCGTCACTCGATCCGGTAACCACAGCCAACCGCGCCATGACGCGGTTGAACAGGACCGGGGCGTAGTCCCGCTGTTGTCTCTCGCCGGACCTCCGTCCTTGATCTTCAGCGAGTACGCGGGCGCGCACTACAGTGCTTACGCAATCGAGGAGGTCAGCGATGGCGTCGCAGCTACCGGCATCTGACCGGGACCCGCTCATCCACCCGCTCAGCGTCGTGCGCGCTGCGAGGGGCTGGACGTACCAGGACGTGGTCGACGCCATCGCCAAGCGCAGCCGGAACATGGCCGCCCGACGGGAGAAGGCGTGGCGGTGGGAGCACTGGGGTGTGGTCCCCGACATGGGAAGCCAGCTCGCTCTTGCCGCCGAACTCGGCGTTCCGCAAGATCGCGTACGGCAGGCGCCATGGCCCCAGTGGCTCCCCGACGGTGACCCCATCCCGACCTCGTTCGGATGGACTCAGCCGGGTGGACTGCAGTCACTCGTCAACGCATTGGAGTACGCGCACGTGGACCGACGTGCCTTCATGAAGATCACGGGCATCCCCCTGGCCGGCATCGCCGAAGCGTGGCTGACCATCGAACCCCAGGAGCTCGTCGCCGTCCTGCGCGGTGGACAGGTCACCACCGACTTGGTCGAACGAATGGAGGAGGGCCTTCCGCGGCTGCGGTACCTGGAAGCAACCCGAGGCGGTGACCGAGCCCGGACCCTCATCCACGCCGAACTCGGCATGGTGGTGGACGTCCTCGACCGATCCGCCTACACGACCGCAGTGGGTCGGCGACTGTACGCTCTGGCGGCCGAACTCGGCCGGATGGCCGGTTGGGCGTCGTTCGATGCTGGCCTGCACGCTGCGGCGCAGCGCTACTGGCTCTCCGCGCTACACGCCGCACACGCCGCCGACGACCGCCTGCTGGGGGCTAACATCCTCAAATCGATGAGCCTGCAGTGCTACGACTTCGACCGCCCCCGAGAGGCGTTGGAGTTGGCCCGTAGCGCCCACGAGGGTGCCCGAGGGGCCACCCCACGGGCCGCCGCGATGCTGGCGCTGCGGGAGGCGAGGGCTCACGCAGCGATTGGCGACGCGACGGCCTGCGAACGCCTCCTCAAAGAGGCCGACGCCGAATTCGATCGCGTCGCGTCGACCGATGCGGAACCCGCGTTCCTCGGGTACTTCGACGAATCCGAGTTCAACGCCCAGGTCGGAACCTGCTACCTGGATCTGGGCCGGCCGCGAGAAGCTGACGTGTACCTCAGTCGTACGCTGCGGCTGGTCCCAACCACCAAGGTGAGGGACCGTGCCACGTATGTGATCCGCCGCGCGTCGGCGCAGGCGCAGCTCGGGGACGCCGACCACGCCGCGTCGCTCCTCGCGGAGGCGATTCCGCTGATCCGTGAGGCGCCCTCGGAACGGAACCTGCGTCGCGTCGTTCGAGCACGACAACGGCTCCCGTTCACCAAGATCGACCCGCGCGCTCGCGCACTCGACGCCCAACTCGCCACCCTGGGGGCCTGATCATGGTTGATGACACCAAGGTAGCCGTGGTGACCGGCGCCAACCGTGGGCTTGGCGCCGCCATCGCCCGCGGGCTGGCCGAGCAAGGCTTGCACGTGGTGCTGGCCGGACGTAACGAGTACTCCGTCGACCGCGTGGTGTCCGACCTGACGAAGGACGGACTGTCCGCAAGCGGCCACCAACTCGACATCAACGACCCGGCCAGCGTGGCCCGCGCCTTCGCCGACACCGCCAAGCGATACGGTCGGCTGGACGTGCTGGTGAATAACGCCGGTATCGCGATCGATCGTGGCCAGTTTGCGGCGAGCCCCGACTTCGAGCGGGTCCGCAGCGCCCTGGACACCAACCTGCTGGGTGCCTGGCGCTGCTGCGCTGCCGCCGTGCCAGAGATGAGAAAGAACGGCTACGGCCGCATCGTCAACATCAGCAGCCACCTCGCTTCGCTCGCCACCATGGGCGACACGAACGTCTCCTACCGGGTGTCCAAGGCGGCTCTGAACGCGCTGACCCGGGTGCTCGCGGCCGAACTGGCCGACACCGGCATCCTGGTCAACGCATGCTCACCGGGACGCATGAACACCCGGATGGCGTACGGCGAGACCGACCGAAGCCCGGAGGAAGGCGCAGACACGCCGATCTGGCTCGCAACCCTGCCATCAGACGGCCCGACCGGCGGTCTGTTCGCCGATCGCCTGCCGATCGACTGGTAGGAGCCACGGGCTCGATCAACTTGAGCTTCCGGACTTCCAGACTGCTAAGGAGTACTCCGCCGTGCGATCCGCCCCGGTGTTCATTTCTGCAGGGTGAGCGTGAGGGCTTGAGAGGTTGGTTCTGTGGCCGCCTGCTCCCCGTGTTCCCCGAGGCCTGGTCCGCCCACGCCCCGGCTGCCGGCGCGCCGGATGTGGCATCCGAGTGCGTTCACCTTCTGCCGTGCTGCCTGCTTGACGCCGGGCTGCGCGAGGAGGTGCGCGTGAGGGTGGAGGCCGCCGATGCTCCCATTTCGGCGGTGGACGCGGTGCGGGCATCCGTCAGTTATGACCAGCTTCGAATCTTCGATGGTTCGCTCTATTGGTTGGAGACGCGCCCCGATGCCGGCGGAGCCGCAACCCTGGCGCGGTGGCAGCCCGGCGAAGAAATGCGGGACGTCGGTCCCGCGAACTTCCACATCGGCAGCGCGGTGCACGCGTACGGCGGTGGCTCCTTCGCCGTCGTCGACGGCGACCTGTGGTGTGTCGGCGAGGGCGGCCTGTACCGGCGTCGCCGCGGAGGTGACGAACTGGAACTGATCAGTCCAGGGGCGATGGGAGACCTGTCCGTCGGTGCGGGCGAGCTGCTGGCCGTGCGGGGCGATGAGCTGGTGGCGGTGACGCTCACGGGGCCGCCGCAGCTGAGGGTTCTCGCCGAGTCGGCGGGCTTCTACGGCGCGCCCC
Source organism: Micromonospora sp. NPDC002575 (assembly GCF_042889525.1). Classification (NCBI taxonomy): domain Bacteria; kingdom Bacillati; phylum Actinomycetota; class Actinomycetes; order Micromonosporales; family Micromonosporaceae; genus Micromonospora; species Micromonospora sp. NPDC002575. The sequence goes on along the minus strand of NZ_JBIARA010000015.1, from coordinate 53,337 downwards.
GACCGGGACCAGCCTTCCTGGCGTGGTCGTGGTGGAGCGAGCGGGACATGCCGTGGGATGCCTGCGAGCTGTGGGTGGCGCCCTACGAGCCGGGCGGAGGCATCGGGGATCCCGTGCGGGTCGCGGGCGGGGCAGACGAGTCGGCGGTGGAGCCACGGTGGGGCCCTGACGGCGCGCTCTATTTCATGTCGGATCGCAGTGGCTGGTGGAACCTCTTCCGGTGGAACGGACAGGAGGTCCAGGCCGTCGTCCCCGTCGCGGGTGAGTGCGTGGCGGAGCCCTGGGAACTGGGCTATGCGTCGTACGACTTCCTCGACGACGGACGGATCGTGATGGCGGTGCAGCAGGGGCCGCGACACCACCTAGTCCTCGTCGACCCGTCCGGCACTGCGACGTCGGCCGATCTTCCGTACACGTCGATTAAGCCCTACGTGGCGGCGCACGGGGTGGCAGTCGCGTTGATCGCCTCGTCACCGACGGCGGCGCCGCAGGTCGCGTTGGCCCACCTGGCTGCTGACGGTCCCCGCCTGGAGGTGCTGGCCCGGTCGGAAGACGCCTGCCTTGCCGGACTCGCGGTCTCGACGCCGACGGAGCTGCGGGTGCGGGTCGCTGGCGACCGCGAGGTGCTGGCCCTGGTGTATCCGCCGATAGGCGCGGGGCCGGGGTGGCGGGCGCCCGTGATCGTCCGTGCGCACCCTGGCCCGACCGCCTCCTGCCTGCTGCGCCTGGACTGGCAGGCGCAGTTCTTCACCAGTCGTGGGTTCGCCGTCGTGGATGTCGACTATCTCGGCAGCACCGGGTACGGGCGGGCGTTCCGCGAGTCGCTGTACGGCCGGTGGGGTGTCGATGACGTCGACGACTGCCGGGCAGTGGCCGAGCACCTGCTGGTAACGGGGCGAGCGGTGCCGGGTGGGGTCTTCATCCGCGGTGCGAGCGCCGGCGGGTACACGGCCCTCCACGCGGCGACGCAGGACGGGCCGTTCGCCGCCGCCACGGCCATCTCGGCGATCGTGGATCCCGACCGGTGGGCGTCCACCGTGCCCAGATTCCAGCGCGCCCATGCCCTGCGCCTGCGGGGCGGCGCGGGCCGGGTGCACGCCGCTGCGATCCGCCGGCCGGTGCTGCTCGTCCACGGCACCGCCGACGCCGTTGCCACCGTCGACGACGTGCGGGATCTCGCCGCGCAGTTGGCCCGCCTCGGCCTGCCACACGAGCTGCTGTTGCTCGACGGCGTCGGTCACTACGTGGCCACCTCCGGACATGCTGGGGCGGCACTGGAGGCCGAGCTGGCCCACTACCGGTCGTGGATGGGCGAGGCCGGCGGGAGTCCGGGGCGCTACACCGCTGCCGCTGGCAGCTGATGCCGTACGTAGTCGCCGAACTCGCGGACCTCCGGCTCGCCGCGGTAGGGATCGAGATCGACCTGGACATCGACGATGCGCTGCACGCACCGGTGCGAGGCCGTCCTGGCCGCGTGATCGACGGCCTCCCGCCCAGTACGAGGAGCGCGCGCAGTGTGCGGCGGAAGGCCGACGGGCTCGCGCAGGGCGTGGGGCAGCAACCCTGCCCACGGCACAGACCGTCGCCGACCACCTCGCCCACTACACCGCCGCGACCGCCGGCACCGCCTTCTCGACACCCACCGCCGTGTAGTCGATCGATGATTCAGCCACCACGCCGAGCAACCCTAACAATGGCGACAGTCACCAGGTCAGGAGCAATGTGGTCAACCAGCGCTATGCCCGACACATCGGCATCGTGCAGCAACTACGATCCAAGAACTGGATCTCGGCCACCGCACTCGCCACCCGCTTCGACGCCAGCGTCCGCACCATCTACCGCGACATCGAAGAGCTCAACACCGCCGGGCTGCCCATCGAGTCCGTCGCCGGCCGCGAAGGCGGCTACCGGCTCAGCGCCGAAAGCCCCGTCGACTCGCTGATCATGGACGCGGACGACGTTCTACGCCTCTACGTGCTCCGCCAGGTCGCCCGGATCGGACAGGTCGCGCACCGCTCCTGCCACGCCGCACGCCGCATTCGTTCGGCAAGGGATAGGCGGCGGTACCGCTGGCCCTGGTACCCGGCCACGGTCTGCTCGAACTCTCGCAGCGCGTCGCCGTAGGCGTAGTCGGCCAGGATCCGGGCGTCGATCAGCGCGTCGCCCCGGGCCCGGGCCGGTGGCGACGCCCACGGCCACGGGCACCGGTGGGCGGCGTGGGCCGCTGCTTCAAGTGTCCGTCGAGGTCACCCACAGTCGGGTCGCCTCAGCGTGGCCGGCCGCGTGGCCGAGGCCGCAACGCCGCGACCTGGGCGCAGGCGAGGTAGACCACCCCTGCGGCGATGGCGGTCCGGGCGTCCCACCGCATCGGCCGGTCGGGCAGCAGCCACGGCATCAGCACCACCAGGCCGTACCGGCCGGGCAGCCAGGCCCACTGGTGGGCGCCGGTCAGCGGGGCGGCTCGTCGCCGGAGCGGAAGGTCATGGCAGCCACTCATTCTGCCCCCAAACCGTCGCCGCCCGAACGGGCCGGGGCCGGCTGCCCGTACGGCCGACCGGCGGGTGTCCCGTCCACCCGGGACACCGGTCCCTGGTGGACGGGTTTGACCACCAGACAGACTGCCGTTCGCCGCTACCGCAGCGGCCGCCTCACCGTGGCGGCGTTCCCGTGCCGTGATCCAGCGGCAGCAGCCGAGTTCCCGCCTGCCGGGCACGGTGGCGCGCCGACCTGCGGCTGAATCCGGCTCGTGGATTTGCGAAAGGAACCTCGACGATGGACGCTCCGGGCGGACCACCCCACGTTGTCTGTGGGCCGATCGTGCGCCGGGTCGATCCGGGCAGCGTGGCGGTCTTCGTCGCGGTCCGATCCGCCTGCACCGTCGACCTCACCGTGTTCGAGGTGGGGCCCGGCCCGACCTATGCCCGGGGCGCCACGGTGGCCACGGGCAGCCGGGAAGCGATCCGGCTCGGCGGCAACCTGTACGTGGCCACCGTCCGGGCCGTCGGCGGCCTGCAGCAGGGCCGGCTCTACGGCTACGACCTGGCCTTCCCGGAGTCCATCGGCAACTGGTCGAGCCTGCTGGCCGCCGGGGCGGTGGCCGCCGACGAGACCACCGCCCGGTCGCTGCTCAGCTACGCCGGTGACCCCCGGGCGACGGGCGGCGCACCCGGATTCCCCAGCTTCGTCACGCCACCGGCGGACCCGGGGAAGCTCCGGATCCTCCACGGGTCGTGCCGCAAGCCGCACGGCGAGGGCCACGACGCGCTGGCCGTCCTGGACCCGATCATCGCGGCGGCCGGCGGCGACCCGACGGTACGCCCGCACCAGCTCGTGCTCGGCGGTGACCAGATCTACGCCGACGACGTCGCCGACGTGCTGCTGGCGATGGTGCACGGGCACGCCGCGGTGCCCGCCGGGGACGGACAGCCGGCCGTCCCGGCGCTGCCCGGCATCGGGGCCACCCTGGACCTGCCGCCGGAACTGCTCCCCGACGGCTCGGCCGATCCGCCCGCCGACTGGCGGTTCAAACCGGGCAAGCGGTCCGTCACCCTGTCCCGGGACGCCAAGTTCACCTCGGGCGAGGCCGCCAGCCATCTGATGTCGCTGCGCGAGTACGCCTGCATGTACCTGCTCGTGTGGTCGGACCAGCTCTGGCCGGCGACCTACCCGCGATTCGAGCACGTCTTCCCGGAGGACACCCGGATCCTGCGTGACCCGCAGGGCCGTCAGCCCGGCGACACCGTCTACGACCGGCTGCTGACCGGTCGCGCCTACGACGCCAGCAGCCAGCAGCAGGAGATCATCCATCGCTTCCGGCGGTGGCAGGAGCAGGCGATCCGGTTGAAGAACTTCCAGCGCGGGCTGGTCGCCGTACGTCGGTCGCTGGCCAACGTCGCCACCTACATGATCGCCGACGACCACGAGGTCACCGACGACTGGAACATGACCCGGGAGTTCGTCACCGATGCGGTGATCGGCTCCGAGCTGGGCCGGCGCGTCGTGCGCAACGCGATGGCGGCGTACGCGGTCTTCCAGGCCTGGGGCAACACCCCCGACCGGTTCGGCGGAGAGGGCGCGGCCGGCGAGCCGGGCCGGGACCTGCTGACCGTGCTGAGCCGCTGGCTGGCCGTCCCGACGGCGGCGGACGACCAGCTGCTGCGCGACCGCCTCGGCCTGCCCACCGCGATCGGCGCCGACGGCCGGCCGGTCCGCCCCGCCGGCGCCCTCAGCTACCACTTCACCGTCACCTGGCCGCGCTACCAGCTCGTCGCCCTGGACACCCGCACCTGGCGGGAGTACCCGGCCGGTGCCGGGCGCCCCGGCGGGCTGCTGCTCGCCGACCACCCGCTCGACGAGATGATCAGCGGCGGCGGCGTGCTGGACGACGAGGCGGTCACCGTGCTGGCGCAGCCGGTCGCCGTGTTCGGCATGCCCCTGCTCGAACAGTTCGCCCAGCCGGCCATGCGGGCCATCGCCGGCCGGTACGAGGCCGACGCCGAGGACGCCTGGATCACCAGCGACGCGGCCACCCACAAGTTCCTCGGCCGGCTGCTCTCCGCCGCGCCACCCGGCCCGGACGGCGTCCGCCGCCGCCGGATCGTCATGCTCGGCGGCGACATCCACTTCGGCTCGGCCGAGCGGATCCGCTACTCCGCGACGCTGCCGTACGCCAGCGGCCCCGACCGGGCCCACCCCTTCCAGGGGGTCAACCGCACCGAGGGGGTGATCGCCGGGTTCGTCTCCAGCGCCCTGCGCAACGAGGTGGCCCTGACCCGGCTGCTGCACCACGTCGGGTACGCGCCGCTGCTGGACAGCCTCGGCCGCATCGACCTGGTCGGCTGGGCCAACGAGGACGAGCGGCAGGAGGGCCGCCGCTTCCAGGCCGGGGTCCAGGTCAGCGTGGCCGCCGACGCCGTGTCCGGGTGGTGGGTCTCCGGCCGGCCCGCGGTCAGCGACTACGACCGGCTCAAGCTGCTCAGCCGGCCGCCGGAGTGGAGCATCCAGGTGCAGTTCGCCCACCACGACGAGGCCGACCTGACGGGCCGCCGGGGCGGCACCCCGGAGACCGTGCTCGACCCGGCCGGGCTGTCCCGCGAGCAGGCGCTGGCGCAGTACCCGGTCGCCGCCCGCAACCTCGACGGGCATCTCGACATCTGGAGCGGCGGCAAGGAGATCGTCGGGCACAACAACCTCGGCGAGATCACCTTCGACTGGCCGGCCGGCGAGTGCAAGCGGGCCACCCAGCGCCTCTGGTGGCACCTGCCGTCCGAGACCGAGGCCGCTCCGCTGACCAGCTACACCATCGACCTGTCGTACGGCTGCTCGCTGCTGGCCGACCCACCGTACGGCTACGTGCTGCGCCCCGACGACCACGACGCCCGCTCCGGCGGCAAGGCGCACTACGACGGCGTCGACCGGCCGGCGACCCTGGTCACCGACCGCTGGGTGACCCGGCTCCAGGCCGACCTGGCCACGCTGGGGTTCGGGCCGGCGCGCGTTCCGGGCGAGTTCGACTCGACGACCTACTGGGCGGTGCGCGAGTTCCAGACGTACGCCCGCGCGGAGCGGGTCGCCCACGAACCCGCCGAGGCGACCGCCACCCGGTACTCCGACCGGTTGGCGGCGGTCGACGTGCCGGAGGCCGAGCGCTACCTCGGACCGGTCAGCGGCATCGCCGACCTGGCCACCCAGCTCGCCATCCGGCACTGGCTGGACAAGCGCTGGCGCTGCCCGGTGGTGGTGGAGGCGTGGCAGGTCGCCGGCGGCAGCCCGCAACAGCTCGCCACCGGCAACGTCTGGTACGCCGACACCCCCCACCCGGCCGACCAGCGGCTCTACTCACGGGTGGTGACCGGCCGTCCGCCCGACGCCGGCCCGGCGCCGGCCAACCACCCCGAGCTGATCCCGCTGGGTCGCTGGAGCAGCCGCCCCGCCGAGCCGCAGTGGGCCGGCCCGCTGGTCGAACCGACGCTCGAACTGCTCCCCGAGGCGCTGATCCCGCCGAGGGACGGGGAGGCCGGCGCACCGTCGCTGGCCGCGCTGGCCGCCGCCGCCGGCAGCGGCGACCCCGCGGTGGCCGACCCGGCCCGCCGCCGGCTGTCCACCTTCAAGGTGCTGCGGGCGGTCGCCGAGAACACCCGACCCGGCTCCACCGGCGGCTGGTTCGACGTGCTGGACGGCACCGACGCGGGGGTGCTGCGGATCGGCCCGTTCGGCTGGCCCGCCGACGGGCCCCGCAGCGCACCGGTGACCCTGCCGCCCCGGGCGGACTGGCGTACCCAACCCGGCCAGCTCTGGGCCTGGCTGGCCGCGCTGCGCGCCACCGACCGCGACGCGTACGAGGCGATGGGCGGGCTGGCCGGGCTGTCCGGGACGCCCGGCTGGGGAGTCGACGGGGGTGCCCTGCTCTACCCCGAGCTGCGGGTCAGCCGGGCCCGGCCGGCGTTGAGCGACCACACCGGTGGCGCGGGCGCGCCGATCGAGTACGTCCTCGAACTGCTCGACCTGCGCGGCTGGCACTGGGTGCACCGCTTCACCATCGGCCTGCGCACCCGACCCGGCGTCCGGCACGGCATCTGGCGCTTCGCCCGCCAGGGCCTGCACGACCTGCTCAGCACCTCGTGGGACCCGCCCGGCGCGGACCCGGTGACGGTGCCGGACGTGCCCGGCCCGGACGGCAAGCCCCGCCGGGTCCGCATCGGTGACCTGTTCACCTCGGAACGGGCGGTGGCCCTGCTCGGCTGCTGGCAGACGTACCGCGCCCACGACCTGGTCGCCCTCGGACCGCCGGTGGCCGGCGAGCCGCCCGAGCAGCGGACCGTGCCCCGCGCCGGCACCGAACTGCGGACCGTGCTGACCGTGGCGCGGACCCTCGGACCGGACTTCACCGGCCCGCCCACCGGCTGGACCGACACCCACGAGACCGCCCTGATCACCGCGATCGGCCAGGTCGCCGGGGCCACCGCCGACGCCGAACTGCCCGCCGCGCTGGCCGCGGTGCGTGCCTGGCCGACCTGGCCGGGCGGCACCGGCTACCAGCTTCCGGTGGCCGTGCTCCCAACGGCGGACCGGACGCTGTCGCCGCAGCGCGGCTCGCTGCGGCTGGACACCGGCGACCTGTTCCGGGTGACCGGATGAGCCCCCGCCCCACCCGACGCGACGACCACCACCGCAGTGAAGGAGACCCGGCCGCATGAGCGACGACGTGGAGCGGAACCGGAACGTCCTCGCCCTGCTCTGGGGCGAACTCCGCATGCTTGCCGAACCGGTGCTCGGCTCGGCCGACCCGTGGCGGCGGGCCCGGCTGATGCGGGCGCTGGGCTGGGACCTGGAGGCGATCAGCGGGGTCGACGCGCGCGCGTTCGAGCAGTGGGTCGGCACCGTCGCGGTGGCGATCGACACGCTGGACGCCGCGATCACCGATGGCCTGCCGGACTCGCTGGCCGAGCTCAAGAAGATCGGCACGGCGGCGGGCACCGCGTTCGGGCAGGTCGGCACGCTGCCCCCGGCGGTGCGCGGGAAGCTACCACCGTTGGCCGGCCTGCCCGAGGCGCTGGCCGACGACCTCGTCGACCACCTCATCCTCACCTACCTGCTGCGCCGGGCACCCTGGACGGTGCCGCTGCTGACCCTGCTCGGCCTGGTCACCCCCGGCGTCGAGCTGCCGCCGAGCCCGCCGATGCCGGCCGGCGACGCGCCGATCCGGTTGCCTCGCCACCGCGACGAACTGCACCTGGAGCGGCTCGTCGAGTTGGTCTCCGATCCCGGCGGTTACCTCAAAGGGTTGTACGCGCCGGCCGGCTGGGGCACGCCCGAGGCCGTCGAGGCGCTGGCCGCGCGGCTGCTGCCCCGACTCGCGGCGACGCTGCGCGCGTTCGGGATGGACGCCGCGCACGGGGTCCGGCCGGGCATCGGCCCGGACCAGGGCGAGGTCGGGCAGCGGCTGGCCGACGGCCTGCTCCGGCTCCGGTTCGCCGTCGCCGGGCCGCCCGGCGGGGAGCCGGTGGCGCTGCACGGTGGAGAACCGGCCGCGTCGCCCAGCGGGGAGCCGGTGGCGCTGCACGGTGGAGAACCGGCCGCGTCGCCCAGCGGGGAGCCGGTCGCGCCGCTCGGCCCGCCGGGACCGGGGTCACTGGCCGCCGCCGACCCGGACGCCCAGCTCCACCTCGGCGTCACCCTCGCTCTGGCCTGCTGGGACGGCCTGCTCACCGGGATCGTCGCCCCCACCGGCGAGGTGCACCTCGAAGGCGCGCTCGGCCGCTGGAACATCGCCACCGACCTGGCCGGCGCGGGACCGGCCATCGCGATCAACTCGGCCGGGGTGACCGTCGCCGGGGGCGGCCCGGCGGTGCGGTTCGCCGCCGAGATCGCCCGGATCACGCCGAAGGACGAGCCCGGCTGGGTGATCGGCGCACCCGACGGCACCCACCTGTCCGTCGGGCAGCTCGTGCTGCGCGGCCGGGCGACGCTGGGCGCCGGCCGCGACGACATCGAGCTGATGCTCGCCGCCGGCCGTGCCGAACTTGTCGTCAAGGCCGGCGACGGTGACGGGCTGCTGGCCCGGCTGCTGCCGTCCGACGGTCTGCGGTTCGGTTTCGACCTCGGCCTGGGCTGGTCGCTGCGGACCGGCCTGCACCTGTCCGGGGCCGCCGCGCTGACCGCCGACTATCCGATGCACCTCTCGCTGCGCGGCATCCATCTGGAGGGGCTGCGGATCGCGCTCGCCGCCAGCACGTCCACCGCCAGCGTCGGCCTGACCGTCACCACCACGGTGCGGGCCGAGCTCGGTCCGTTGCACGCGGTGGTGGAGAACATCGGGATCCGCGCCGACCTGACCTTCCCGCCCGCGTTGCCGGCCGGCACCGGCAACCTCGGCCGAGCCGACCTGGTGCCCCGGTTCAAGGCCCCGGACGGGGTGGGGCTGCGGATCGACAACGGCATCGTCAACGGCGGCGGCTACCTGTTCGTCGACGAGCCCCGCGGCATGTACGCCGGCGCCCTCCAGTTGGGCATCGCCACCAAGGACGGCGTGTCGCCGATGCGGGGCTTCCTGCTCCAGGCCACCGCGATCCTCAACACCCGCAACCCCGACGGCAGCCGACTGGTCGAGGCCGACGGCGACCACACGTTTTCGATGCTGGTCGTCGGCACCTTCCAGTGGTACCCGGGGCTGATGCTGTTCTGGGGCATCTCGATCACCGGTCTGGGGCTGGTGGTCGGACACAACCGGCGCAGCGACCCCGAGGAGGTCCGCAACGCCGCCCGCGCCGGGACCCTGGACTCGCTGCTGTTCCCCGAGGACGTCGTGGGCCGGGCGCCGGCGGTGATCGCCACCCTCAGCCGGATCTTCCCGGTCGACCCCACCGGCACCGTGCTCGGCGCGATGGTCCGGCTGAACTTCCTCGCCGGCCAGGTCGTCGCGGACCTCGCCGTGCTGGTCGAGTTCCCCGACCCGGTCCGGGTGCTGCTGCTCGGCAAGCTGGTCATCGACTTCAAGTCGGCCGGCCGGCTCCGGCTGGACTCGGCCGGCATCATCGACGTCGCCCGCAAGGAGATCAGCCTCGACGGGGCCCTGATCGGCTCCCACCTGTTCGGCCGGCCGGTCGCCGGCGAGTTCATGGTCCGGGCCGGGTGGGGCCGGTCGTCGTCGTTCGCCATGTCGATCGGCGGGTTCCACCCGAGGTTCTGCCCGCCGGCCGGCTTCCCGCCGGTCAAGCGGTTCGAGATCGCGCTCCAGAAGTCCGGCAAGGGTCTGAAGCTCAACGCCTACCTGGCGATCACCAGCAACACCGCCCAGTTCGGGGCCGAACTGGTGCTGCGCTTCGAGGCGGGCGCCCTGGCCGTCGACGGCCGGGCCTGGCTGGACGTGCTGTTCCAGTTCACGCCGTTCTGGTTCACCGCCGAGATCGGCGCGTACGTCGCCGTGACCTACGACGGTTCCGAGCTGCTGGTGGTCCGACTCGTCCTCGGGGTGAGCGGCCCGGGCCCGTGGCGGGCCTGGGGCGAGGCGCGCATCAAGTTCCTGTGGTGGGAGGTGTCGGCCAAACTCGACTGGACCGACGGCAAGCGGGCCGACGCGCTGGAACCCAGCTACGTGGACGCCGCGGCGCTGCTGGGCGCGGCACTGTCCGGCCCGAACGCCTGGGAGATCCGCAGCGCCGGCGCCGGCACGGAACCGGTGGCTCTGCGGGCGGTCGAGGAGGCCGGGGGAGCGCTGCTGCTCTCTCCGGGGGCCACCCTCGGCGTACGCCAGAACGTCCTGCCCCTCGGCGTCGAGCTGGACCGGATCGGCACCTCCCGCATTCGCGGTCCGCACCGGTTCACCCTGACCGACGTCAGTGCCGGCACCGGCGACGACACGGTACGCGGCAGCCTCGGCGCGCCGATCCTCGACGACTTCGCCCCCGGCCAGTTCCGCGACCTGACCCCCGAGCAGCGGGTGCTCACCCCGGGCTTCGAGCGGCTGGAGGCCGGCCGGGAGGTGGCCCTGCCGGACGGCACCGCCCTGCCGGCGGGGGGCGTCACCGTCTTCGTCGGGCTCGACGCCGACGACGCCTACGACCGGGTGATCATCGACGACCCGGAGGACGGCGGCCGGGAGATGCCGGCGGCGTCGGCCACCCGCTCGGTGACCGGCGCGGGACCGGGCGGGCTGCTCGCCCAGTTCGCCGCCACCGGCCCGGCTGCCAACGCCCGCAGCCGGACCACCGGAGCGGCCCGGTTCACCGGTGCCGGCCTCGGCCTGCGCGACGCCGGGCCGTCCTGGCTGCCCGGCCGGGGGACGCCGTACCCCACCAGCCGGCGGGCCCGACCGGCCCGGGTGAGCCCGCCGGTGACCGCCCTGCCGACCGCGACGCAGGCCGCCGAGGTGGCGCCCGGGGGAGACCGCGGCCGGCTGTTCCGCCGGGCCAGCGTCCGCGTGCCCAACCCGACCATCGTCCCAGCCGAACCCGAGAAGGTGTCCTGACATGGGTGGCCTCCGCTTCCTGCCCTGGGTACGCGACGGCGTCGCCCGACTCGTCTCCGAACCCGACCCGCTCGGCGGGGCGCTGCCGCACGCCCGCTCCGAGGTGGCGCTCTCGGTGACCGCGCACGGCACGGGCCCCGCCGGGGTCGAGCCGGTGGACGTCGTCGGCACCACCACCGCGTTGCTGCACGGCCCGGGTGACGTGATCGGCCTGGACGGTCAGCAGATCATTCGCAGCCACCCGGCGGCGGGCGCGGACAACGTCGACGTGACCCTGTTCGCGGCGGTCGAGTTCGACCGGCCCGACCTGCCCTGGCTGTACACCCCGGCGAAGCCCGACCCGCAGGGCCGGCTGCGTCCCTGGCTGGTGCTCGTCGTCGTCCCGGCGGGCCCGCAGGGCCGGCTGGACACCCCGGCGGGGCAGCCGCTGGCCCGACTCGGCACCACCGTCGGGCAGCTTCCCGACCTTGCCGAGTCCTGGGCCTGGGCGCACGCCCAGGTGCTGGTCCTCGCCGAGGACGAGAACGTCGCGGACACCATCGCCGACGCGCCGCAGCGCACCCTGTCCCGGCTGATCTGCCCCCGGCGGCTGGCCCCGGACACCGACTACCTGGCCGCCGTCGTGCCGGCCTTCGACGCCGGCGTGCGTGCCGGGCTGAGCCTGCCGGCCGACGCCGGTCCGCTGGCGCCGGCCTGGGGCGCCGGCTCCCCGGCGGCCGACCCGCAGGCCCCGATCGTGCTGCCGGTCTACCACCACTGGACCTTCCGCACGGGCCCGGACGGCGACTTCGAGTCGCTGACCCGGCGGCTGCGCGGCCGGGCCCTGCCGGCGGACGTCGGCCGGCAGCCGGTGGACATCGCCGCCGCCGGCGGCGGGCTGCCCGACATCGAACCCGCAGGCATCGAGGGCCGCTCCGTGCTGGCCTTCGAGGGTGCGCTCGCCTCGCCCAGCATGACCCCCACCGTCTGGCAGCCGGCCGCCGCCGGCCCCTGGCAGGCCCGGATGGCCGAGCTGCTCGCCCACGTCGAGGACTGGCTCACCCCGCCGCTGTACGGCGAGATCCACCGCCAGCAGGGGCAGGTGCCACCACCCGGCAGCGAGCCGCGCTGGCTGGCCGGGCTGAACCTCGACCCGCGCTACCGGGCAGCGGCGGCGCTGGGCACCCAGGTCATCCAGAAACACCAGGAGGACCTGGCCGCCGCCGCCTGGCAGCGGGCCGCCGAACTGGTCGAGGTCAACGAGCAGTTGCGCCGTGGGCAGGCCGCCCGGGACAGCGCCACCGCCCTGTTCGCCAAGCGGGTCGACCCCGCCGCACCGGGTACCGCCCTCGGCGACGACCAACTCGTCGCGCTGGCCCGTCCGGTGCACGACCTGGTCCCCGCCCCGGCCCCGTCCGGGCTGGCCAGCGCCGGCGTCGCCCCTGCCGAGTCGCTGGACGAACTGCTCGACGGCAACGCCGGCGCCCGGGCGGCGACCAGCGCACCGTTCCGCCGGTTGGCCCGTCCGCGCGGCCCCCTCGCCCGCCGGCTGCGCCCCGCCGCGCCGGCACCGGCGGCGCTGCTGCGGCTGGCCGGCGGCGTGAGCCCGGTGCCGCCGGCCCAGATCCCGGCCGGCGGCGTCGTCTTCGACGACCTGGTCCCGCAGGAGCAGGGCATAGCCCGGCTGACCCGGGAGGTCCTCGAAGCGGCCGACCCGTGGTGGCATCCAGCCGCCACCCTGGCCCCGGCGTCCGTGGCGCGAGCTGCCGCGGACGATCCGGTCACCACGCTGGCCAGCAACGGTGGCGACCTGCTCGGCCCGGACCGGTTCTTCGTGGCCGCCGCCGACGGCCGGCTGTTCGAACGACGCCGCCTCGACGGGGCCTGGACCTGGCGGGACCACGGCGCCCCGGCCGGCACCCAGGTCGTGACCTCCGGCGCCACCGTCGCCCCCGACCGGGTGTACGTGCGGACCCGCAACAGCCGGCTCTACGAGCGACGCTACGACGGCGACCGGTGGGTGTGGACGGACTGCGGCAGCCCACCCGGCGGAACCGCCAGCCGGCCCACCGCCCGCGGCACCGACATCTTCATGCTCGCCCCGGGCGGCGACCTGTACCGCTTCGCCACCGCGGCCCGCACCTGGGTGTCGCTCGGCCGCCCGCAGCTCGCCACCGGCGAGCGGTTGTGGGGTTCGCCGCGCCCGACCCCGGCCGGCGTGTTCGTGGCCACCTCCGCCCAGCGGCTCTTCGTTCACGACGGCCAGTGGAGCCTGGTCGCCGACGGTCCCGGCCAGCCACCGCCGATCTGGGGTTCCCCGGCGGCCTACCACACCTTCAGCCACCCCCGGGCCGACGGTTTCGGCTACCTCACCCCGAGCGGTGAGCTGGTCACCCGGGTTCCTGGCTGGGGCGGGATCGTCAACCACGGCCGGGTGTCCTTCCGCCCTCCGCTGGCGCAGAACCTGCGGATCGTCTCGCTCGGCCAGCAGACCGTGACCAGCGGCCATGACGAGGAGCCGGAGCTGCTCGTCCTGGCCCACCCCGACAGCGACCCGGCCGACCTGCGGCTGTACGGCCGCTACCAGTGGCGCAACGACGAGACCGGGGTCTACTCCTGGAACTGGGAGGAGATCGGCCGACCGGCCAACGGGATCGCCGCGCACCGACCCGGTCCGGTCGTCGGCGACGAACGCGACGGCGAGATCTTCGTCCGGACCGCCGACGGGCGGCTGGCCGCGTACACCTGGAACGACCGGACCGTCGGGTGGGTCGACCACGGCACTCCGGCCGATCCGCGGGGCGCCGGCCCGGACACCGCCCCGGCTCCGGCGCACGTCCGGTTCGCGCCCCGGCTCGGCCTGCTCTCCTCCCTGCTGGTGTCGTACACGGTCGACGAGGGGCCCGGCAGCCGGATCCGTTCGCAGGCCGTCCACCACCTGGACGAGGCGGGCCTGCTGCGGGACGACACGCTCACCGCGCCCGTGGCCGGACCGTTCACCGGCGTGACCGCATCGGCCACCTCGATCACCGCCGCCACGCTGCCCGGCAGCGAAGCGTCGCACCTGATCGCAGTGGCGGTGCTGGCCGGCAACGCGCCCGGCGCCCGGCGGCTGGCCTACTGGGTGGGCAGCGGGATCGACGCCAACGGCAGCGCCGCCGGCGGCTGGGCCGGCCCGTACGAACTGCCCGACCCGGTCGGCGGGCGCGCCGACGCGGTCGACGTCACCGTCGCCGACCTGGACGGAGACGGGTCACCCGAGCTCGTCATCGGGTACGCCGTCAACGGCACCGACCCGGCACGGGCCACCAGCCGGGTGTACTACCGGGTCGGTTGGGGGCTGGATGCCGCCGGCCGGGTCACCCGGGGCTGGACCGACTCGCTGCCCACCCCGTACACCTTCGCGGCGATCCGCTCGGTCAGCGTCGACGTGGTCGACATGACCGGCGACCAGGTGCCGGACCTGTTGGTCTTCGTGGCCGGCACGGACGCCACCGGGCTGCCGGCGGCCCGGTACTTCACCGGCCGGGGCATCAACCGGCGCGGCCGGATCGCCGACCCCGGGTGGACCGGCCCGCTGCCGGTCGACGGCGAGGCGGCGGTGGCCGCCGCCGGCGCGGCGGGGGTGGCGGTCGTCGACGTCAGTGGCACCCGGCGTCCCGACCTGGTGGTGGCCCACCGCTCCCGGGCCGGGGTGCTCACCACCCGGGTCGGCTTCGACCTGGATCCCGACGGCGTGCCGGTGATCTGGAGCCCGCCGCAGGACATCCCCGGCGCGGCGGATGCGACGTCCGGACGCGGTTGCAGCCTGTTCGTGGGCGACCTGCGCGCCGACCTGGTGGCGGCCCGGAGCACGATGGGCGACCGGTTCATGGCCGCCGCCGCGAACCACCAGGACCGGCTGGCCCCGGCCCAGAGTTGGGCCAGGGACCCGAAGCCGTCGCTGGTGCAGCTCGGCCCGGCGGCGGGCGCGGTGCGCGCCACGGTACGCCCGGAGACCGCGGTCGCCGGTGAGGTGCTGGGCGGGCTGACCGTCGCCGGTGACCTCCTGGTCGACGTGCTGCCCCGGACCGGTGACCCGCTGCGCCGACTGCTGGCCGGGATCACGTTCGACACGCCCAGCTACGAGCTGCTGCGCGGGCTGTCCCAGGAGTACGTGGTGCCGAACCTGCCGGCGGTGGCCCCGGAGACGATGACCGCGCTGGCCGCCAATCCCCGGTTCATCGAGGCGTTCCTGGTCGGGCTCAATCACGAGATGAGCCGGGAGATGCTGTGGCGGGGTTTCCCCGCCGATCCCCGGCAGACCTGGTTCCGGCAGTTCTGGGACGTCCGCGGCGCGGTGTCGGCCGGCGGGCCGCTGACCGACATTCCACCGCTGACCGACGATGCCTGGCGCACCGGCCCGCTCGGCAGCCACCTGACCGCGGTCGGCGCCGCCGAGGAGCAGTCCCTGGTCCTGGTCATCCGGGGTGAGGTGCTGCGCCGGTTCCCGTCCACCGTGGTCACCATGCGGCGGGCCCGCTGGACCGGGCCGCAGCGGCGGGAGCCGACCGGGGTGGACCTGCCACCGATCTTCAACGCCTGGCTCTCCCCGGACCTGCTGCTGTTCGGTTTCCCGTTCACCGCCGAACAGGCCCGTGGCGCGACCGACCAGGCGCACGGCGATCCCGGCTACTTCTTCGTCCTGCGGGAGCAGCCCACCGCGCCCCGGTTCGGTCTGGACACCGAGCCGGACGCCCGGCCGGCGTCGGCACCGCAGGACACCCCGGTCTGGGCTGGCCAGCACTGGGACGACCTGCACTGGGGAGACCTGCCCGCCGGGGCCCGATTCCTCTCCCCGTACGCGCCGGGCTTCCCGGCCACGCCGGTGGACGGCGCGGTGTTCGGCCGCAACGCCGCCGACATGGCCCGGGTGGCGCTGCAACGGCCCGTCATGCTCGCCCGCCACGCCAGCGACCTGCTGCTCACGCCGGAGACCCAACCATGACCGTCACCCCCCGCCCCGCCGGTGCCACCTCCGTCCCGCGGGCCACCCGGCCGTCGCCGGCGACGCCGCCGGCCACCCCGACGCCGCTGTCCGACGCGCTCAGCGGCACCCCGTGGACGCTGTCCACCGGGTACCCGCTGGCGCTGCTGCCGGTCCGGCTGGAGACCCGGTTCGACGGTGCCTCCCTGCGGATCCGGGTCTATCCCGACCAGATCCACATCGACAGCCACGAGCCCCGGCTCACCGACGACGAGGTGGCGGCCGGCGAGGCGTACTGGCAGGGCCCGACCGCCGACGGCACCACCCTGGCCGACGGCGCCGCACCGGCCGGCGACCCGCTGCCGGCCGGACCGGGTACGGAGGCATGGACCGAGCTGGTCCGGCGGTTCGGGGAGACGCGGGCCGGCTGGATCGCCCGGGTGATGGAGCCCGACCCGGCGACCGGCGACCTGCCCGACCCGCTGCGTCGCCCGGCGCCGTGGTGCGAACCGGCCCGGGTCCGACTGCTGCCCACCCGCTGGTACGCGGTGGGCCGGACCACCAGCAACACGCTGTTCACCGGCATCTCCTCACCGGTGACCCGCGACCTGGCCGCCGGACCGACCCCGGTGCTGCCCGCCGACCCGGTGAGCCCGGTCGGGGCGGGTAGCCCCGGGGCGCCCCCGGTCGACGAGGGCATGCGCTGGATGGTCGACTACCCGGCCGCGGTGGCCGCCGGAATGGCCTTCGCCGTCGACGTGCCCACCGACAGCGCCGGCCGGCCCCAACCGGTGGACCGCCTGCTGGTCTTCGGCGTCGACACCGACACCGCGCCGGACGTCTCCGCCGCGCAGCTCGGCCGGCTGCTGGAGGCCCACGCCGCCACCGACGGGCTGGCCTTCCTGCCGCCGGGCACCCCGACCAACAACACCGAGACGGTCACCGTGACCGAGCGTGCCCCGGTCGCCCGGGTCACCGGCACCGACGCGGCACCCGGCACCGGCGCGCCGGACGAGAACGCCGCCGCCCTGGCCAGCCGGGCCCTGGCCGTACCGCTGCGCGCCGCACCGGCCGGGTCGTCCTCGACCGCGCCGCCGGCCGACGATCTGACGGCCGTCCGCCGTCGGCCGGTGCGGGCCGACGCGCCGACCGCGCTGGCCCGTGCCGCCGCGGCCGACCGGGACGAACGGCGGATGGCCCGCCTGGTCCGGCGGGCCCTCTGGCCGGCCGGACCCGGCAGCATGCTGCGGCACCTGCTGCCGGTGGCCACCCCGGACGAGCAGCGGCGGCTACGCGACCACTTCGTCGAGCACCTGCACCCGGAGGGGCCGCTGCCCACCCTGCGCATCGGCGCGCAGCCCTACGGGCTGCTGCCAGTCGCGGCGCTGCGCCGCTGGCAGCCGGCCGGGCCCGCCGAAGCGCGGGCGGTCCCCGTGCTGCGCGAGCTCTGGCAGCGGGTCTGGCTGGCCGCCCCGGCCCCCCGGATCCGGCCCGGGCTGCCCGATCCCGAGCAGACCATGGTGGAGATCCTGGCCACCGACGCCCGGGTGCTGGAGGTCCGGGCCCGCAGCATGCTCGGCAACGACTACGTGAGCTGGCTGTGGCGGTTCGCCCGGCTCGAACTCGGCCCGCACTGGCGGCAGCAGGTCGTCGAACCCGGCCGGGCGCTGCTGGCCGCGCTCGGCCTGGGTGGCCCGGTCGATCCCCGGCTGTCGCTGGCGGTTTTCGCCGAGGGGGCCTTCGCGCTGGGCACCCCGCTGGTGGCCGCACCCGGCCCGGCCCGGGCCGACCGGATCAGGGCCTACCTCGACGCGCTCACCGCAGTGGGCCTGCGCGGCGACCAGATTCCCGTCGCGCCCGCCACCGACGGGCCGGTGCCGCTGTTCTACCGGCTGCTGCGGGCAGCGCTGATCGCCGAACATTCGGCCGCCGCCGACCTGCTCGCGCAGGACGCCGGGCTGCCGGCCGCCGCCGAGATCCCCGAACCGGAACTGGTCGACGTCCGACCGGGCGAGGTCACGCCGACGCTGCGCCGGCGGCTGGCGGTCACCGTGCCCGGCACCGGCGGCCGGAGCGTGGGCGAGTACCTGGCCGCCGCGGCCGGGAACAACGACGACCGGCACCGGGCGGCCACCGCCGACCTACGCGAGCTGCGCGGCGCACTGGAGGGGCTGGCGACCGGGCTGAACGCGGCCACCCTCGCGCCGGACGACCTGGACCGGTACGTCGCCGGCACGCTCGGGCTCGCCGCTCACCGGCTGGACGCCTGGGTGACCTCCCTGGCCACCACCCGGCTGGACCGGCTGCCCGCCACCCGTCCGGCCGGGACGCCCGACGGGCTGCACATCGGCGCGTACGGCTGGCTCACCGACCTGCACCCGGCGCCGCCGCCCACCCTGGTCGACCGGCCCGGGCACGTGCTGGACGCCACGGTGCCGGCGAAACTGGTGGCGGCCCCGGCCGGCGCGGGTCACGTGCACGCCCCGTCCCCGGCGCAGGCGGCCACCGCCGCCGTGCTGCGCAGCGCGTGGCGCTCGCACGGCGGCGGCGACGACAATCCGGTCGCGGTCGACCTCTCCTCGCGCCGGGTCCGGCTGGCCGGGCAGCTCCTCGCCGGCATGCGCGACGGGCAGGCCCTGGGCGAGCTGCTCGGCTACCGATTCGAGCGCGGCCTGCACGACCATCCGGACGGCCCGCTCGACCAGTACCTCCCGCTGTTCCGGCGGCTGGCCCCGGTACGCGCTCACCGGGTCGACCCGGCCGAGGACGGCGGACCGCCGAACATCGTGGACACCGTCGCGTCCGCCGCCGTCGCGGACGGGCTGGAGCTGCACCGGCTGCACCGGGCCGGCGCGCTCGCCAGCGAGCTGGCGAAGCTGCCCGGTCCCGCCCGGATCGCCGTCCGCGAGGTGCTGGACGAGTTGGCCGACCACGCCGACGCGGTCGCCGACGCCCTGCTCGCCGAAGGCGTGCACCAGCTCGCCGTGGGCGACATGGACCGCGCCGCCGCGGCGGTGGACGTCGCCTCCGGCGCGGCCGGCAGCCCGCCGGAACTGCACTTCACCCGGACGCCGGCCAGCGGGGTGACCGTCACCCACCGGGTCGCGCTGCTGTTCAACCTCGACGCCCGGTTCGCCGAACGGCGGGTGGACTGGCCGGCCGGCCGGTCCGCGCAGCCCCGGATCATCGGCGCGGCGGTCGACGCGTTGACCGCCGCGCTGCTGCCGCCCGCCAACCGGGTGTGTTGGCGGATGCGCTGGTACGCACCGGACGGCGGCGACGTCACCGACCCGGTCGAGGGCACCCTGGACTTTCTCGGGGCGGCGGCGGTGGACCACCTCGCCGCACCGCCGCATCCGGGCGTGCCCTCCGGCACCGACCTGGACCGGCGGATCGAACTGGTCGCCTGGAGCAGCTTCGCACCGTCCCGGGTGACCCCCGCCTGGCGGTTGGAGCTGGACTACGACCGGGACCCCGACTGGCCGGCCTCCCGGGTCAGCCTGGCCGAGTTCCTGTCCGCGGTCGCTGCGCTGCGTGACCTTTTCGGGCGGAGCCGGCAACTGCTCGACGCCGACCTGGGCACCGAGCCCGACGCGCCGGTGCAGGTCGACCACACCACCCGGCACGAGGCCACCGAGCTGTGGCAGCTCGCCCGCGCCACCGCCGACGACCTGCGTCGCACCGGCGGCCCGGCAGACCCGGCCGGGGGCGGGGCCGCCGTCCGCAGCGCGCTGCGTACGGCCGCCGGTTTCGGCGTCGTCGGGGTGTTCCCGCCACCGGACAGCGGTGCCGCCGTGGCGGAGGCCGGCCGGTCCGCGGGCGACGAGCTGGCCCGGCGGATCGCCGCGCACTGCCGGCTGATCGCCGAGGCCCGCGGCACCGTCGCGTGCCCGTTGGACGGCTGCGACTGCGACCCGGAGACCGACTTCGACGACCCGAGCGCGCCACCGCAGGCCCGCCGCGAGCTGCACGTCGCGCGGGTACAGGCCCTGCTCGGCGCCGACATGCCGGTGCTGTCGGCCAGCCGGGCCCCCGACCCGGCCGCGCTGGCCACCGCACTGGCCGCCAGCGACGCCCTCCAGGGCGGCTCGCCCCACCCGGTACGACGCTGGCTGGCCCGTTACGGTCGGGTCCGCCCGGGCGTGGGCCGGTTGCAGGAGGCGCTGACCTACGCCGATGCCCTCGACGCGGGCGGGGCGGTACGGGTGCCGGCGCGGGTCCGGGTCGCCCAACTGCCCTACCGGGCCGACGACCGGTGGGTGGGTGAGGCCCCGCCGCAGCCCGACAGCCAGCCGACGTCGCTGGTCCTGGTCAGCCTCGGCGACCTCGACCTCACCCAGCCGGTGCACGGTCTGCTCGTCGACGAGTGGACCGAGGTGGTGCCGGCCGCCCAGACGCGGACCGGCCTGACCTTCGAGTACGACGCGCCGGCCGCCGCCGCTCCCCAGGCGGTGCTGCTGGCGGTCAGCGCAGACGGGACCCCGAGCTGGCAGCCGGCGGGCCTCGCCCAGGCCGTCGAGGAGGCCCTCGACCTGGCCATCGCCCGGGTCACCGACCTCGACTCGCTTGGTGCCGGCGGGCAGTTCCTGCCCGCGTTCTACCTGCCGACCAACGTCGCCGAGGCGGCGACCACCACCGACTTCGTGCCGGACGCGGCCCCCGCGGCTCCGGGTGAGCAGGAGGACCGATGAGCCACCTCGGGCAGGACCACCAGTCGGCGTCGGCCGCGCCCCGGGACGTCACGCCGGATGCGTCGGCCTCGGTGACGACCTGGACCCGGCTGGAACCGCGTACCCGACGGGGCGACCTGAGCCCGGCTCTGGAGGCGCGTACCGCCGACCCGCTGTGGCTGCTCGCCCGGCAGTGGCAGCTCGGCGAGTTCACCGGAGAGGACGCCGGTTCGCCGGTTGCCGCCCGGGTGCACGCCGAGGTGACCCCGTTCACCCGGTATCGCCCGGGTGCCGCCTCGGGCAGCACCATCGGGCTGCCGGCCCACATCCCGCTTGAAGCGCTGGCCGAGCGGGAGGGCGCGGCCACCGCCGGCGACCTGCGCCTGGCGGCGGAGACCGGCCAGCAGTTCCTGCGGCTGCTGGCCGAGGCCGGCGCCGGCGAGCTGGCGTCGGTGGTCGCCGGCCGCTACCGGATCCCCGCGGTGCCGCCGGACGCCCCGTCGGCGGCCGACCCGGCCACCGTCGGCTACCTGCGGGTGGTCGCCGGTCGGGTGCCGCACGGCGACCTGCTGCTGCGGGCCTGCGCGGCCGGGACCGTCGACACCGACGTGCCGGTGCCGCCGGCCCTGGCGGACGCGGTGCACACCGCGATCGCCAACTGGCTGACCTGGCTGGGGGTCCCGCCCCGCCCGCCCGGCCCACCCGGGGGATACCTGCTGCAGCTACCGGCGGTCATCTCGCCCGGGGTCGACCCCCGCCCGGCGAGCCCACCGTGGCCGCCGGCCGACTTCCACCCGCTGATCAGCACCGCCGGGCAGGAGGACACCGCCTGGCAGCGGGAGCGGATGGAGTACGAGTTCGCCGTCGCCGCCGCCGGGTCGGCCGGTGAGCTGGTGCTCGCCGCCCGGGAGTACGACGGTGACCGGCTGGACTGGTACCACTTCGACCACGCGCCCGGTGACACGTTGCAGGCGCAGCCGGACAGCCAGGAACTGGTCCGGATCACCCTGCCCACTCCGGTCGGTTATGCCGGGATGCCGGCCACCCGGTTCTGGGAGATGGAGGACTCCCGGATCAACCTGGCCCAGATCGGGGCGGGCGCCGCCGACCTGGCCCGGATGTTCCTGCTCGAGTACGGCCTGGTCTACGCCAACGACCACTTCATCGTTCCGCTGGAACTGCCGGTCGGCTCGGCCACCCGAATCCGGTCGCTGATCGTCACCGACACGTTCGGCACCCGGACGCTGGTGCCGGCCGCCCCCGGTGGGCGCGGCTGGGCGTTGTTCCGGCCGTCCGGCGCGGTCACCGACGGGCCCGCCGACGTGCTGGTCCTGCCCGCGACGGCAGCCACCACGGTGGATTCCGAGCCCGTCGAGGAGGTCCGGTTCGGCCGGGACGAGATGGCGAACCTGGCCTGGGCGATCGAGCGTACGGTGACCGGCGCGACCGGCCGGGCGATCGACCGCAGCGCGCAGGTCGCCCGGTCGGCCGTCCCGCCCCGACCGCCGGTGCCCGATCCGCCGCCGGTCGACCCGGTGACCGGACGCCCGGTGACCGTGCCCGAGCTGTCCTACGCATTCGCCACCACGGTGCCGGAGAACTGGGTACCGCTCGTACCCACCCCGATGCCCGGGGACCCGACCGCGGTGCGTCTGCGGCGGGTGCCGATCCAGCAGCCGACCCGCGACGGGCCGCCGGTGCCGGTGCTCGGGCACAGCAAGGTGCTCGACTGGCGGCCCGATCCGGGCGGCACCGGGGTGGTCGAACTGGCCGTCCCCGAGGAGGAGATCGGCCGGTCCGGGATCCGGGTGCTTCGCCGTTGGCAGTTGGCCCGGGGCGTGGACGGCTCGGTGCACCTGTGGCTCGGTCGCTCCCGGCACGCCACCGGCGGCGCCGTCTCCAGCGGCCTGCGCTACGACGCCGTGGAGCCCCGATGAGCCTCGCCGTCGCGGCGGAAGCCCCGACCGTATCAACCGACCTCGAACTCCCGCGGAGAAACCGATGACGATCAACTGGAAGAACAACCTGCCGCTGCCGATGGCCCGGCCCCGCTACTACGACCACCAGTACCTGCGGGCCGCCGACCTGGCTCAGGCGGTGGACTACCTGCTGTCCCGGCAGCACCTCACCGCCCGGCTGCGGCAACCGGTAGGTGTGGTCAGCGGCCTGGAGCTGAGCGCGACCGGCAGCGACGTCACGGTCGCCGAGGGCGTGGCCGTCGACGCCGACGGGCTGCTCATCGTGGTGCCCGCCAGCCGGCGGGTGAGCCCGCCCGGCGACGGCACCTTTCAGGTCACCCTGCGCTACCTGGAGACGCTGACCGACCGGCGCAACGAGGGCGGGGTGGCCGGCGAGACCCGGTGGACCGAGGAGGGCCGGGTGGAGCTGGCCAGCACCCCGCCGGCCGACCCGGGGCGCACCATCGTGCTCGGCCAGGTGGTCAGCAACCAGGGCGTGGTGACCGTGCAGAGCACCGGCCGGCTGGTCGCCGGGCTGCGGATGCCGGTCGGGGCGATCGTGCCGGCCCTCGGCAACTCGCCGTCGGCCGGCATCCAGTTCCCGGCGAACCCGGGCGGCGGGGTGGGCGACGAGGCGTTCATCCGCTACTGGGCGGCGGCAGGCGAGAACACCATCCTGCAGATCGGCAACAACAACGATCCCGACGACGCGATCGCCTTTCACCAGGCCGGCGCGGACCGGCTGCGGATCAGCCAGGGCATGCTGCACCTGGGCAGCCTGGACGGCACCTACGTCAAGGCCGACCAGGTGGTCACCGGCCTCGGTTTCTGGGGGCCGAACGTCCAGCACGCGCAGCTCTCCTTCCGGGCCGGCCGGGGCTTCGAGCTGGTCGACCGCAGCAGCACCGCCCCCGGGTTGGGCTACCCGCTGCACAGCCAGCCGTACGCGGACCTGGAGCTGCAGGAGCTGCGCGCCGCCCGGGTCCGCGGGCGCGGCGGGCTGAGCCTGGTCAGCGACGGCCAGGTGGCGCTCAGGGCCGGTGCCGGACTGGTCGTGGTCAAGGAGTCCGGTGCCAGCGGGGACCTGACCGTGCAGGGCACGCTCGGGGTGGCCGGGACCGTCAACCTTCCCGACAAGGGCTATCTCGCCGGTGCCGGACGGCTGCACCTGAGCGGCCCCGAGCGGCTGTACCTGCTCAACAACGCGGGCGTGTACATCGGGTACGGCGGCGGCTCCGCGCCGGATACGGGCTGCCTGTGGGTGGAGAAGCGGGGCCATGTCGGTGGTGACCTCCAGGTCAACGGCCGGCTCGGGGTGAAGTCGAGCCCGAACTCGATTCCCGACTGGAGCGGCGGGGGCATCAGCACCTTCGACCTGTTCGTCTCCGGGGCGATCTACGCCGGGCCGGCCGGCGGCCCGTACCCGATCTCGCTGGAGGCCGGCACCGGCAAGATCGTGGGCCGGACGAAGCAGTTCGTCATCGACCACCCGCTCGACGACCCGGCCGATCCGGACCGCCGGCTGCTGGTGCACGCCGCGCTGGAGGGCCCCGAGAACGGCGTCTACTACCGGGGCGAGGGGCGGCTCGTCGATGGCGTCGCCACCGTCGACCTGCCCCGGTACTTCGAGGCGCTGACCCGGCTGGAGGGCCGGACCGTCCAGCTCACCCCGGTCTTCGAGGACGACGAGCCGGTGTCGCCGCTGGCGGCGTCGCGGGTCGTCGCTGGCGAGTTCCGGGTCCGCACCGTCGACGGTTCGAAGGCGTCGCACGCCTTCTACTGGCAGGTCTCGGCGATCCGCGCCGACCTCGAACCGTTGGCGGTCGAGGTGCCCGCGACGCAGCACGCCCGCCCGGCAGCCCCAACCGACACCGACCCGACGCCCGCCGCCGCGCCGGGCACCCCCACCGCCGCATGACGCCGCACCGGCGGCCAGCACGAGAGGAGTACGAGATGGACACGGTGATCGATCAGGTCGACGGGGGCCCGATCCCGGAGGACGACGATCCGGAGAGCCGAATCGGGGAGGCGGTCGAGTACGACCTCTTCGCCGCCGAGGAGGAGCCGCCACCGGAACCGCCCGCGCTCGCGGCGTACCACCTGGCGCCGACGCTGCGGCTGCTGCGCGACGAGGTCGACCGGCGCTGGCCGCACCGGGACCGTGCCTCGGACGGCTGGATCGGTGATGCCGCCCACCGGGCCGGCACCTCCGACCACAACCCGGACACGGACAACCGCTCGGTCAACGCGCTCGACATCGACCGCGACGGCATCGACCCGGCGCTGGTGATCCGCAAGTGCATCGCCCACCCGTCCACCCAGTACGTGATCTTCGATCGGACGATCTGGAGCCGGAGCCGGGGGTTCGCCCCGGCGCGATACACCGGCAGCAACCCGCACGACAAGCACCTGCACGTCAGCGTCAGCCACCAGCCGGCCCTGGAGCGAAGTGACCGGAGCTGGGGGATCGTGGCGGCACCGGTGCCGAAGCTCGGTGATCGGGTGCTGCGGCGCGGTGACCGGGGCGGCGACGTTCGGGAGCTGCAGGCCACCGCCAACCGGCTGGGCGCCAGGCTGGCGGTCGACGGTGACTTCGGGGCCGCCACCGAGTCGTGGGTGCGCACCTTCCAGCAGGCTCGGAAGCTGGCGGTGGACGGCGTCGTGGGGTTGCTCACGGTGGCCGCCCTGCGCGCGGCGACCACACCACCCGCGCCGACGCCGCCGAGCCGGAAGCCGGGCTCGCGTACCCTGCGCCGGGGGATGAGCGGCGACGACGTGGCCTTCGTCCAGCGGTTCGTGGGGGAGCACCGGTGTGGCCGCGCGACCGGCGACTTCGACGCGCGGACGGAGAGCGGCGTGCGGTGGTACCAGGGCATGCGCGGGATCACGGTCGACGGGGTGGTCGGCCCGCAGACCTGGCGGCAGATGAAGGTCGCGGTCAGCTACTGATCGGCGCGGTGGACGAAGGCCCGGTGCGTCAGCCGCCGCCACAGTTCGCGACCTGGATGGCCGCGCCGTCACGCGACTACGTGAGCTTCTGGACTGGAAGGGCCCGGTGACGATCCGGTTCCTTCCAGTCCAGCGGGTACTCGTGCCGCGGTGGCGTCCGTCTCGCTGGGCGAACGCGGCGGTGTGGTGGCCGGCAGGTCGGCCGCTCCGTGCTGCCACCCAGTTACCTGCGGGACTTCAGGCAGCCTGCTTAGCCCGGGCGGCGTCCCCATGCCGAGATCAGCGGCGCGAGGGTGAGGTCGAGCTCGCCGGCGTCGACGGCGGCCAAGTGCGTGTCGATCTCGACGTCGTTGGCCAGCCCTGCGGCGAGCAACTCGGCGCGGACCATGCGCACCGTCGCGGACTCCAGCCGGTCGCAGGCTACCCCGCCGACCGGGAAGCAGCCGGCCGCCGTGACATCGACCAGGCCCGCCGCGCGCAACGCCCGTGGGAGCGTACGGCCGTAGCGTAGATCGGCGCCGCGGCGGGTCATCAACTCCCGGACGGCGCGCCGCAGCCGGTTGGCGCGCCGCTGCGCCGGGCCGACCTCATCGAGGCAGGCCAGCGGCTGCAGCTCGGTGTCGGCATCCTCCACCAACAGCCAACCGCCGGGCCGCAGCGCCGCCACCATCGTCGCCAACGCCCGGGCGCGGTCGGGCACGTGAACGAGCACGAGCCGCGCGTGTACCAGGTCGAACGTGCCTGGCTGCGGCGGCGGGTCCCCGACGACGTCGTGCCGGAGCACCTCGTACCCGCCGCGCGGGTCCAACCAGGCCGGATTGATGTCCGTGGCCAGCACGTAACCGGTTGGTCCGACGGCCGTGGCGAGTGCCTCGGGAATGCTGGGGCCTCCGGCACCGACTTCCCAGCAGCGCCAGCCCGCCCTGATTCCGAGCCGGTCGAAGTGTCCACGCGTGGCGCCGTCGAACAGTTCGGCCAGCCAGGTGAACCGCTCGCCCGCCTCCACCCGGGCGTTGTCGAGCAGGTAGCGGTGATCCGGGGAGGACGCGGGGGCGTCCGGCGATGGGGGCCTGGACCGAGCGCCAGCGGTATTCACCGGCCCGCCCACGGTCGTGTCCGGCTCGGGCACGGGATCAACGACGGGCTGCGACGGACTCATGCCCACATCCTTACGCCCGGCCGTGTGCTGTGTCAGCGCGACACGGGATGACGTCCTCTTGATGGCTGCTGTCAAAGGTCCGTAGCTTTACCCCCGAGCGGGCGGCGGGACAGCCGGAGCGGGCGGTGCAGCCGGGGCGGCCGGCCGGCTCGTGAGTGCGTCGCCGACAGCAGTATCGCCGCGGCGAAGAACGTCACCACCTTGCCGATGGCCAACGCGAGTGAGGTGGTGGAAAGCCAGCTCGGGATTAGCTCGACGAAGGCCATGTATCTGTAGCGGCCGGAGCCGCCAGGATCCGCGTAGAGGAAGGCGCCGGTGAACCACCCCGGCGTGATGCAGGCGGTGCACAGCACGATCGAGAACAGCGCCCAGCCGGCGGTCACGACCGTTGACTCGGTGCGCGAGCCTGCGAGGTAGCACCACATCCCAAAGGTGATCATGAGCAGACTCACGATGACGGTGATGACCGCAGCGAACGTCATCGGCCCCGTGGGAGGACTGCCGGTGATGCGATCGAACCGCTCGTTGATTGATCCGATCACAATGGCGGCGACTACCGCCGCAGCGATGCCCATGGCCGCGCTCAGGAAGGCGAGCATACTTGCCCAGACCTGGCCTCGGGAGCGGTGCGACGGCGTCAAGGGCCTCGTCATGCGACGGATGGTGTCACATGAGTGAATTGCGTCACCACTGGTAGATCGGCCAGCGATCGACGGGCACGGCTGGCGCCCGGCAAGACCGGCGGGAAGCTTGATCGACCCTCGGTTGTCAGCGTCGTTTGATCGGACGGTCCGGGTGGGGAACTTCGTAGCCGGCGTGAGCTCAGGCCACTTTCCCGGCGGCGGTCCGGCGGGTGAACTGGTCACACCACCGACCTCAGGAGTTCTCGCATGCAACGCAGAACCATTCTCAGTGCCGCCGCCGCTGGCACCCTCACCACGACTGTCCTTGCTGCAGCGGCGACCGCGAAGGGCCGGTGGTCGCCGAGCCGGCCCTTCCGGGTGCGGATGGTGCTCTTCGATGGTGTGGCCGAGCAGGACTTCATCGGGCCGAACGAGGCATTCACGATCGCCGGTTTCGCCAGCGGCGGAGCCGTCACCGTCGACTACGTCACCGGCACGGTTCCCCGGACGGTCAACGCCCTCGGCGGCACCAAGGTTGTCGTCAGCCAGGGATGGTCGACCAACGACACCGATCTGCTGCTCGTACCCGGCGGCGGACCCACCGGCCCCGACGAGCCCGGCGTGGCCCACGAGATCAAGAAGGGCCAGCTGCCGCGCAGCATCGCGGCGGCCGCCCGCCGCGGCCTGGTGATCAGCTCAGTCTGCACAGGAGCACTGCTGCTGGCCGCCGCCGGCCTCACCCGCGGACGGCCGTGCAACACCCACCACACGGTGCGCGACCAGCTCGCCGACAGCGGCGCGGTGCTCAAGGACGCCCGGGTAGTCGACGACGGCGACCTGATCACCTCGGCCGGCAGCACCTCCGGCATCGACCTTGCGTTGCACGTGCTGGCCCGCGAGTTCGGGCCGGACTTCGCCGTGATGATCGCCGGTGTCCTCGAGTTCGAGCCGCGGGGCACCGTATGGACGGTCCGTGGCCGCTGATTCTCACGTCGTCGCGGTGCTGGCGCTCGACGGCGTGGTCGGGTTCGATCTCGCCGTCCCGTGCCAGGTCTTCGGCAGCACGCGGCTGGCCGACGGCGGCTACCCGTATGAGATCCGGGTCTGCGGCCAGCGCCGGGCCGTGCGGACCAGCGTGTCCGGGATCAGCCACTACCGGATCGAGGCACCGTACGACCTGGACGCGGCCCGCGACGCCGACACCATCGTCGTGCCCGGCGTGGCCATGCCCTGGCAGGCGCCGAAGGCGGTGCTCGACGTGCTGCGGGCAGCGGCCGCACGTGGCGCGCGTACCGTCTCGATTTGCACCGGGGCGTTCGTCCTCGCCCAAGCCGGGCTCCTCGACGGACGCCGCGCCACCACCCACTGGTGGGCCGCGGCCGATCTGCGCCGCCGGCACCCGACGGTCGAGGTGGACGCGGCGTCGCTGTTCACCGGTGACGGCCGGGTCTTCACCTCGGCCGGGGTCGCGGCTGGCCTGGACCTGTGCCTGCACCTGGTACGCCGCGACCATGGCGCAGCCGTCGCCGCCCGTACAGCCGGTTTCGTTGTCATGGCGCCGAGCCGCGACGGCGACCAGGCCCAGTTCGTCGACCATGTCCCGGCAGGCACCACCGGGACACTGGCACCTACGTTGGCCTGGCTGGACGAGCACGCCGCCGAACCGCTGACGGTCGCCGACATCGCCCGCCACGCCCGGCTGGGCACACGCACGCTCACCCGCCGCTTCCGTGAACAGACCGGCACCACGCCCCTGGCCTGGCTCCAGAGCCGCCGCCTGCACCTGGCCCGCCGGCTCCTGGAAACCACCGATCTGCCCGTGCCGGCCGTCGCCGAGCGCAGCGGTCACGGCTCGGCGACCGCCCTGCGCGCCCACTTCCAACGCGCCCTGCATACCAGCCCGGACCGTTACCGGCGTGGCTTCGGCGACGACGATCACCCCGCCTGGCCGTGAACTCCACCGGCCGACGCCCGTCGATGTTCTCCAGGACCGTCCACCCATCGAATGCCGGCCTGCTGGCTACCGTGCCCGACTTGTGACGTCCGCGAACCGTACCGGACGTTGTTCGACCACGCGCACCGTTGGCGCAGACCGCTCAGCCACCGCCGCTCGGTGGCGCACGCCATGGTCCACCACCACGACGTCCTCGCCGGCACCACCGACCTCGCCCAGCGTGCCCGGCGCACCGAGCAGGCGCTCTGGCCATGAGCCCGATGGCCCGAAACCTTGCCAGGGTCTGGCACACTAGGCACAGTTGCCCGTGGAGCGAGACTTCCATCGGGCCTTGCGGGGGTCCGCGCGCCGCACAGCGCGCGGGAGGAACCGACCTCGGAGGCTGCGGTGGGTATCCCTCACACACTGGCTGAGCTCGTCAACTTGGCCAACAGCTTGGTGCAGCTGATCGCTGCCAGCGTCGGTCTTGCTGCTGCCCTGGCTGTGCGGCGTCGGACGCGCGATTCTCGACGGAACGAGGACGGCAGCCGTGACTACGGCATGCCTGACTAGCTAGTGCTCTGACCGCGTAGGTTCGCCGGGTTGCGCAGCCGCTGGCTGCGTTCTGTCCTCATCGCCGGGGCGGAACCGGCAACCATCCGGTCACAGCACCAACGGCTCACGGTCCCGTAGAGTCAGGGTCGGCATTCAGGGACAGGACCGCGACGTCGCCGCCGAAGCCCACCACGAGCGAGCCTTCCGGGGTCACGGTCAGCGCATGAACTGGTGCGGGAAACACCAGCTCCCGGCCGATCTGCCGCCCGGCGGCCAGCTCCCACAGCCACACCGCTCCATCCGAGCCACCGGTGACGACCCGGAGTTCTCCACCGATCACCGCGGTCACCACCGCGGACACGGTGCCTTCGTGGCCGACCAGCCTGCCGACTTCCCGTCCCATGACCAGGTCCCACACGCGCACGGTGGCGTCGTAACCTGCCGTGATCGCGTGGGCTCTGCCGTCGACGGCCGCTGTCGCGACTGCCCACACCTCGCCGTCGTGGCCCGGCAGGGGCTCGGCGACCGGTTGTCCGGTGGTCAGGTCCCACTGCCAGACCTTGCCGCCGCTCATACAGCCCACCGCATGGGGCCTGTCATCGATCACCAGCGTGTCGATGGCCATCAGGAAGTCGTCGTGTCCGGTGAGTTCGCCGACCTGTTCCCCACTGGCCAGATCCCAGACCCGCACGGACACGTCGTCGTCGCTGGCGAGCGCACACGGTCGCCCCTGGACGACAGCCGTGCCCAGACACCACACCTCGCCGTTGATCCCCGGCAGCTCGCCCGTCTGCTGTCGGGTGGCCAGGTCCCACGCGAGTACCGCCCAGTCGCTGGCCGTGACGACGTACGGCCGACCGTCCACGACCTTTGTCGCCACCGCCCACACTCTGCCGTTGAGGTCGCTCATGGGCCCGCCGACCGGTTGGCCGGTCTCAAGGTCCCGCACCCGGACCGTCTGGTCCTTGCTGCCGGTGACCACGACGTGGCGGCCGTCCGAGAAGGTTGTCACCACCGCGTCGACACCGCCGGTGTGACCGGACGGGCTCATCTGGAAGTGCTTGTCACTCTGCGCGCCGGTGGACCACAGCACCCGCCATGGCTCGGCGTCGACCTCCTCCACCGACACGGCGGCAATCTGTGCCGACAACTCCCGGTCCCCGTACCGAGCCGCGTCCAGGGCCAGCAGCTGCCTCCGCACCCACGGTGGCACGTCCCGGTGTACGTCCACCGACGCCCGGTAAACCGCAGCCATCAGTCGCGCATCGGAATCCGCATCGGAATCCGCATCGGAATCCGCATCGGAAGCCAGCAACCCCAGAACCCGCTCCGGATCAGCGTTCACCAGCCATCGCAGGTCCGTCCACCACCCCTTCCGCCCCGACGGATCCGATGCCGAAGCG
The DNA here is from genome assembly GCF_042889525.1 of Micromonospora sp. NPDC002575. Taxonomy (NCBI): domain Bacteria; kingdom Bacillati; phylum Actinomycetota; class Actinomycetes; order Micromonosporales; family Micromonosporaceae; genus Micromonospora; species Micromonospora sp. NPDC002575. The sequence continues at coordinate 22,176 of NZ_JBIARA010000015.1, read as the reverse complement.
GTCATATGAACGTCGTCACTCATGGCCGAAACCCTAGTGATGCGGCCGGACAGTCGTCACGGTTGAGCAGGCCGGGACGGCCTCCCGCCCACCGAGGGTCCAGGCAGGCCAGGCCGATCTCGTTGAACCGGTGGATGACGTCGCGGACGGTGTCCTCGTCGGCCTGCACCAGTTGGGCGATCACTGGCACCGGGTTCCCGCCGGCCGAGGCCAGCAGCATCATCGCGCGCCGGTAGCGCACCGAACTCGTACTGCCGCGGTGGACGATCTGCCGCAGTTTCTACCCTTCCTGGTCGGTCAGCCAGAGGGGTAGGACGATGCCCACCTCGATCCCGCCTCTGGCCGCGCCGCCCGGTTCCGCCGTGGCGGTGGTCGCCACCTCATCCGCGTCATCAAGGTGGACGCCGGTACTGCGCTGAGGTCGGTGCTGGTGACGGTGGCGGCTCGAAGTGCCACGAGGCAACCGCGGCGACGGAGAGATGTGTTCGTGCGGTGCCCGTTCCTCGGCGCGCGTGACGGGCATCGTCTTGTCGCAGGTTGTTCGGCAGCGCTTGGCTGCTGCTGGCAGGCGTGATCCGGTTCCGACGTCTGGTCATTGACAACACTGCCTGAACGCCAATACACTTAACGGACCGGTTAAGTGACGGTGCTTCTCGTAGCGGGAATCCATCGTCTCGGCTCGTGGCAGATCCTCTGACCCGCGCCTCACCCACTCGACTTTCTGCAGCTCGCCGACCGCCACCTTCACGGATTGGCGGCCGGACGATCCTCCTGTGGAAACGGAACTGATCCGAAAGGACACTATGCGGAAGAACGCGATTCGTCGCCTGTCCATGATGGCGCTCGGCGTGGCACTCGCCGTCGGGGCCGGCCTCTCTGGGGGCGTCGCCACTGTGCTGGCGAGCACACCCGAGACGGCCTTCGCCGCCTCCAGCGTGGGTGGGGCGATCACGCCGACCGAGGTGCTCAGTCGTGCGAAGTACTGGTACGACAATCGCAGCAGTATCAACTACAGCCAAAGTGGCTACTACCCCGACGAGAACGGCAAGGACTACCGCAGGGACTGCTCGGGGTTCGTCTCGATGGCCTGGCACCTCTCGATGTCGAAGACGACCTACAACATGTACACGGTGTCGACGCAGATCAGTAAGAGTGACCTCCAGCCGGGTGACATCCTGAACTCCGCGAACGAGCACGTCATCCTCTTCAAGCGTTGGACCGACCAGTCGGCGGGCGCCTTCGAGTACTACGCCTTCGGCTCCACGCCGGTGAAGATGGCCACGGAGACGCTGACGGGGGGTGGGGACGGTCTCATCGACTCCCACCCGGCGAGCAACTACGTCGCACGGCGGTACAACAACATCACCACGGCCAACCAGCCACCCGTGAAGGACCCCGGAGTGGCCGACGTGACCGGCGACAGTTACCACGATCTGGTGGCCCGCAAGACCGACGGCACCCTGTGGCTGTACGCGAACAACATCGAGCGCGACAACGGCGTGCCGTACAGCAGCGCCTCGGCGCGGCAGATCGGCAGCGGCTGGGGCACCTCCGAGCGGATCGTCAACGCCGACGCCACCGGTGACGGCTTCACCGACCTGATCCTCGTGAAGCCGGACGGCACCATGTTCCTCTACCCGAACAACATCGTCCGCGACGACGGCGTGCCGTACAGCAGTGCCTCGGCGCGGCAGATCGGCAGCGGCTGGGACAACGTCGACCGCATCGTCGGTGCGGACGTGACCGGTGACGGCTTCACCGACCTGGTCGCCCGCAGGACGGATGGCACCCTCTGGCTGTACCCGAACAACATTGTCCGCGACAACGGCGTGCCGTACAGCAGCGCCTCGGCCCGGCAGATCGGCAGCGGCTGGAGCGGCTTCGACACGCTCGTCGGCGCCGACGTGACCGGTGACGGCTTCACCGACCTGGTCGCCCGCAAGCCCGACGGCACCCTCTGGCTGTACGCCAACAACATCGTCCGCGACAACGGCGTCCCCTACTCGGCCAGCAAGCAGATCGGCAGCGGCTGGAGCGGCTTCGACACCCTGGTCGGCGCCGACGTGACCGGTGACGGCTTCACCGACCTGGTCGCCCGCACCACCGACGGCACCCTGCTGCTGTACGCCAACAACATCGTCCGCGACAACGGCGTTCCATACTCGGCCAGCAAGCAGATCGGCAGCGGCTGGAGCGGCTTCAACAGCATCGTCTGACATCGTCAGTTGACGCGCCCAGCCGGAGGCTGGGCGCGTCGGCGTCGGCTAGGCACTGCACGACCGTCCGCCTCGGGTGCCGGGTCAGCCGGTCAGGGCGCGGGCGCCACGGTCAGATCGGCGATCAGGCTCGGGTACGAGCGTCGCCACGGACGGCGGCAAGAGTGGACCCATCGCTTGCCGCGGAATGGCCTTGACCCGCTTCCGAGGCGCTTGGGCGGCTGGCAGGGCCGCTCCGGTCCAGCGTCTGATCGTTGACGACGTCCCTCGCGGCCTATACGCTTAACGTCATAGTTAAGTGACAGGAGCTTCCGATGGCGGGAACCGACCAGCTCAGCACGGTGTTCGCGGCGCTGGCCGATCCAACTCGGCGGGCGATCATCGCTAAGTTGGCCGAAGGCGACGCCACGGTCACCGAGCTCACCGCCCCGTTGTCGATCTCGATGCCCGCGGTGTCACGGCACCTGAAGGTGCTCGAGGGCGCCGCGCTCATCTCACGGTCACAATCGGGCAAGTGGCGCGCGAGTCGCCTCGAAGCTGCCCCGTTGCGTGAGGCGGCCGACTGGATCGAGCGATACCGACGCTTCTGGGAGTCGTCCCTCACGCGCCTCGATGCTCACCTCGCCGCAATGCAGGCCGCTGAACAGGCGACGGACCAGACGACCGCCAACCCCGGGGACGTCAAATGAGAACGCAAGCGCCGCAGCTCGCCATCTCGCGGGTGTTCAACGCGCCCCGCACGCTCGTCTATCAGGCATTCACCGATCCCGACCACCTTGCGTCGTGGTGGGGTCCGACCGGTAACTTGCTGCCGCGCGACGATATCGACTTCGACGTACGACCGGGCGGCTACCTGCGGTGGGTGGAGGTCAATCCAACCCACCCCGGGCTGCGCGTGCACGTCCACATCGACCTCACCGAGGTCGCCGACAGCGAACTGCTCGAAGGTGTTATGCGCGTCAGTGGCCGGCTGCCGGAGGGCTTCGGGCCGTTCGAGACGAGACTGCGGGTCGAGTTCCACGACGAGGCTGACGCACGGACGCGGCTGGAGATCCGCCAGTGGCTCCCTGAGCATCTGGCGCACCCGGCCGAGGAGGGTTGGCGCCAAGCGTTCGCCAAGCTCGCCACCATGCTGAGCAATGTTCAGCCAGTGAAATGATCTTCGAAAGGTAGCGCTGTGGCGAAGCTGATCTACGTCAACAACATGTCACTCGACGGCTACATCGAGGACGAGCGCGGCGCATTCGCCTGGTTTCCCATCGACGACGAGGTATTCGCGGTCCAGACCGACCTCTTACGGTCCGTGGGCACGTTCCTCTACGGCCGACGCCTCTACGAGTCGATGGCCGTCTGGGAGACCGATGCCTCTCTGGCCGCGCAGTCCGACCTCCTGGCCGATTTCTCGAACACGTGGAAGGCGGCGAACAAGGTGGTCTACTCCACGACCCTCGCCGCGGCGTCAACTGCCGACACCCGAATTGAGCGGCGTTTCGACCCCGCCGCGGTACGGAAATTGAAGGCCACGGCCAGCAGCGATCTCACCGTGGGAGGCGCCAACCTCGCGGCGCAGGCATTCCAGGCCGGGCTGGTCGATGAGTGCCAGATGTTCGTCCTGCCCATCATCGTCGGCGGAGGCAAGCCGGGGCTGCCGACCGGTTCGCGCGCGGATCTTGAGCTTCTCGAGGAGCGCCGCTTTCGAAACGGCGTCGTGCACCTGCGTTACCGGGTACTCGGGCAGTGAACGAGAGCCCAGTCCCATCGCCGGGCCATTCGACGGTGGATGATCTGTCGGTCTCGGTGAGGCGTGCCACCAGCAGCGACGCCGCGGCGGTAGCCAATCTCGCAAGTCAGCTCGCACAATCGTTTCCGTTCTCCCGGACACGGTTCGACGCCAGCTATGCCAACCTGGTGAACACAGATCAGGCTCGTCTGCTGCTTGCCGTCGATGGCGATGCCGTACTCGGCTACCTCATCGGCATGGACCACCTCACCTTCTACGCGAACGGGCCGGTCGCCGTCGTGGAGGAAATCCTGGTGCAGCCCGAGTTCCGTGGGCGCGGTATCGGCCGCATCTTGATGAGTGCGTTCGAACGGTGGGCGGTGAGCCGCAATTGCCGCCTGGTCACGCTTGCCACCCGCCGGGCGGCCCCGTTCTACGTCGCCTTGGGGTACGAGGAGTCGGCGGTCTATCTGAGGAAGGTGCTGCGTGAGCCGGCAGCACAGTGACGGCTCGGCGGTGCCGCGCGTCGCCGCGCAGCGGAGGCAGGAACGGTGGTGACAATCGCGCAGGTGCTAACCTCCGGCGGCGTTGTCGCCCTCGGTGCCCTGTCGCCTGGCCCGGACTTCGACGTCGTGATGCGCCGCTCGGTCCTTGCAGGCCGCAAGCATTGCATGCCGGCAGCGGTGGATGTCACCGCAGGCATCCTGGACTGGGCGATGATCGCCAAGTCCACCACTCCGACCGCGGCGGGCTGACGGCGGTGGGCCGCCACCTGGAACTAATCCGGGCGGCGGCCGGCCGATGGCAGGTCAGGTTAGCTGGTCGGCAGGGCCAGGGTGAACGTGACGGTGTTGTCGCTCGGGTCGACGTCGGGCACCGTCTCCATCCAGTAGTGGGTCGCCAGCTCCAGGGTGATCGGGGTCGACTCGTCCGCCGGGTTGGTCGGCCGAGTGATGTACAGCGCCACGTCGCGCTCCTCGCCCTGCATCAGCAGCCCGCCCGGCACGAATGCCTGTGAGCCGTACACCGGGCCGTCGAAGGGCTCGGTGAAGAGGATCGTCGACCCGGCGGGCAACTGCGTCGCGGTGAGTGAGTTGCCGAGCTGCCGGGCGTCACCCGAGTACCGGACCCGGAACGGCACCCGCCGGGTGTTCTCGGGGCCGTCGGTCACCGGACCGACCAGCTCGACGGACGCGTTTGTCCGGGTGTCCTGCACGTACGCCTGGGGGCTGGTCGGCGTGCCGTCGAGGGAGCGGAACCGCGCGCTGAACGGAATGGTCTCCAGCGGTCCGACGTTCGTCGACTGCACGGTGACCAGCCCACCGTCCGCGATCATCGGGTAGGTGCGGGGATTGGTCAGCACTTGGAACTCGACGGTGGCCTGACGGCGCTCACCCGGGGCCAGCTCAGCGTTGCCCGGGAAGGCGCATGAACGGACCAGCAACCCCTCCGATACGCCGTCTGGATCGCAGAGTGACTCGGGCCCGCCGGAGAAGGAGCCCGCGACCGCCTCACGGATCCGGAACGTGAAGTGATCCATGCTGTCGCTCTTGTTGGTGACGGTCACGCGAAGGCTGCCGCGGTAGCCGCGTTCGGTCGGCTCGAGCACCAGCCGGCTTACCGAGACAGTAGGAGCGCCGGCCGAGCGGATCGGTGCGGCGGCAGCCGGTCCGGCCCAGCCGACCGTCGCGGTCAGGCCGAGCAGCGCGGCCGTCAGCAGGGTGCCTGTGCTGTGGAACATGTGTGTTTGGTCCTCCATAGTTGACGCCCGGCAGGGGCCTGCCGCCGCCTTCTGCGGCAACGCATTCGGCCAAAATGGCTGGTGGTAGGTGGCATGATCCTTCAGAGGGAGACGGTCGCGGTCGGTCCGGTGCCCATGGCGAGGGTGTGGCCGGTGTCGGTAACTGAGGGCTAGCCGAGTAGGCGGGTAGGAGAAGGCGACAGAGCTGCCGCCGTAGAGCCTGCCGTCGCGCCGGGACGGGTCGGCCAGGAACACCCTGCTGGCTGATCGGTGCAGTCATCGGGTGCCGCTCGTTTAATGAGCATGTTAAGCGTATTGGATCGCGAGTGATGCTGTCAACGATCAGACGCTGGACGGGCTCGGTCCTTTCAACCCGGACGTTTGCTCTGGCGCTGCTGTCCATTCGCATTGCCGGGAGCGCTCGGCGCCCGCGTTCGCCACCTTCGCGGCGAGCGCATCCCGGAGCCGCCGAGCTCCAGCGGCCCAGGACGCCCGGGCGGGTTCACGAGTCGGCGATGTCCCGCAGGATCTGGCTGGCCTCGGCGAGGACGCGCCGCTGGGCCGGGGTGAGCGCGTCGAGCCGGGCACTGAGCCAGCTTTCCCGGTGCTGGCGCGAGGCGTCGGCGATGGCGGTGCCGGAGTCGGTGATGACGAACAGCACCCGCCGCCCGTCGCTCGAGTCGCGGCGCCGAACGGCGTAGCCCTCGGCGGTCAGCCGGTTGACGGTCTGGCTCATCGAGCCCGGCGTGACGCGAGCGCGCTCACTGAGCTCGGTCAGGGTGAGCGGTCCATGCTTGCGCAGTAGCGTGAGGACGAACACCGCCGCCTCCGCGATCTCGCCGGGGGCACGCTCCGACCGGAACCGGCTGTAGAGGCGAGCAACGGCTGCTCGGAGGTCGGCGTTCAGCTCCGGGGTCGGCACCGGCATCGGCTCGGGTAGTGGCTCGCCGCCCGGCGTCGCGGCTTCGGTTGCATCCCTTTCCATGACTGCTTAGTATCACAAAGAAAGTCGTTAGTATTACCAAAGATCGGAGCGGTCATGGTTTCCTCCACGTCCGCCGACGAGTCGCCCCCCGCCGCAGCGGGTAGGCCGTCCAGGCCGTTCGGGCTACGGTTCACGGTGCCGCTCATGCTCGGCACCACGCTCAACCCCATCAACAGCTCGATGATCGCCACCGGGCTGGCGGGCGTCGCCGCAGACTTCCGCGTCGGTCCCGGCACGGCGGCGAACCTCGTGTCCGTCCTCTACCTGTGCAGCGCCGTCATGCAGCCAACGATGGGCAAGCTGTCGACGCTGTTCGGTCCTCGCCGGATCCTCCTGGTCGGGGTGGCCATCCTGCTGGTCGGCGGGGCCGTCGGCGGCGCGGCCCAGGACTTTGCGATGCTGCTGCTGTCCCGCGCGCTCATCGGCGTCGGCACGTCGGCCTGCTATCCGACGGCGATGGCCCTCGTCCGCCGCCGCGCCGACCAGTTCGGCGTGGGCGTACCCAGCCGCGTGCTCGGCGACTTCAGCATCGCCTCTCAGGTCACGGTGGTGTTCGGGCTGCCGATCGGCGGCGTGCTGGCCGGCGCCTTCGGGTGGCGCGCCCTGTTCTGGGTGAACGTGCCGTTGGCGGTCATCGTGCTGGCCGCCGCCTGGTTCGGCATCGACCGGGACGAGCCCCGCACTGCCCGGGACCGGGCTGGCACCGCGTCGGCGGTCGACCTGCCCGGCATCGCGCTGTTTGCGGCCACGGTCATCACCCTGCTGCTGTTCCTCGGCGGCCTCGAACACCCCAACTGGTGGCAACTGGGCGCGGCCCTCGCGCTCACCGCCGCGCTCGTGTCGTGGGAGCGCCGCAGCCGCTCCCCTCTGGTCGACGTCCGCATGCTGGCCGGCAATGCCGCGCTGCAGCGCACCTACCTGCGCCAGCTCATCCTCGGGCTCGGGATCTACACATCGCTGTACGCCAGCAGCCAGTGGATGGAGAACGTCGGCGGCTACTCGGCCTACCAGGTCGGCGTCATGCTGCTGCCGATGTCCGCGGTGAGCATCGCCCTGGCCCGTCTGGCCTCCCACAAGGGCTGGGTGCGCCGGCCGCTGATCATCGGGGTGTTCGCGATCGTCGCCGCCGGGCTGCTGATGCTGGAGATCCACCACGGATCCGGCGTCATCCTGCTGGTCCTCATGTCGGCCCTGTTCGGCGTGACGAACGGGCTCAGCAACTTCGCCAACCAGACGACGCTGTACGCCCAGGCCCCGGGCGACACCGTGGCGATCGCCGCCGGGCTGTTCCGCACCTTCGGCTACATCGGCGCCATCTTCTCCGCCAGCCTGATCAGCGTCAGCTTCGGAGTGCACACCAGCGACGCCGGACTCCACCGCCTGGCCTGGGCTGTCCTCGCCATCGGTGTCGCATCCGTCTACCTGGTCCTGTTCGACCGCACCATTCCACCAACCGCGTCCCAGGCCGCCGCGACGGTCGGGCACTGACGCGCACCGCCCGAAGCAGTCTCATCCGCAGGGAGTAACACAGGTGCCTCTCACCACGATCGACCCCGCCGCCGCTCTCCTCACGATCGACCTGCAGAAGGGCATTCTGCGGGCACCGACCGCGCATCCCGTCGCGGGCGTCATCGACAACGCAGGCGCGCTGGCGGCGGCCTTCCGCCGCCATGATCTGCCCGTCGTCCTGGTGACGGTGGCCGGCGGCGCACCGGGGCGTACCGACGCCTCGGCCGGGGCGGTCCGCTCGACGCCACCGCCGACGACCCGACCAGCCGACTTCGCGGAGATCGTCGACGAACTCGATGCCCAGGCCGGCGACCACCGGATCACCAAGCAGCGGTGGGGCGCCTTCACCGGGACGTCGCTCGACGAACACCTGCGCGAGCGCGGCGTCACCCAGGTGTTCCTCACCGGGGTCGCCACCAGCATCGGTGTCGAGTCGACCGCCCGGTTCGCTCACGAACTCGGCTACCACGTCGTGTTGGTCACCGACGCCATGACCGACACCAGCCCGGACGCGCACGACAACAGCGTCGAGCGGGTCTTCCCGCGGCTTGGTGAGACCGCCACCACGGCCGAGGTGCTGGAGATGCTCCGCACGTGCTGACGCCGTATCCGCTCCGCCGGCTGCACGACCGCCTCGACCTGGCCCGGATGCACGGCTGATCGGGATCGGGTGGCCGCCTGAGCACCCCTCCAGCCGGGCGCTCAGGCGGCCCGGGGCCGCTGCGTGGCTGGCAGTCGTGAGTAGAGCCGTACCCAACGTGGGCCGAGCCGTGCTCGGCCGGTGGCGCGTCGGCACACCTTCAGCGTCGACGGCGCGGCGTTCGAGTCCTTCGTCGCCGACGAGCTGCTGCGGTCCGCCGGGCCGGAGGTGGACGACCTCGTGGTCACGCTGCACGACAAGGTCACCGGTCCGCGCCGCCTCGATCATCCGGTCCAGCTCGCTGACCTGGTCGCGGAACCCGGCCCGGGTCCGCAGGGCGAGGTCGAGGTTGGCGCGCATCCCGGCGTGCTCGGGATCGTCGGGCCAGCCGGTCACCGCCGCCTGATGGGCCTCGATCGCGGCGTCCAGGTCGGCTTCGCTCGCCAGTTGCTCGAACCGGGTCAGCAGGGCGACGGCCTGGTTCAGGGTGTCCTCGTCAGGGCTGGACAGCGTCCGGGCGAACAGCAGCCGGCCGAGCGACGCCAGCGTCGAGGCGCTGTCCGGCTCGGCCGGCGGATGGCGCTCGAAGTGCTCGTGGACCACGTCCGGCACCCCGTGCCCCCGCAGGTACACCGGGGCGAGCAGCTCCAGCGCCACGGTCATGTCGACCAGCTCGCCGGTCGCCTCCGGCGCGAGCACCGGCTCCGGAGCGCGGGTGGCGAGGTGCCGCTGCACGCGGTCACGTAGCTGCGCAAGCCGTTGTTCTCTCACCGTCGAAACTCCGTCCACAGTGTCCGCCCACGTCGACCGCGGTACCTTACCGTCGCTCCGGTGTCCACGCAGATGCCCTGCGTGCGGGCTCGTCACGACCGTCGCGTGCCGAGCCGAGCGGCGGCGGACGCGGGACAACCGGTTTGTCCTGATGGGTCCCAGGCTTCGTAACCGGAAAGGCGATCTACCAGCGGGTACGTGACGTGGCCGACCTCGGGATGATCCGCCGGCTTAACGAAGGCTTCCTAGCGTCCGGGTTGATCATCCCCACACCCGGAGGCCAGATGAGCCAGACCCGCAGGGACTTTCTCCGTCGCGTCGGTATCGCCGGTGGCGCCGGCGTCATGCTGCACAGCATGGGCGCGCTCGGTTTGACCAGTGCCCACGCCGCGGAGACACCGCCGTTCACACCACCGAAGAAGAGCGACCTCGGCCGGCACGGCCGCAAGACGGTCATCGTGATGGGCGGTGGCATCGCCGGCCTCACCGCGGCCTACGAACTACTCAAGGGCGGGTACGACGTCACCGTCCTGGAGGGGCGCGACCGGCCCGGCGGCCGTAACCGGACCGTCCGGGGCGGCGACACCAGCACCGACCTCAAGGGGCAGACCCAGCGGGCGACCTTCTCCAAGGGTCAGTACATGAACGCCGGCCCCGGCCGCATCCCGCAGATGCACGTGACGCTCGACTACTGCCGGGAACTCGGCGTCCCGATCGAGGTCTTCACCAACCAGAACGCCGACGCCTTCCTCTACCGCGAGAACGTGCCGGGCGCCCTCAACGGCGTCCCGGTCCGGCACCGGGCCGCCAAGGCGGACGCCTACGGGTACACGGCCGAGCTGCTCGCGAAGGCGACCGACCAGGGCTCGCTCGACCAGTACCTCACCGCCGAGGACAAGGAGCGCCTCCTGGCCTACCTGCGCAGCTTCGGCGCCATCGGGGCCCGGGTCGCCGGCGACCCGGCGGCCAGCTTCCGGTACACCGGCGGCGGGCGGCGCGGCTACGCCACGCAGCCGGGCGCGGGCCTGGAGTCGGGCACCACCATCCCGCCGTACGCGATGTCCGACCTTCTCGCCTCGACCGTGGGCAACTACTTCTCGTTCGAGATGGGCTTCGACCAGGCGATGATGATGTACCAGCCGGTCGGCGGGATGGACAAGATCGCCTACGCCTTCGCCGCGGCGATCGGTGCCCGCCGGATGCGTTACAACGCCGAGATCGTCGAGTACCGCAACACGACCTCGGGCGTCGAGGTCGTGTACACCACCCCGGCCGGTCCGAAGAAGGCGGTCGCCGACTTCGCGATCAACACCATTCCGCCGCACATCGCCGCGAAGATCAGTTCCAACCTGCCCACGGCGGTCGTCACCGCCCTCGGGTCGGTGAGCGTCACCAACGCCGGCAAGATCGGCATCGAGTACGACCGCCGGTGGTGGGAGGAGGACTTCCGCATCTACGGCGGCATCACGAACGCCAACACCAACCTCGGGAACATGTGGCACCCGTCGTACGGCTACAACGGCGAGCGGGGCACCATGATCGGCTACTACAACACCGGCGGGAACGCGAACTTCTACGGCAACCTGACCCCGGCGGAGCGACTGGCCGAGGCGGTGCGGCAGGGCAAGAAGATCTTCGGTGACGTGTACGGCGAGGGGATCACCGCCTCCTACTCCCGGGACTGGGCCTCCACGCGGTTCTCCGAGGGGGCGTGGGTCGGCTGGCCCAGCGCCGTCGGTGGGCAGACCGGTGACGCGTACCGCAGTCTCCTGGAGCCGACCGGCAACGTCTACTTCGCCGGCGACCACCTCAGCCACGCCATCGCCTGGCAGCACGGCGCGATGGTCTCCGCCCGTGTCGCCGTCGAGTCCCTGCACGCCCGCGTCACGGCCGCATGAGCACGCCCGCCACCCCCGGCCGCCCCGCAGAAAGGTGCCCAGCGTGCGCCGAAGCGCCATCCTCGTCCCCGCCGCCGTCGTCCTCCTCGCCATCCCCACCGGCGCCGTCGCCGGCGGGCTGTTCCCGCCCCGGCCCGGCACCACCGTCACCGTGCTCCCCGCCGGGCAGGACAACCCCTCGATCGCCGACGGCGTGGCCATCGGCAAGGGCACCGCGCTCTACAAGACCAGCGGGCTCGGCCCGGCCGCCCTCAACTCGGCCGCACCGGCCGGGTCGGAGGCGCGTTACATCGACACCGAGGTGTTCCCCGGCGGTGTGCTGCCGCCCGGCGTGACCATCACCGAGGCGCAGGGCATCAACGTGCTGCGCCGGATCGGGGAGAATCTCGCCCGCGCGGGCCTGACCTACCAGGACGTCATCAGCATGCGGGTGTTCCTCCAGAACCCCGCCGGCCAGGAGCGGATGGACTTCAACGGCTGGAACCGGGCCTACCGCCAGTTCTTCGCCAACACCAGCCTGTCGACCGGCAAGCCGGTGCCCGTGCCGCTCGGGTCGGCCGCCCCGGCCGCGCCGATGGTGGTTAACCCCGCCCGGCCGTCGCGGTTCGCGCTCGAGATCGAGAACCTGCCGGTCAACGGCTGGCTGGTCGAGGTGGAGGTGGACGCCGCCTACCCCGCGAAGAACGAGTGACCCCGCGTCACAGGCGCACCGTCGACCGGCCGCCCCAAGGTCGTGGAACCGGACCGGTCCGACCTCGCCTGATCCGGCCTGCCTGATTCGGCACGCCTGATCCGGCACCCCTTCGACGGGCCTCGGTCGGTCCGCCGCGATCGGCCGGGGTCCGCCCGTGGGTGTCGGCAGCCGGTGGCGGGGGCGTCCGTCGACGGATACGGGGGTGGTCGCACGTGCTCCGCGACCACCCCCGTGCCGGCGTGCCCGTTCAGCAGGTGGTGTTGCCCAGCGGGACCCAGCCGTCCAGCGACGGGTCCTCGGCGCCGTGGCCGTAGACCCAGTTGTCGTTGTCCTCGCCCCAGCCCGCGTGCGCGCGGAAGCCGCGACCGGCGGTCAGGGTACGCAGGACGTGGCCGTGCGGTGCGGCCCGCAGCCAGGTGTTCTGCGTCAGGTTGCAGACGAAGCCGGGCGCGTCGCTGGCCTGGGCCGGCGCGGCCACCACGGCCGCGCCGGTGAGGCTGACAGCCGTGATCGTCAGTACGGACAGAAGTCGGCGTTTCACGGGGGTCCCTTCGGAGTGGCCAGTGCTCCGTCCATTGTGGTCAGGGTCCACACCGGCGGGAATAGCAACCCCTTCCCAACTGGTCGTCAATCGACCCGGGCAGGGGTGGGCGGGACCCCCGCCGCCGGTCCGACGGCGGGGGCACGGGCTGTCCGCTACCGGGTCACGGCAGGGTCCACTTCTGGTTGGCGGCCGACAGGCAGGTCCAGAGGTGGACGGCCTGGCCGTCGGTGGGGCTGTTGTTGGACACGTCGAGGCATTTGCCGGACTGGGGGTTGCGGAGTGTGCCGTCGGTCTGGGCGGACCAGTTCTGTGCGGCGCTGCCGTTGCACGTCCAGAGTTGGATCTTGGTGCCGTCGGCGGTGCCGCCGCCGGAGACGTCCAGGCATTTGCCCAGCGCCTTGACCGTGCTGTTCGGCGTCACCGTCCAGGTCTGTGCGGCGGTGCCGTTGCAGGTGTAGATCTGGATCTGGGTGCCGTCGTCGGTCGCCGCGTTGCGCACGTCCAGGCACTTGCCGCCGAGCCCGACGATCGGCCCGGTGCCCGGGGTGCCGGGGGTGCCGCCGCCCCGGACCAGGGTGAAGTCGTCCACGTCGAACAGGCCGGTCCCGGAGCCGGTGAAGGTCAGGTACACGGTCTGCGTGCCGGTGGGCACCCCGGCCAGGGTGGTGCTGACGTCGGCGTACGTGGTCCAGCTTCCGGTGTTGGGCACCGCCACCTGGCCGAGCAGCGGGCCGGTTGCCGAGCCGGTGCGGATGCCGATGGTGCCGCCCGGACCACCGGAGACCACCCGGGCCCGGAACGAGGTGACCCCGGTCAGGTCGAGACCCGGGTACGCGGCCCAGTCGCCCGGGTCGACGTAGCCGAGGGTCTGCCCGCCGTTGGCCCCGGCCTTGGCGAACGCGGTGACCCCGTTGGCCGAGCCGAACGCCTCGGCCTGCACGGTGGTGTTGCCGCCCGGTGGCGGGGTGCCGCCCAACTCCTTGATCCGGACGTTGCGGAACGACACGTCGTCGCCCGTACCGTGGTTCTGGAGCCCGACGTGGCCGGCGAGCGAGCGGGCCGGGTCGGTGTTGGTGAAGTCGTTGATCTTCCGCCCGTTGAGGAAGACCTGGAGGCGTTCCCCCTCTACCAGCAGCTCGTAGGTGTTCCACTCTCCCGGCGGGTTCAGGGCGGCGTCCCGGGCGGCCAGGTCGGCGGACTTGAAGGTGTAGACCGCGCCGGTGGTGCGGTCGGCCGCGTCGGTGGCGTCGATCTGGATCTCGTACCCGTTGTCCACCGCCGACCAGGGGTCGGTCGACGGCGGGAAGCCGATGAAGACGCCCGAGTTGTCGTCGCCGGACATCCGCCAGTCCAGCTTCAGGGAGTAGTTGGTGAACTGCTTGGCGCTGTACCAGTACAGGCCCATGCCGCCGACGGAGGTGAGGGTGGCGTCGGAGTTGCTGAAGCTGCCCGGACCGGCCTGCGACCAGCCGGTGGTGGACCCGTTGTAGAGGTTGGTGTAGCCGGTCTCCGGACGGCAGTCGGCCTTCGCCCGACCGGCCGCGTACCGGATGCCGCCGAGCAGGTGGCTGCGGAACGCCGCCTCCGAGTACGACCCCTGGGTGTGTCCCAACCCCGTGTAGAACGACCGACCGGAGCTGACCGTCTTGCACCAGGAGATCGGATGGTCGCCGCCCATCGAGCCGCCCGAGTATGACGACTCGTCCAGGGTGGCGAGGACCCGGGCGCCGGCGCGCGGGTTGACCTGGTAGTTGTACCACTCGTCGGTGCGGGTCCAGGTCTGCGGCAGGTGCCCGGTGGCCGGGTGCGCCCGGTTCTCGATCCGAATGTTCGCCTGCTGGATGGCCGGGTGCGAGGCGAAGTAGCCACCCACCAGGCTGCCGTAGTACGACCAGCCGTACTCGGTGTCGGCGGCGGAGTGGACGCCGACGTATCCTCCGCCGCCGTTGACGTACGACTCGAAGGCGGCCTGCTGTGCGGCGTCCAGGACGTCTCCGGTGGTGTTGAGGAAGACCACCGCCTCGTACTGGGCCAGGTTCGCGGTGGTGAACCGGGACGCGTCCTCGGTCGCGGTCACGGTGAAACCGTTCGCCGCACCGAGTTCCCGGATCGCCTGGGTGCCGACGGCGATGGAGTCGTGCCGGAACCCGGCGGTCTTGGAGAACACCAGCACGTCGTACGGGGCATCGGCCGCACTGGCCGGAGTCGCCGCCGTCGTACAGGCAAGGACCGTGGCGGCGGCGGTCACCGCGCCGAGGACGGGTCGAAGGAGTCTGCGCATGTCACTCTCCCGAACGGGGTGGAGGGTGGTGCCGGGGCACCCTGCGGATGCCCCGGCAGGCGGGTTACGGCAGGGTCCACTTCTGGTTGGCGGCGGAGAGGCAGGTCCAGAGGTGGACGGCCTGGCCGTCGGTGGGGCTGTTGTCGGACACGTCGAGGCACTTGCCGGACTGGGGGTTGCGGAGTGTGCCGTCGGTCTGGGCGGACCAGTTCTGTGCGCCGCTGCCGTTGCACGTCCAGAGTTGGATCTTGGTGCCGTCGGCGGTGCCGCCGCCGGAGACGTCCAGGCATTTGCCCAGGGCCTTGACCGTGCTGTTGGGGGTGACCGTCCAGGTCTGTGCGGCGGTGCCGTTGCAGGTGTAGATCTGGATCTGGGTGCCGTCGTCGGTCGCCGCGTTGCGCACGTCCAGGCACTTGCCGCCGAGCCCGACGATCGGCCCGGTGCCGGCGGTGGTGCCGCCGGTGACGAACGTGAACGTGTCGAGGTCGAACAGCGCCCCGGTGCCCCCGGCGAAGGTGAGGTAGAGCGTGCCGGTGCTGGCCGGCGCGCCGGAGATGGTGCCGGTGACGGTGGTGAAGGTCTCCCAGCCGCCGGTGACCGGGACGGTCGCCTGGCCCAGCACGGTGCCGGTGGGCGAACCCATCCGCACCTGGAGGGTGCCGCCGACGCCGTTGGAGGAGACCCGGGCGCTGAACGAGGTGGCCTTGTCGAGCCGGTACGGCTCGAACGCGATCCAGTCGCCGTTGTCGATGCTGCCGACGGTCCGCCCGCCCTCGGCCGGGGCCTTGTCGTAGAGGGTCACCCCCGAGGAGGTCTTGAGGTGCTCGGCCTGGCGCTTGCGCGGCTGGAGGGTGTGCTGCTTGTGGGTGGTCAGCCCGCCGGCGTCGGTGTACTCGGCGTCGAAGATCGCGAAGATGTTCGCCGCGTCGTCGTGCTCGCCGTCGACCGGGATGGTGATCGTGCCGGAGCAGCCGTTCTTCGAGGTGATCTGGTGGCCGTGCTGGTCGTGGCCCAGCACGTAGGTCATTCTGACCTTGGCGCAGTCGATGGCGCCGTCCTCGGGGTCGGTGACGGTGATGCTGAACGGCACCGTGTCGCCGTAGGAGAACAGCGAGCCGTTCGCCGGGCCGGTGATGGTGACGGTCGGGGCGGTGTTGCCGACGCCGACCTGCACGCTGGCGGTGCCGGTCGCGCCCTGCGGGTCCCGGACGGTCAGGGTGACGTTGTAGGTGCCGTTGGCGGTGAACGTCTTGCTGGGGTTGGCCGCCGTGGAGGTGGTGCCGTCACCGAACGCCCACGAGTAGGTCAGCGCTGCGCCCTCCGGGTCCGACGACCCGGCCGACGAGAAGTTCACTGTCAGCGGGGCCGCCCCGGAGGTCCTGTCGGCGGCGGCGACGGCGGTCGGCGCGCGGTTGCCACCGCCGACGTAGTCGTACCGGTACAGCGCCGAGTTGGCGTCACCGTTGAAGTAGCCGGTGCCGTAGTCGAGGACGTACAGCGCGCCGTCCGGGCCGAACGCGGAGTCCATGACCTGCCTGCCGTTCCAGGGGAACGACGCGTCGATGACGCCCCGGGAGCCGTCGGCGTTCACGTGGATGGGCTTGATCCAGCCCCGGCCCAGCTCGGCGGCGAAGAACTGGCCGTCGAAGGACTGCGGGAACTTCGTGGTGGACGGGTTCGACGCGCTGTAGCGGTAGACCGGGCCGGCCATCGGCGACTCGGAGCCGCCACCGAACTCCGGCGGGCTGCCGGCGTCACCGGCGTACCGGATCCAGGCCGGCTGCGCCGCGGGCAGGGTGGGCAGGCCGGTGTTGCGGAACGAGTTGTTGGTCGGCCCGCCGGCGCAGTTGTACTTGGCGCCGGCGGTGCCGGCGGCGAAGTCCCACTCCGCGTACGTCTCGGCGGCGGTGTTGGCGCCGGTGCAGTACGGCCAGCCGTAGTTGCCCGGCCCGGTCACCCGGTTGAACTCGACCTGCCCGCTGGGGCCGCGCGTGCCGGTGGTGCCGGCGTCCGGGCCGTAGTCGCCGACGTAGACGACCCCGGTGGCCTTGTCCACGCTCATCCGGAACGGGTTGCGGAACCCCATCGCGTAGATCTCCGGACGGGTCCGCGCGGTGCCCGGGGCGAACATGTTCCCGGCCGGGATGGAGTAGCTTCCGTCCGCGTTCACCTTGATCCGCAGGATCTTGCCGCGCAGGTCGTTGCTGTTGGCCGCGCTGCGCTGCGCGTCGTACGCGGGGTTGCGGTTGGTCCGCTCGTCGATCGGCGCGTACCCGGCGGAGTCGAACGGGTTGGTGTCGTCGCCGGTCGACAGGTACAGGTTGCCGGCCGCGTCGAAGTCGATGTCCCCGCCGACGTGGCAGCACATGCCCCGGTCGGCTGGGACGTCCAGGATGTTGACCTGGCTGGACGTGTTCAGCGTCCAGTTGGCGTTGAGGGTGAACCGGGACAGCCGGTTGACGCCCTGCCAGGCGGAGAAGTCCGTGCCGGTGGCCGGGGCGTCCCCGGCGGGGGTGGACAGCGGCGGGGCGTAGTACAGGTAGACGTGCCGGTTGGTGGTGAAGTTCGGGTCGACCCCGACGCCCTGGAGGCCCTCCTCGTCGTGGGTGTAGACGGGGATCGTGCCGACCACGGTGGTGGTGCCGGCCGCGTCGGTGCGACGCAGCGTGCCGTTACGGGCGGTGTGCAACACCGACCGGTCGGGCAGCACCGCGATGGTCATGGGCTCGCCGACCTCGGCCACCCCCTTGGCCAGGGTGACCTGCTGGAAGTCGGTGGGGGTGATGGTGTGGGCCTGGGCGGGGGCCGGGCTGCCGAGGGCAACCAGCCCGGCAGCGGCGACCAGTAGCAGCGCGGAGCTGACCGATGCCGTTCGCTGGCCGAGAGCGCCGTCGTGTGTGGACATTGTCTGTCCGTCCCTTCCTGACGTTCGAATGCCAGGGCGGGGCGCGCGCCGTCGCGCCGGATGCCGTAGCGGGGGAGGGGGCCGATGGATCACCGCGCCGCCGGTTCACCTCGCCGAAACACTTTCGTGATGACGAAGACATTAAGCCGCTTCGATCCCGGTGTCCATACCTTCTGCCCAGCCGCAGCGGACTTTCGCTTGAACCACGAAAAGTGCCGCCGTTGCGGCGCGGGGCCGGGGCGACGGGTGGGTTGCCGGCCCCACGGCGGAAACACCTCGGAGCCCCGGGCGTGGCCGGACTCGGCGGGGGAGGGGTCGGTGCTGACGGCGGGGGTGAGGCTGGCCGGTGGGTGCCGGTCAGCCCCGCGCAGTTCCCCGGGGGACCGGGGCTGCGCGGACGGCATCGACCGCCGCCGGCCGGCTGAAGCCGAAGTCGACGCCGGGTAGTCGCACCGTGGAGGGCGTCGGCCCGGTTCAGCTCCGAACGGCCCGACATGCGGTCCGACATCGACCCGGACACGTCGACCAGGATCAGCGTCCGCCCCGGCAGCGCCGGCACGTTCGCCAGCGACGCCGTCAGCGCCTGGTCGAGCGCGTGACCCCAGCGCAGCGACGGAGCGGACCGGTACGCGGCCAGCCAGCGGAACGGAAACATCCGCGACTTCGCCACCTGCTCCGGGTCGGCGAACCGGGCCGCAACCGCGGCGGCGACCTGGTCGGACACGCCGGCCTCGTCGAAGTTCCGCAGGTTCCGGGCGAGCGCCATGATGCCCATCGACGGGATCAGGGCCTCCCACAGCCGGGCCTTGTCGACGCGGGACCCGGCCAGCGACAGCGCGTCCTCCCACGTCATGCCGGCGCGGGACAGCTTGTCCGGGTCGAGCAGCCGCGACGGGTCCTCGGTGGCCCGCTCCCGGAGCGTCCGGTTGAACGCCACCACCGGCAGGGCGTCCGCGTCGACCGCCCACGGCCGGCCGTGCAGCCGTTCCAGGGCGTGCGCGAACGGAGCCCCCTGCTCCAGTGACTGGGCGACCGGGTGCACCGGGGCACCCACCGCAGCAGCCCACGCTCGGGGTTGCCCGCGTCCTGGCAGACCCGGCCGCACCTACCGGCCAGTGTCGGCGTACACCCGAGCCACGATCTCGGCCATCCGGGGCGCGACGTCGGCCGGGTGGATCGCCGACGAGGTCTGAGCCTCGCCCACCTCGGCCCACAGGCGGTCGCCCTTGTACCCGCTAGGCAGGCGTAGGAACCACCGGTACCCCGCCGGCCGGCCGGGCACGCCACACTCGCGCAGGTAGACGTCGATGTCGA
Organism: Micromonospora sp. NPDC002575; assembly: GCF_042889525.1. Taxonomy (NCBI): domain Bacteria; kingdom Bacillati; phylum Actinomycetota; class Actinomycetes; order Micromonosporales; family Micromonosporaceae; genus Micromonospora; species Micromonospora sp. NPDC002575. The sequence continues at coordinate 2,958 of NZ_JBIARA010000015.1, read as the reverse complement.
CGTCGATCTCGTCCTGCTCCTCGCGGGTGCGTGGCCGACTGTACTGCTCCTTGCCGGCCGGACTGATGCAGACCACGCGCGTGGTGTGCGCTTCAACCCGATCGGGGACGCGGATGAGCCGGGCTGGGCCTGCGCACCATCCCACCAGGGCACCCCAGCCGCTCTCGGGCAGTTCGATGTAATCGTCGCCCGCAGGAGGGGCGGGCGACAGCGGCGCGTCGTGCCAATGGCCGTCCGAGCGGCTGTCCATGATTACCTCTCGATACGAGGGCTGGAGCCGCCGGTGTGGCGACCCCAGCCCCAGTGTGGTCCTGTCGGCCGTCAGAGGTTACGGGAACACGCAGCGCACGTTGTTGGTGCCGCAGTAGAAGGACAGTGAGCGAAGCTCCGGGACGGTGTAGGTCGGGTAGCCCTGCGGGATGACGGTCCCGGTCACGGTCGCGAAATAGTCGTTCGCGTCCACCAGCTTGTTGCCGTAGACCAGCCCGCTGTCCCAGCGTGGGGTGGACGGGCTGATCACCGGGCCGCCGACGGGGTGCTGACCGCAGTCGGAATCCGGTCCGACCTCGTCCTCACGGCAGTTGACCTGCACGCCGTTGAAGTCCAGGTTCGGGCCGCTGTCGTAGATGAGCGTGACGAGCGAGGGAGGCGACCCGTTGGCGATCTTGTCCGAGCTGTACGCCGAGGCGCGCGCCATGACGCGCTGGATCCTCGGGCGGCCCCCCGAGCCGCCCCCGCCGCCTGGCACCGGCCAGCGCATCCAGTTTGCCGAGCAGGCCGCCGCCCGCCGGCAGCTCCTCGCCGATGCCCGGGCCGAGACTGCCCCGCTGCACTGTCAGCCGACCCAGATCCTCCCGACCGTGACCCCCGGGCACGAGACCACCTACGGCGGGGTCGACCAGTGGCCCAGGCCGTAGACACCACCCCCGCGTGGCAGCAAGACCTCGACGCCCACCGGCAGCGCGACGGCCGGTGCCCGATCTGCCGCACGCCGAAACGGTGCTGGCCGTGGGCGAACGCCAACGCGGCGCGGATCGTCGCCCAGATGGTGAGCGGTGAGCGGCCCGGTGAGCGTGCCCCGTGGATGAGCTGCCGATAGGCCGCCGGGTCGCCTACTGGCGGTCGCAGCGGAGCATGTCGCAGCAGGTGTTCGCCGACCGGTTGGGCAGGTCGAAGTCGTGGGTGGACAAGGTCGAGCGGGGTGTCCGTACCCTGGACAAGGTCCTGACCCGCAACCCGGGCGTGGCCGGGCTCGGCGGGGGAGGGGTGCGGCCTGAAAAACCCCCGGGTCCATAGTCAACATGCGTGCGCGCAGCGTAGTGAACAGGTCTGGTCCCGGGTACCGTCGAACGTGGCGGCCCGCCGGGGTAGAGGCCGGCGGGACGCCGCCCGGTCCTCTACCTGGGAGACCCGATGAGCCAGAAGCCGACCACCGGCGACCACCTCGGTCGCCTACGCCGCCAGTCCAGCCTCACGCAGGAGCAGCTCGCCGAGCGCTCCGGAATCAGCGTGGAGGTCATCCGGAAGCTGGAGCAGGGTGCTCGCCGGTCAGCCCGTATGGACACTCTGCACGCTCTTGCTCGCGCCTTGGGTGTGCCGACCAGCGCGCTGCTGGGTGACACGTCCGAGGCGGCGGCCCGTGCCGAGCCGGACCACCGGCCGCTGTCGCTGGCGGAGATCCGCCGCGCCGTCGCCCCGGTGCGAGGGTTGAACGGCGGTGCCCTCGCCGTGCCGGCCGCCGAGCCGCCGAGCCTGGGCGTGCTGCGCGGGCACCTGCACGCCGTCGACCGGGCGTACCAGACCAATGACTACGCTCGCGCTCTCGCGGACATGCCGGGGCTGCTGCTGAACGTGCGGGCCGCCGTCGACCTCGCCGACGACGAGCCGGCTGCCTGCGCGCTACTCGCCCGGACCCTGCACCTGACGGGGAATCTGCTGATCCAGCTTCGCGCCGGCGACTTGGCGCAGACTGCCTTCGCCGACGCGCTCGACGCTGCCCGCCGCTCCGGTGACCAGGTCATCGGCGCGACCGTCATCAAGGGCACGTGTTGGCTGCTGCTGCGGCAGGGACGCATCGCCGAGGCGGCCGAGCTGGCGGTGGCCACGGCCGACGAGGTGGAGCCGAAGTTCTCCCGGGCAACAGCCGACGAACTCGCCGCCTGGGGGTGGCTGACCACCGTGGCCGCTGCCGCGTACGCCCGAGACAACCAGCCGGACCAGGCTGCCGACCTTATTGCGGCAGCGGCGTCCGCAGCCGTTCGGATCGGGGAACGCCAGCCGATGGAAGGGCACCTGATCATGGTTTCGGGGTTCACCCCGGGCAAGGTGCAGATGCAGCGGGCCGAGAACGCCGCCGTCGCCGGTGACCCGTCGCGGGTGTTGGAGCTGTCGGCGTTGGTGCCGCCGGGGCCGACGCCGGTCGGCTCGTCGTGGCAGCGGCATCGGCTGGACGTGGCGTGGGCGCACGCGGAACGCCGCGAGTTCAGCGAGGCGACCGGGGTGCTGCTGGAGCTGCGGGGCATGGCACCGGCGTGGCTGCGGCACCAGCGGTACGCGCGAAACATCGTGCAGTCGATCGCGGAGCAGCGGCGTCGGGCGATGTCGACGGAGCTGGCCGAGCTGGCGTCGCTAATGGGCTGCGGTGCGTAGAGCTGCTGGTACGCCCTGTACCAGTTTCTGGGTCGTTTCTTGATCGTCGTCCCGCCAGCCCCTGGAGGATCGACCCCCACCGCAGCAACCTGGGGTTAGGTTCCAGTCACTCACCGCTTCCCCATGGTGGTGGGCGACCGGGCCGGGTGGCGGCGGTGGTCAATCCGTATCCCATGCGATTTGTGCGAGCTGCCGTCGCCACCCTCCATTCCGCGAGCGAGGGAGGCGACCCGATGGCGATCCTGTCCGAGCTGTACGCCGAGGCGCGCGCCATGACGCGCTGGCTACTGCGGCGGCCCCCCGAGCCGC
>NZ_JBIARA010000014.1:211843-239787 GCF_042889525.1 Micromonospora sp. NPDC002575 | reverse complement strand
CCCACTCCATACATACCAGTTGTCCCCTCGCCAGGCTTGCCGCAGTTACCATTCACCACGTTGTGGCTGGTTAACAGCGCATCACGATACGCCGCGGCATTGACCAGCTACAAGATCGTGGGTAGTCGGATCGGGGAGGCGAGCCATGGACGTTGCGGTGGCCGACGACGGCGCGCTGTTCCGGGAGGGGCTGCAACTGCTGCTGTCCGCCGCCGGGCACCGGGTGGTCGGCGGCGTGGAGGACGGCGATCGACTGCTCGATCTGCTGGCCCACACCCCCGTGGATGTGGCCATCATGGACATTCGGATGCCGCCAGGCGCCGACGGCGGACTGCAGACCGCCCAGCGGGTGCGGGCGGAGCACCCGGACGTCGGGCTGCTGCTGCTGTCCCAGCACGCCGAGGCACACTACCTGTTCCGGCTGCTGGAGATCGGCACCGACCGGATCGGGTACCGGCTCAAGGACCAGGTGGCCGGGGTGGCCGTGCTCGCCGACACGCTGGTACGCATCGCCGCCGGTGAGTTCGTGATCGAGCCGGCGCTGGCCGCCAACCTGGTGGACCGGCCGAGCCCTCCGGTGCGCAGTGTGCTGGCCGATCTCACCGAGCAGGAACGCACCGTGCTGCGACTCATGGCGGAAGGGCGGTCGAACTCCGGGATCGCGACGGAGTTGTTCCTGTCGGTCAAGACGGTCGAGAAGCGGATCGCGAGCATATTCACCAAGCTGGACCTGCCGGCCGAGTCGGCCGCGCACCACCGGCGGGTCCTGGCGGTGCTCGCGTACCTGCGCTCGAGCCAGATGACGGACTAGCGCGGTGCCCTGGAGCACGGGCGGTGAGCCGGCGGACCCATCCGGCCCGGCGGGGCCGTTCACCGTCCTGGCCCGGCTGGCGTCCTCGGGTGCGCTGCCCGCGCCCGCGGGGCCGCAGGACCCGCTGGGCGGGTACCGGCCGATCCTGCGTACGCTGCTGCGCGAGCTTGCCCGGGCCCACGCGGTGCGCTACGCGGCGCTGTGGCTGCCGGCGGCACCACCGCCGGGCACCGGTGCCCCGTCGTGGACGCCCGAGATCACGTGGCGTTCCCGGCGCTGGGCGACGGGTGCGTTGCCGGAGCTGGTGGCCGACCCGGACCTGCTGCTGGGCTGGTCCGGTGTGGTCGCGGCAGCGGAGGTGACCGACGGCGGCACCCGGCGCGGGGTGCTGGTGCTGGCGCACCCGGAGAATCCCCGGCACCCGCTGGGCAAGACGGCGCCGCTGGGCGAGACGGCGGTCTGCGTCGGCCTGCTGCTGCGCCAGGCAAGCCACCGCGCGTCCTGCGCCGCCGTACGGGCCCGGGCCGACGCGGCGGCACGGCGGGTCGGCGCGACCCAGATGGAGTTGCTGACGGTGCAGGCGGTGGAGCGCGACCGGCTCGCCACCGCGGTCACCGCGACGCCCGGCCGGCAACTGCGGGCGATCCTGGACCGCACCGCGGACCTGGAACGGGCGCTGCGCGCCGGCTCACCGCAGGCCACGGCGATCGCCGGCGGCATCCGGGCCGGGCTGGGCGAGATGATCGAGCAGTTCCGGGCCGTCGTCCGCGGGGTGTACCCGCAGGTGCTGCGAGGCACCGGTGTGCGCGCGGCGCTGGAGGAGGTCACCGCCGCGCTGCCGGTGCCGGTGGTGCTCCGCGGCGAACTGGGCCGGCGGCAGGGCTGGGAGGTCGAGTCCGGGCTGTACCAGGCCGGTGTGTCCGCGGCGGCGGCGCTGGGCGTCAGCGGTGGCGAGCAGCCGGTGCACCTGGAACTGGGCCGGTCCGACGGCGTGCTGACGATCCGCGCGCAGCGGGCCGACGCCGACCCGGCCCGGGTCGGCGCGGCGCTGCGGGACGACTCCCGGCGGCTGGCCGCGCTGGGCGGCCGGCTGCGGGTGGAACGGGCCGGTCGGGGCGCGGCGACCGTGGTGGACATCCTGCTGCCGGAGCGGCTCGGCGGCGACCGTCCGGAGCCCCCGCAGACCGCCGTGCCGGAGCCGGCCGGGCCGCCGCCGGGCGAGGCCGCCGTCGTCGCGCCCGAGCTGCCGGCCGGTGTCACCGCGCGCCGGCTGCTGACCCTGCTCGTGACCAGCCGGGAGGCGCCCGCGGGCAGCCCGCCGTTACGGGTCGCGATCGACCGACAGGACGGCCGGACCCGGGTGGCGGTGGTCGGGGCGTCGGCACCCGAGCTGGTGTCGGTGCTGTGCGAGCCGGACGGTGTCGCCCGCTGGGATCCACCCGTCGGGGCGGTCCCGCCGACCGGTTACCAGCACCACCCGTACCCGCGGGTCACGCTGGACCCGGCTCCCGGGACAGCGCCGTGGCGGCCGGTCCGGCTGCCCGACCGGTCCGGCGTCGCCTGGCCGGGCGCGGCGGCCGGGGTGGACCGGATCCTGGTCGAGGGACCCGTGGACGCGCTGCGCGGGCTGCGGCTGCTGCACCACCGCGACCGGGTCGACGCCGACCTCGCGGCCCGGCTGCGCCGCTGGTCGGGCACCGCCGACGGGCCCCCCGACGCGGTCGTGCTGGTGCTGTCCGGGCCGGCCAGCACGGCGGAGTCGGAGTTCCTGACCGCCCTGCGGTCGCCGGCCGGAGACGGGTTCTGCCCGGTGGCGATCGGCGCGCTGCGCGAGGGCACCGCCGCGACGGCCGGATCACAGCAGCAGCTGAGGTCGATGTGCGACGCGGTCGTGGACTGGCGTGCGGCCCCGGGCGGCGGTGCCGCGATCGAGGCGGCGCTGCGCGCCCGGGTACGCCCCTGGGCGGGGGTGACGACCGCCCGGTGGGCGCTGCGCGCGCTGGCGGCCTGCCTGGCCGCGGGGCAGTTGGACGATCGGTTCGCCCGGGCGGTGGAGGCGGCCGTCGCGGGGGCGTACGAGGTGGCCGAGCTGGACCTGTTGCAGGCGTTGCAGGGCCGGCGGATCCGGCTGCCGCGCGGGCACGACGAGGCGCTGCGCCTGCTCGGCGCGCACGGTCCGGAGTCGCGGTCGCGGCTCGGCCTGGCCGGCGACGCCGGCCCCGACCAGGTGACCCGGGCCGCGAGCCGGGCGCTGCTGTTCTGGCGTACCCAGTCCATGGCGCCGGACGCGGGACCGGCCGGGCGCGGTGCGTGCGCGCTGCTGGTCCGGACGTGCGAGCGCCTGCTCATCGGCGGCGTCGACTGACCGGCGCGAGGCACGCACGGGCGGGTGGCTCGGGAGGCGCCGGCGGTACGGCTCAGCTCGCCACGAACCCGCTGACCAGCGTGCCGGCGGTCGGGCTGGACCGTACCGTCAGCGTGCCGTCGACCGCGGCCAGGCGGGCGGCGAGCTGACGCAGCGGCATCCGCCCGCCGGTGTCGAAGCCCGGCCCGGTGTCGGCCACCCTGAAGCTCAGGCCCCGGCAGGAGACGCGGAGCGTCAGCGTGACCGCGGCGCCCGGGGCGTGCTTGTGCGCGTTGCTGACCGCCTCCAGGCAGGTCAGGTAGACGGCGGTCTCCACCTCGGGCGGGTACCGGCGGTCGGCCAGTTGCGCGTCGATGTCCAGGGTGACCGTGTCGAGGGTGCCCAGCCGGGCGGTCAACGCGGTCACCAGGCCGTGGTCGGCCAACGGTGCCAGCAGGCCGGTCGCGGTGGTGTGCAGCACCTCCTCGGTGCTGGCCAGCAACTCCCGAAGCCGGTCGAGGTGCCGGCCCGCCTCGGCGGCGTCGCCGGCGTCGAGCTGATGCTCCACCATGGCCAGCGACATCTGCAACGCGACCATGTGGTGCTGGGCGCCGTCGTGCAGGTCGCGCTCCAACTGGTACCGCTGGTGCTCCATCTCGCCGGCGGCCCGCAGCCGGGCGTCGGCCAGCAGCAGGTCGCTCTGGCCGATCAGCTTCTCGGCGTCGGCGGCGATCAGCTGGGCCTGGACGTCGCTGACCAGCAGGCGGGTCACCGCGTACAGCTCGGGCCAGCGGAGCAACCGCTCGGCCGCCGCCGGCGGCTCGACCACGAGGTCGGCCAGGACCTGCTCGCCGTCGCACAGCCGCACCGGCGTCGCCCCGCTCACGGGCACCGCCTCGGCGTCGGTGGCGGCCCACCGGTGTTCCTGCACGGTGTGTCCGGCCGTCGCGTCCACGTCGTGGCCCGCCGGCTGGGGCAGCCACAGCGCGATGGTGACCCTGGTGGCCTCCAGGCACCCACCCAGCGCCCGGGCCAGGGCCTCGGCCTGCACTGCTGGCAGCGGCCGTCCCGGCAGGCCGTGTACCGCGTCGACCACCCGTGCCACCTGGTCCGACGGATTCGGCGTCGGGGGCGGGCCGTCGGTTCGCTGCGTCGAGCGGAGCATGCCGCCACTGTAGGCGGCTCCGACCGGGCCGGGCCGGCCGGAGCCGTGGGACGCGACGGGCCCCCGCCACGGTCGCGTCCCACGCCTCACGCGGCGCAGAGCAGGTGGTTGGTCGTCGCCTTGCGGGCCGCCCGCAGCGCGTAGTGCACCCGGCTCTTGACCGTGCCGACCGGCACCCCGAGCGTTTCGCTGATCTCGGCCGCGGTCCGGCCGTTGAGGTACGTCTCGACCAGCGCGGCCCGGTGCTCCGGCCACAGCCCGTGCAGCACCTGCTCGACCAGCAGGGAGTCCACCACACCGGCCATCGGGTCCGCCGCGGCCACCTCGGCGGCGTTCTCGATGTCCACCTCGGTCGGCCGGGCCTTCTTCATGCGGTACCCGTCCATCACCAGGTTGTGCACCACCCGGCGCAGCCAGCCCAGCACCGACCCGTAGTCGCCGGTGAGCCGGTCCAGGTGCTTCCATGCCCGCAGGAACGCCTCCTGCACCGCGTCCTCGGCGCGTCCGGCGTCGCCGTCGGTCAGCCGCTGCGCGTACCGCAGCAGCGGTTGCTGGTAGGTGTCCATCAGTTCACGCAGGCGGGAGTCGCTCTCCGGCGCACTGCTGTGTCGGTTGCGCTGCACTCGATCGGCCATGCCCTGACAGTGCCGCCACGGGCCGGTCGCCCGACATGGTGCGGCCCCGCGAGTTGGAGAGGGTTATCCCTACGCCCGGCGGCGACGCCCGCGGCCCCCGCCACCCCGCCGCCGGTTCGCGGCCCGACCGGTGAACCCGGCGGCGCCCCGGTGCCGTGCCCCAGGTGGACGACCTGGCGACCCGGCGGCGGAAGGCGGGCGGCGACGTCGTCCGGCACCGCCGCGACGGCCGGGACCGGGGCCGGGCGGCGGCCCGAGCAGCGGCGCCGTGGCGCCCGACCGAAGAGGTGGGTATGCAGGAGACGGACTTTCCGGCGGTGGGCATCGGGATCACGACGCACAACCGGGGCGTCGTGTTCCGCACCGCGTTGGAGGCGATCCGCAAGTACGCGCCCAGCGGGGCCGCGATCGTCGTGGTCGACGACGCCAGCGACGAGCCGGTGGAGGAGGCGACGTTCCGCTTCGACAGCAACGCCGGCATCGCCCGCGCCAAGAACAAGTGCCTGGAGCTGCTGGTCGAGCGGGGCTGTACGCACCTGTTCCTGTTCGACGACGACTGCTGGCCGGTCGTGGACGGCTGGGAGCGGCCGTATGTCGACAGTCCCGAGCCGCACCTGATGTACATCTTCACCGACACCGCGCGTGGCCGGCTGACCGACTCGATGGAGATCTACCGGGACGCGCAGCACCGGGCGTACACCCATCCCCGCGGCTGCATGCTCTACTTCGAGCGGCGGGTGCTGGACCGGGTGGGCGGGTACGACACCCGGTACGGCCGGTGGGGGTACGAGCACGTGGACCTGTCCAACCGGATCTACAACGCCGGACTGACCTCGTTCCGGTTCGCCGACGTGGTCGGCAGCGCAGACCTCATCTTCAGTTGCGACGAGCGTACCAAGGTCGGCTCCAGCGTGTCCGACATCGAGCGCTTCCACCTGGTGCGTGACCTCAGGACCCGGTCGGAGGCCAGCTACACCTCGGCCGAGTACCGCGAGTTCCGCCCCGTCCCCGTCGGCGCGGCGGCGGCGCAGAACGTCGTGCTGACCACGTACCTCACCGCGCGGCCCGACCCGCAGCGCGGCACCACCTGGACCCCGGACTACGACGATCTGGCCGAGTTGCGCCGCTCCGTCGAGCGGCACGGGCGGCGGCTGGTGGTGCTGCACGACTGCCTCGACGAGCCGGACACCGACCTGGTGACGCACGTCCGGGTGACGCCGGGCGGGGAGGTCAGCTCGCCGTACTTCCACCGCTGGCTGTGCTGGTGGCGGTACCTGCGCGAGCACCCCGAGATCGACCAGGTGTGGTGCGTCGACGGCACCGACGTGGAGATGCTGCGCGATCCGTTCCCGGAGATGGACGACCGGCTGTACGTGGGCGACGAGCCGGCGCCGCTGTGCATGCCGTGGATGGTCTACCAGCACGGCGGCAGCGCCAAGCTGTTGCAGTTCCTGTCCGACAACCGGGGTGTCCCGCTGCTCAACTGCGGGCTCACCGGCGGCCGGCGGGAAACGGTGCTGGAGTTCTGCCGGGACATGTTCGACTTCTGCGTCACCAACGCGAGGGAGGCCGGCCCGCTCGACATGGGGCCGTTCAACTACGTGGCCCGCACCTGGTACGCGGGAATGATCGTGCACGGCCGCCAGGTCAGCACGGAGTTCCGCAAGGACGACCGGACCAGCACCGAGTCGTGGTGGCGGCACAAGTAGGCGAATGCGGGCCGTGACACGGGTGAACTCTGCGGGCGCTCCCGCCGTGCCACAGATGAACCCCCGCACGGGGTGAAGGAGGGCGGTGACCGTGGACGTGGACACGGACCTGGATGTGGCGCCGGAACCGACCCGGGCCGCCGATCGTGACGAGAGCATGCACGCGTTGCTGCTGCGGTTGGCCGGCTCGCTGCCGGACCGGGTGCTGACCGACGCGAAGGACGCGCTGGCCGCCGGCCGGCGGCTGGACGTCGTGCAGGCGCTCGCCTTCGAGGCGGTGTCCCAGCCGCTGCAACTGGACGCCGACGAGATCTCGGCGATGCGCGAGGAACTGGCACTCAGCGGCGGGGACCTCGACCTCGGCCTGGCGCTGGAGGAACTGCGTGGGGACCGCCCGCAGGCGCCGTGGCAGTTCCTGTCCGACCTGCCGACCACGCAGGAGGAGCTGGCGTCGATGGTGCTCCCGCAGGACCGCAGCGCCGATCCGGTCGACGCCCTCGACCCGGTCGACCAGGCGCTGGTGGCCGCGGCGTCGGCGATCCCGGCGGTACGCGCCGTGTGGCGGGCGTGGCGGATGCCGCACACCGCACGCCCCTGGCAGGATCCGGTACGGGTGGCCGTGATCAGCGTCGACGACACGATGGGCGGCCTCCCCGCACTCGGCGCACGCCTGCGACAGAGCATGGTCGACGCCGGAGACGCCGAGGCCCAGGTCGAGGTCTGCTGGGCCGGGGGAGCGCCGTTCTACCAGACCCTGGCCCGCTCGTCCGGCTCGCTGCTGTGGGCGGTACGGCCGGCCGTGCCGGTGGCCACCGCCCGGCTCTTCGACGGCGTCGATCCGGTACGCGGCCCGTGGTTCGCCAGCAACCGGCCGGTGGTCTCCGACACCGCGCAACGCGACGAACTGCTCGCCGCGCTGCGCGGCGGGGTGGTCATCGCGTGGAGCAGCGCCGCGATGGCCGACATCCTGGCCCCGGACCGGGGCGACGTGGTGCCGATGCACCTGCGTACCGACGGGACCTGGCTGTGGAGCGAGGCGGTCGGATACTACCTGGAGAACTACGGCCTGGCCCCGGATCCGGAGTTGGTCACGCACCTGACCGGGGCCGAGCGCGCCGAGCCCCTGGACGAGATCTCCGTGCACCGTGCCCTGGTGCACCTGTGCCGGCCCGACGCCGAGGCGGTCCTCTGGCCGGCAGCCGGTGCCGACGCCGACCCGACGCCGCCGGCCGACCCCCCCTCGCCCGACCTCCCGTCGCCCGACGGCGTGCCGCCGGCCCACCCGGAGCTGCCGGGCGTGACGACCGAGGCAAGGCACGACCACGCAACGCCGCGGCCGGTGTCGCCGTGACCGACATGCTCGTCCTGCGGCAGCGGGGCCCCCTGCCGTCGTCCTGGAAACTGCCGCAGCCAGCCGGGGGCGTGCCGGCCGGACACCAGGTGGCGCGGTACCTCCGCCAGGCGTCGAAGGCCGTGGGTGCCGCGGTGGCGCGCATCCTGCCGGGCGCCGGCCCGCGAGTGCCGGCGCTCGATCCGGGGCCGTGGGAGGCCCAGGGATCGGTCACCCCCGGCCCGGCGGGCTGGTTCGCGCTCGGGGTCGAGGCCGGCCCGTCCGGCTTCCAGCTGGGCGGCCGGCCGTTGGCCGCGACCGACCTGGCCCAGGCGATCTGGCACTGCCCGCGGTGGCGGGGCCGGCCGGTGCTGCTGGTCACCCAGCGGTCCGCGCCGGCTGACGGGGTCGGGCCGTTGCTGCACCAGCTCGCGGCCGACCTGGGGGCACCGGTCTACGCCTCGGACGCCGCCATTCGCTTCACCTTCGGGCGCGCCTCCACGAAGGGGCTGTTCTGGCGCTGGCGTCCGGACGGCGGGGACGAGCCGGAGCCGGCGGGTCCCCTGCTGCCCCCACTCGGGCCGGTACGCGCCCGGCAGAGCCCGACCGGCGGGCCGTCCGGCCGTAACCAGAACCGCCAGCCGTCGTCGCCGGTGTCGTCGCCCCCGCCCGGGTCGCCGCCGCCGGTGGCCGCCGATCCGGGAACCGCCCCGTCGCCCGCCGGCTCGACGGGGACGACGGCACGCGCTGCGGCACCGGAATCCGGGCGCGGGACGTCTGCGGAGGCGGAAGCGGCGTCGCCAGCGGCGTCGGGAGTGCTCGGCCTGGCCGTGCCGGTGATCGAGGTGCCCCGGCCCGACCTCAGCATTCGGCGCATGGTGTTGCCCGAGTTCCAGCCGCCCCGGCTGGAGCTGGACACCTGCCGGCCGTTGGCCGTCGCCACCGCTGCCGTCCCCTCGACTGCCGCGGTGGCCACGCTCGCCGCGGCTGCCCCGGTGAACGGCCTGGCCGCCACCGATGCCCCGGCGGCCGGCCGGGCCGCCACCGATGCCCCCGCGGCCGGCCCGGCCGCCACCGATGCCCCCGGCAACGGCGCGGAGGTCGGCCCGCCGCCGACCCGACGCGCCGAGCGGCCCGGGGCGGCGTGGTTCGGGATTCGGGCGCGCACCGACGAGGCGGACCGGGAGCGGCTGCGCACCGCGCTGGGCTGGAAGTTCCAGGCACACTCGCGGACGGTGACCCGGGCGCTGTCGCTGCACCCCGGGCTGCGCAGCGCGGTCGGCGAGCACGACATGACGGCCGGACTCGTCGCGGTGCTGGCCCTGCTCGACGGGGTGGGCGAGCGGGTCAACGACGCGCTGCGCGGCGGGGGCACCCCCGACGACGACGTCCAGTTGCTGGCCCGATGCGCCTGCGCGGGGCTGAAACAACTGCCGGCGATCGGCGGCCCGGTCTTCGCCGCGGTGCCCGCCGGGCTGGAGGTGGCCGGCCGGTACGGTCCCGGAGAACTGCTCGTGGAGCCGGCGTTCACCACGGTGTCGGTGAACGGCGGCGCCGAGGGCGGCGCGGGCCGCTACGCGATCTGGTCGGCGACCGCGCGGCGGCTGGATCACCTGGGTGTCCCGGGCGGGCCGGACGCCCGGGCCGGGCGGGCCATGTTCGCCGCCGGCACCCGCTTCGCGGTCCTCGGCGTCGACGAGGGGCCGGACGGCGTGCCGTGCGTGCTGCTGCGGGAGATCGTCTTCGGGAGCCACGAACGCGGGCTCGACGAGCGGGTGGCCGGCAAGCTGCGAGACGCGCTCGCCGCACAGTCGCCACGCGCGGCGCCCGCGCCGCTGCCGTGGCCGCTGGGCCTCGCGGCCGGCGACCGGCCGTTCGCGCTCCAGCCCCGACCGGCCGGCGACAGCCATGAAGGAGCAGATTCGTGACCACCAGCGTGCTGTCGGTGTCGGCCAGGGACACCGGATGCCTCACCGACATCGCCCGGGCACTGGACTCGGCGGCGCCCGGCGACACCGTCGCGGTACGCCCCGGCGTGTACCGCGAGGCACCGCTGTTCCGCCAGAACGTCGTCCTGGTCGCCGAGGACGGCCCGGGCACCGTCACCATCGAGGTGCCCGCGGGCGCGGCCATCCTGGCCGCCGGCGGCGAGGTCCTGATCCAGGACATCGCCATCCGCGGTGGCGACGAGCGGATGCCGCTGCTCCAGGTGGCCGCCGGCCGGGTCCGCCTGGAGGCGTGCACCATCGACGCCACGGCGCCCGCCGCGGTCCACGTGCGCGGCGGCACCGTGCAGATGCGCGGCGGCGCGATCAGCAACTCCGGCGGCGCGGGCATCGTCCACGAGGCCGGTGCGGGCGAGTACACCCGCGTGCGCGTGCACGACATCGCCAAGTACGCGATCCTGACGTCCGGACCGAGCGCCCCGCTGTTCCGCGACTGCACGCTCACGGGGATCGCGGAGGCGGCCCTGCTGGCGGTGGGCGTCAGCGCCCCGCGGCTGGAGAACTGCCGCATCGACGAGGTCGGCCAGTACGCCGTCGTGGCGCAGCAGGCCGCCCGGCCGTACCTGGCCGGGACCTTCGTGCTCGGCGGCGAGGTCGGGCTGCTCGCCAGCGACGACGCGGCCCCGGCGCTGGAGCACTGCGAGATCCAGGACACCCGGGTGCACGCCGTGGTGACCATGGGGCAGGCGGCGCCCACGCTCGCCGACACGGTCATCACCCGGGCCCGCGGCCACGGCCTCGACTGCCGGGGCGCCTCCCGGCCGAAGCTGACCAACTGCGAGGTGCGCGACTGCGGCGCGGCCGGGGTGGTGGTCAACGACGCGGCGGCGCCGCACCTGACCGGAGGGACGGTGGCGGGCTGCGCCGACGCGGGCGTGTTCCTGACCGGCCGGTCGACGGCGCGGCTGGACGGGGTGGGGGTACGCGACGTCCCCGTCGGCGTGGCGATCGAGCAGGAAGCCGATCCGCACCTGCACAACCTGTCCATCGAGGGCGTCCGGTACGGCCTGCACGCGACCGGCGGCGCCGGCCGGTTCTCCAACGGGCAGGTCGTCGGGGCGCGGGCCGCCGGGGCGAAGCTCGCCGACAACGCGACCGCCGCGCTGTCCAACTCCCGGTTCACCGGCTGCCGGGTCGGTGTGGAGGTGGTCGGAACCGCCCGCCCCACCCTGTCCTCGACTGCCGTGGAGGAGTCGGCCGGAGCCGGCCTGCTGACCGGTGGCCCCAGCGTGGTCACCGTGTCCCGCAGCCGGATCAGCGGCAGCCGCGGCCCCGGGATCCGGGCCGGCGCCGGCAGCAGCGTCACCGCGTCGGACTGCGAGATCGTGGGCAACCAGGGCCCGGGTGTCCTGGTGGAGACCAACGCGCCGGTGCGGCTGCGCGGCGGGGTGGTGCGCGGCAACGGCGGCGTCGCCGTGGATGCGCCGAGCCCGACCGCAGCCGTCGAGCTGTCCGACGTGGACACCGGTCACAACGGGCGTCCGATCTCTCTTCCGCCGCCCACCGCCGGGCGGCGGGACGCGCCGGCGGCCGACGCCGCCCCGGGCTCGGTGCCCGCCCCGACCGGAGGCGTCAGTCCGGGCCTCACTTCGCCCGGCAAGCCGTCCGACGCCCGCCCGCCGGGCCCCGCGCCGTCCGGCGTCGAGCCGTTCGGTTCCCTGACGCCCGCCGACGGCGGTCCCGGCGCCGGTGCGCCCGGCGGCGGGCCGTCGAGTGTCGGGGCGTCGGGCCGTGGCACGGGCGGCGGCCGGGCCGAGGACGGACCGGTGGCCGCGTTGCTGCGCGAACTGGACGGGCTGGTCGGCCTGGCCGGGGTCAAGCACGAGGTGTCCACCCTGGTCGGGCTCAACCAGATCGCCAAGCGTCGCCGGGAGGCCGGGCTGCACGTGCCGCCCATGTCCCGGCACCTGGTCTTCGCCGGGCCGCCCGGCACGGGCAAGACCACGGTGGCCCGCATCTTCGCCCGGATCCTGGCCGCCCTCGGGGTGCTCTCCAGCGGGCAACTGGTCGAGGTGTCCCGCAGCGACCTGGTCGCCGAGCACGTCGGCGGCACCGCCGTGAAGACCACGGCCCGGTTCGAGGAGGCCCTGGGCGGGGTGCTGTTCATCGACGAGGCGTACACGCTCTCGTCCGGCGGGGGCGGCGGCGGCCACGACTTCGGCCGGGAGGCCATCGACACCCTGGTCAAGCTGATGGAGGACCACCGTGACGAGGTGGTCGTGGTGGTCGCCGGCTACAGCCCGAACATGCGGACCTTCCTGGCCGCCAACCCGGGCCTGGAGTCCCGCTTCGCCCGCACCGTCCAGTTCGACAGCTATTCCGACGACGAGCTGGCCGAGATCGTCGAGCGGCTCTGCCGCGCCCACCACTACGCGCTGGAGTACGAGACGCGGCAGGCTCTGGTGCGGCACTTCAGCGAGATGGCCCGCAACGAGACCTTCGGCAACGCCCGCGTGGCGCGGCAGGTCTTCGAGGACATGCTGGGGCGTCAGGCGTATCGGCTGTCGAGCAACCCGCAGGCCAGCGACCTCGAACTGGCCCGGCTGCTGCCGGAGGACCTGGGCGAACAGGCGGCCGGGCCGGCGGAGTCGGCCGGCGTGGCGCAGGTCGTCCAGGACCTGCTCGGGCGGCTGAACTCGATGGTCGGCCTGGACGCGGTCAAGCGCGAGGTGACCGACGTCATCGACCTGATCGCCTCCACCGAGGCCCGGACCCGGGCCGGTCTGCCCACTCCGACGGTCTCCCGGCACCTGGTCTTCGCCGGGCCGCCCGGCACCGGCAAGACCAGCGTGGCCCGGCTGTACGGCCAGCTGCTCAACGCGATGGGCGTGCTGCGCACCGGCCAGCTCGTCGAGGTCTCCCGGGCCGACCTGGTCGGCGAGTACGTCGGGCACACCGCCGTCAAGACCACCGACGTGTTCAACCGGGCGCGCGGCGGCGTGCTGTTCATCGACGAGGCGTACGCGCTGACCGGCCAGGGCAACGACTTCGGCCGGGAGGCCATCGACACACTGGTGAAGCTGATGGAGGACCACCGCGACGACATCGTGGTGATCGCGGCCGGCTACACCGGGGACATGCGCCGGTTCCTGGCCAACAACGTGGGCCTGGCCTCCCGGTTTAGCCGGCAGATCCCGTTCGAGTCGTACACCTCCTCGGAGCTGGTGTCGATCCTGCAGACGCTGGCCCGCGACGGCGGCTTCGACTTCAGCAACGACAGCATTCCCCTGCTGTACGAGCACTTCGAGAGCCTGACCCGGGACGAGACCTTCGGCAACGGCCGGTACGCCCGCCAGCTGCTCGAACGCACCATGACCAAGCAGGCCAACCGGTTGCGCGGGGCCGCCGCGCCGACCGTCGAGGAGATGCGCCAGTTGCACGCGGCCGACGTGCGGGCGGCCATCGCGGCCTGACCCCTGGCCTGGATACGGAAAAAGGTGCTTGAGAATGCCGGCAGTGAGTATGCGGGGTGCCTGGCGGATCAGGGTGGTGAGCAAGGAGTCCCTCTTCGCGCAGCGGATCGTGTTCTCCGGTGACGTGCAGAAGATGCTCAACCTGGACGTCGGGACCTCGGCGTCAGCGAGTGGGCGGCGTTGGGCGCTTCGGTTCGAACACGACCGCGGTGACGGCGTGTGGCGGCCGAACGTCTCGGTGGAAGCGGGCGCCATCGTCCGGCACGGCAACGAGCTCCAGCGGTTGATAGCGACGAAGGACGTGTTCTGGAGCGGTGACCGTGAACACGACGACCTGAAGGTGCTGCTGACCCGCCCGGCGCCTGCGGGTTCCCCGGAGGAGGAGGTGGGCGGCTCGCCCTACGCCGTCGACGTCAACCTGCACGAGCTGCCCCCGGCGCTGATGCTCCCATCGGTGGACAGTCTCGAGGCGCCGCAGGAGAGGCAGCGTTCGTACGGTGGCCAGGGGGCGGGAGTTCCCCTGCGGAGAGGACCGTGGTGAGTTTTGAGACGCCATACGCAGACTCGACGGAGGGACCGCGATGACCCGTACCCCTGAAGGCCCCATCACCCGGCGCGCCCTGCTGCGCGGCGCGGCCGTCGGCGTCGCCGCCGCGGCGGGCGGCGCGCTCACCGCCGCGCCCTCACCGGCGCTCGCCGCACCCGCCGGGTTCCCCACCTACCAGTACGTGCGCGACGCCTTCGCCGGCCCGCTGCGCTACAACCCCACAGGCGAGTTCATCTTCCCCTGCGTGCGTGGCGTCTACGACAAGCTCGACAGCTACCTCGGCCGCTACTACCTCTACTACGCGCCCCACGACGCGCCCGGCGGAATCTGCCTCGCCTACGCCAACCGGCTCGAAGGTCCCTACACCGAATACCCCAACAATCCCATCATCGACCGATATCTTCCTGCGGCCGTCGTCAGCCACGTGTCGTCACCCCACGTCGTCTGGGACGCGCCCACCCGGCAGTTCTACCTCTATTTCCACGGCGAGAACTTCACCACCCGCGTGGCCCGCTCCACCGACGGCGTCCGCTTCACCGACGAGACGCCCATCCTCTCCACCAGGCTCGTGCCCAACACGACCGAAACCTCCTACGCGCGGGTCTTCGAGCACTCCGTGGCCGGCAGGAACAACCGCTACGTGATGGTGTTCATGGGCCTGCACACCATCGGGCCCGGCGCTCGCAAGATCTTCTGGGGCTGGTCGCCCAACGGCTGGAGCGGCTGGCAGTTCGACCCGAACCCGCTGGTCTCACCCTCCGGCGACGGACTCACCGACATCTCCGCGCCGCACCTGCTGAAACGCAACGGCACCGCATACCTCGCCTACCACGGCAACAGCGGCAACATGTACCTCACCGAGGTCGGCAACAACTTCGACCGCGAGGTCCACCTCGGAGTGTTCCACCGGCCGATCGCGTCGGACAACGGCCGCGTCGCGGCCCCCACATTCGGCACCGACGGCGGCGTCCAGTACATGCTCTACGAAGCCGGACCCCGCCTCGACGCCAGAATCCGCGTCGCCCGCGCAGTCGGGTAGCGCCCGCCGGCCGGTGTGTCGCCGGCGGCTGCGGCTGGTCCGTGCGCCCGGTCGCCGCGGGGGACGCCCCGCGGCGACCGGGCGCGTGCGCTTGCCCGTCTGCCCGGCCGCCGGAGCGGAATGCGCCGAGCGGCGACCCCGGTGCGGACAGGTATCGAATCCGGGCACCGGTCAACCCTTTCCGGCTCGCAGCCGTGTGACGGATGTGAGCACCAGACCTTTCCGGCGGCCGGCCCGCCGCAACGGACCCGAGCTGCCGCACGGCGAGATCACCCTCCAGGAGCCGCCGGTCGTTCCGGAGGTTCAGCCCGCGGGATTCCGCTCGCTCGGGATGATCCTGCCGAGCCTGCTGATGACCGGCGGGTTCATGTTCATGATGATGAGCAACTCGCTCAACGGCCCGATGGGCATGGTCATGCTGGTCATGATGGGCGGCGGCATCCTGGGCATGGCCGTGTTCCAGATGACGATGGCCAACGGCAACCGCAAGCAGCAGATCAACGGCGACCGGCGCGACTACTTCCGCTACCTGTCCCAGACCAGGGCGCGGGTCCGCCAGTACGCCGCGGAGCAGCAGAACGCGCTGGCCTGGCGGCACCCCGACCCGGAGTCGCTGTGGTCGCTGGCGATGACCAGCCGGCTGTGGGAGCGCCGGCCGACGCATCCGGACTTCGGCGAGATCCGGGTCGGCACCGGCGCCCAGCGGCTCGCGGTGCGGATCACTCCGCTGGACACCAAGCCGGTGGAGGACCTGGAACCGGTGTGCGCGAAGGCGCTGCGTCGGTTCATCAAGGCCTACACGACGGTGCCCGACCAGCCCGTCGCGCTGTGCCTGCCTGGGTTCGCGCACGTGCGGATCAGCGGCGACCGGGACGTGGCGCGGGGCATGGTGCGCGCCATGCTCGCCCAGTTGGTCACCTTCCACGCGCCGGACGAGCTGCGGCTGGCCCTGTGCATCGGCGTCGAGCAGGCCGAGCAGTGGGAGTGGGCCAAGTGGCTGCCGCACGCCAAGCACGCCACCGACGTCGACGTGGCCGGGCCGGTACGGCTGCTCGGCGCCACCCTCGAAGAGGTGGAGCGGCTGCTGGGCGCGGAGTTCGCGGCCCGCTCCCGGTACGAGGACGACGCCCAGCCCTCCCGCGAGGAACCGTTCGTCGTGGTGGTCTGCGACGGCGGCGTCATCCCGGCGGGCGCCCGGCTGACCGTCTCCGGGTACCGCAACGCCGTCCTCGTCGACTTCGACGGCCGTGGCCTCGCCGACGGGGACAACGTGCTCAACCTGGAGGTGTCCGCCACCGACGTGGACATGATCGAGAAGGACCACGTGGGCCGGGAGGTGCGCACCCGGCTCGCCGCGCCGGACCACCTGGACGTGCCCCGGCTGCGGGCGCTGGCCCGGATCATGGCCCGGCACGCCACCAAGGTCACCGGCGAGCAGCCGGCCAGCGGGCTCAGCGCCGTCCTCGACCTGCCCGACCTGCTGGACATTCCCGACCTGGACACCTTCGATCCGCGCGCCCGGTGGGAGGCCCGCAGGCCCGCCGACCGGCTGAGGGTGCCCATCGGGGTGGCCGCCGACGGCTCCCCGATCGAGCTGGACATCAAGGAGTCCGCCGAGGGCGGGATGGGGCCGCACGGCATGCTCATCGGCGCCACCGGGTCGGGCAAGAGCGAGCTGCTGCGCACCCTGGTGCTGGCCCTGGCCGCCACGCACTCCTCGGAGACCCTCAACTTCGTGCTGGTGGACTTCAAGGGCGGCGCCACCTTCGTCGGGCTGGACCGGCTGCCGCACGTCTCCGCGCTCATCACCAACCTGGCCGACGAGGCCGCGCTGGTCGACCGGATGCAGACCACCCTCCAGGGGGAACTGGTACGCCGGCAGGAGCTGCTCCGCCGGGCCGGCAACTTCACCTCGGCGCGCGACTACGAGAAGGCCCGTGCCCAGGGCGCCGAGCTCGAACCGCTGCCCACCCTGTTCGTGGTGGTGGACGAGTTCAGCGAGCTGATCGCGGCCAACCCCGAGTTCATCCAACTGTTCGTGATGATCGGTCGGCTCGGCCGCTCGCTGGCGGTGCACCTGCTGCTGGCCTCGCAGCGCCTGGAGGACGGGCGTATCCACCAGCTCGAAGGCCACCTGTCGTACCGCATCGGGCTGCGTACGTTCTCCGCGATGGAGTCGCGGGCGGTCATCGGCGTGCCCGACGCGTACGAACTGCCGGGCGATCCGGGCAACGGATACCTGCGTTCCAGCGTCACCAGCATCACCCGGTTCAAGGCCGCGTACGTGTCCGGCCCGCACCGGGTACGCAGCACCGGGCTGCGCCGCGAGGTGATCGCCAGCCAGGTGGTCCCGTTCACCGCCGCAGCCGCCGCGCCCGCCGTCGCGGCGTCGCTCCCGCCGTCGGACCCGGCACCGGACGAGCCGGCCGACACCGGCACCACCGTGCTGCGCGCGCTGGTGGACCGGCTGGTCGACCAGGGTCCGCCGGCACACCAGGTGTGGATGGCGCCGCTGGAGGAAGCGCCCACCCTGGACGACGTGCTGCCGCCGCTGTTGCCCGACCCCGAGCACGGGCTGCGTCCCATCGACGCCGGCCAGCACGGATATCTTCAGGTGCCGGTCGGTCTCATCGACAAGCCGTTCGAGCAGATGCGTGACCTGCTCGTGGTGGACCTGGCCGGGGTCGGCGGGCACGTGGGCGTGGCCGGCGGCCCGCAGAGCGGCAAGAGCACGCTGCTGCGGTCGCTGGTGTGCGGGCTGGCCCTCACCCACTCGCCGCGGCAGGTGCAGTTCTACTGCCTCGACTTCGGCGGCGGTTCGCTGGCCGGGTTGGCCGGCCTGCCCCACATCGGCGGGGTCGCCGGCCGGCACGAACCGGAGCGGGTGAGCCGCACGGTGGCCGAGGTCCGCTCGATCCTCGTCGAGCGGGAACGCCGCTGCGCGGAGCTGGGCATCCACGGCCGGGACGCCTACCTGCAGGCGCAGGCCGACGGCCGCATCACCGAGGACCGGTTCGGCGACGTGTTCCTGGTCGTGGACGGCTGGTTCGTGCTGCGCCAGGAGTTCGAGCCGGCCGAGGAGATGGCCCGGGACATCGCCGCCCGGGGCCTGAACTACGGGGTCCACGTGATGATCTCCATGGGCCGCTGGTCGGAGCTGCACATGTCGATGCGGGACAAGGTCGGAACGCGCCTCGAACTGCGCCTGGGCGACCCGGTGGAGTCCGGAATCGACCTGCGTGCGGCGGCCCAGGTGCCCCGCCGGCCGGGGCACGGGCTGACCGATGCCAAGCTGCACTTCCTCGGCGCGTTGCCGCGCATCGACGGCGTCCAGTCGGCCGAGGGGCTCGCCGCGGCCACCGAGCACCTGGTGTCCGCGGTGGCGGACAGCTGGCCCGGGGAACGTGCCGCCGCCGTGCGCACGCTGCCGGCCTCGCTGCCGATGGCCGAGCTGCCGGCGCCGCAGGAAACCCGCATCGCGCTCGGCGTGGACGAGGACCACCTCGCGCCGGTGTGGCACGACTTCCGGGCGATGCCGCACCTGACCGTGCTGGGGGACACCGAGAGCGGCAAGACGAACCTGCTGCGCCTCATCGCCCACGCGATCGTCACCAGCCACACCCCGGCCCAGGCGCGCATCATGGCCGTCGACTACCGGCGGCAGCTCTTCGACGACGTGCCGGCCGCCTACCGGCTCGGCTACTCGGTCTCGCCGGACAGCACCCGGGACACCGCCGCCGAGGCGCTCGCCGGCCTCCGGCCGCGGGTTCCCGGCCCCGACATCACCCCCGAGCAGCTACGTGCCCGCGACTGGTGGTCCGGCCCCGCGCTGTACGTCCTGGTCGACGACTACGAACTGCTCGCCGGGCACGAGAACCCGTTGGCCAACCTGATCCCGTTGCTGCCCCAGGGCGGCGACATCGGCCTGCACGTGGTCGTCGCGCGGGCCGCGGCCGGAGCGATGCGCCTGTCGATGGACCCGCTGCTGCGGCGCATCCAGGAACTGAACACTCCGGACGTGGCGCTGTCCTGCCCGCCGACGGAAGGCCCGCTGCTGGGCAACACCAAGCCGCGTCCGCTGCCCCCGGGCCGGGCGCTGCTGTGCACCCGGCGCGGCAGCCGGCTGATCCAGACGGCGCTGGCGCCCGCGCCGGAGGTGTCCACCGAGGCCGGCCGATGACCCGCGCCGCCACCCGCCCGCGCCGTACGCCCACCCCGCCGGCCCGCACCGCCGGGCCGGCTGCGTCGGCCGAGGAACTGGCCCGGCGGCTGCGGGCCCTGGCCTGCCTGCCCGGGCCGTCGGCGACGCCGACCGCCTGGCCCTGTGACACCGGGCTGCTGGACTGGCTGCGCCGGATGACCTACCCCGCCCTGTACACCTGGGCGGCCGAGGAGAACCTGGCGCGCCGCTGGATCGGCGGCGACGTCTTCGGCTCCCGCCTCCTGCCGCGGGCACCGGAGTTCCTCGCCGGCGTCGACGTGCGCCGGCTCGCCCCGCACCTGGTCGCGCCGCTGTTGCGGCGGGTGAGCATGACCCGTCCGGCCCCGAGCGCCGCCGACCTGACGCCCGCGGCCCTGGCCGCCGACGCGGGCCCGGTCAGCACGTTCCGGCGCGACGGCGCCGCCCGGCTCTGGGGCCAACCGGAGCACGCGCCGCCGCTGCCCGACGCCACCACCATCCCGCACGTCGTGCACGGCATCTGGCTCGGCCGGCCGCTGCCGGAGTCGAACGGCTTCTGGGCCAACTACGGCGCGGCGGCCGACAGCTACGCCGGCCAGGTCGACTTCGTGCTGTGGACGGACGTCCCGCGGGCCCGCTTCGACGCGGCCCGCGCCACCCCGCCCGCCCCGGCCGGCCGCCCCGATCCCCTGGCCCCGGTGCGCGCCCTGCTGGCCTGGGCCGACACCCACGGCATCCACCTGGTGAGCGTGGCCGAGCTGTTCCACGCGCACGCGCCGATGACCCTGCACACCCCGTACGCCCTGGAGCTCAACCGCAGGCTGCCGCAGGGCTTCGCCGCGGCCAGCGACCACCTGCGGGTCGAGGTGGTGCACCGGTTCGGCGGCCTGTACGCCGACGGTGACCTACGCTTCCTTCCCGACGCCGCGCCTTCGCCGGCCGAGCGGGCCGACCGCCCGGAGGGTCCGGGCGACGACGGCGCACCGGGCGGCGGGTACCGGCTGTTCCGTGGCCGGTGGGACGGGCCGCCGGAGGCTGACGGACCGGCCCGGTTGCCGGACCTGTTCGACCGGGTCGCCGCGTCGACGCACGGGTTCACGCTGCACGCGCTCACCGACGAGATCGTCCTCAACGACGTCATCCTGGCCCCGGCGGGGCATCCCGCGCTGGCGCTGTGGTTGGAGGGCGCGCGGTACAACTACCTGCGCGACCCCCGCGACCTGTACGCCGCCGACGCCCCCGAGCCGGCCGACCCGGACCCGCCCGCCTCGGACCCGCGAGCCGGGTCCGACCCGCCGGTCGCGGGGGCGTCGGGGTGGCGGGGGGAACCGGCCTCCTGGACCTGGGCGGCCACCGCGATGCGCACCGGGCGGGTGCACCACTGGCTGTTGGCCCGGCTGGGCATCGGCGCGGCCGATCTGGTCAAGCCGGCACCGGCGGTACGCGGGCACAGCGAGCTGAGCTGGCTGCCGCCGGTCGACGGCCAGCCGCCGGTCGCCTGCCCCGACGCGGACCCGCTGCCGACCCTGGTCGCCTGCGTGGACCTGCTGCGCTGGCAGCACCTGTCGCGCTCCGGGGACCTGTGTCTCACCGCGGTCGCTCCGCTGGTGCGTGGGCTGCCCGAACCGGACACCGCGTGGACCGCGTTGCTGCTCGCGTTCGGGCACCTCTGCACCGACCTCGGCCCGGTCACGTCGGTCACCGACCGGCGACGCAACCAGGACCAGACCCTCGACGTGGTGGTACTGCCGCCCGAGGCGGAGGCGCTGCTGGACCGCACCGCGTCACCGGCCACCTGGTTCGGTTCCGGTGCCCACTGCGGCGATGCCGGCGGAGCCGGACCGGAGGTCACCGCCGTCCGGGAGCACTGGTTCCTCGGCGAGCGCACGGTCCCGGCCCGGCTGCTGCCGCGGCGGCACGCCCCACCGGACGGACGCGACGGGCGCGACCACATCACGGACCTTCCGGCGGCAGCAGCCGGATGACAAGCAAGGAGAGTCATGGCAGAGACGAAGACCGGATACGTCGTGCCCGGCATCAAACTGGACTCGATCGTCGCCGACGAGGCGACCATCACCGGCATGGTCAAGGCGTTCGCTCAGGCCCAGACCGAGGCCAGGGACAGCCACTCGAACGTCGTGGCCGCAACCGAGGCGCTGACCCGCTCGTGGTCGAGCGACACGGCCGCGCCGCGGTTCCTTCAGGCCGTCCAGCAGTGGCTGGCCGGCTTCCAGAAGGTCCAGCAGGGCCTGGACATGCTCAACCTGAACATGCAGCAGTACGCGCGACTGACCACGACGACCGAGGACGACAGCGCCAGTGGCGCGATGACGGCACCGGCCAGGTGATCCATGATCCGCTGCGCTGCCGGGCGCGGCGGGTCGTGCGGAGGACCCGAGGTGTCACGCACCTGGTGGGCCTCGACAGCGAACCTGGCGTGACCTGGCTCCCGACAGCGTCCTGAGCTGCCGCAAACGCACGCTGCCGGGCTGTTGCATGGTCCCGGCCCGGCTGCTGCCCGCCGCCCGCAGGTAGCAATCGGTGCGGACGAAAAACCTGTGAACTCCCGTGACCGCGCGCACGTGTTCGGGATATGAGCGTCGAGCGTGGGGAACTCTGCCGACTGCTGGTGGTCGGGCCGACCAGCCAGGTCGACGTGAGTCTGCCCACCCACATTCCGTTGGCCGACATGATGCCGGCCCTGCTGAGCGCGCTGGGATCGGACCTCGCCGATCGTGGTCTGGAGCACAGCGGCTGGATCGTGCAGCGGCTGGGTGGACCGGCCTTCGACGAGTCCCGCACCGTCGCCGATCTCGACCTGGTCGACGGCGAGGTCGTGCACGTACGTCCACGTACCGACCAGATCCCGCCGCTGGCCTACGACGACCTGGTCGACGGCGTCTCGGCCGGCATCCGCAAGCGGTCCGGGCTGTGGCGTCCGCAGACCACCCGCGTCACCGCCCTGCTGCTGTTGGCCGCCTGGCTGGCCGCCTGCCTGGCCGCCGCACGGATGTGGCCGGCCGAGTCCCGGAACCCGGCGCTGCTCGCGGCGATGGCGGTGCTGTGCTTCGTCGCGGGCTTCGCGGTGGCGCGCAAGTTGGCCGACCGGGCCACGGCCGGCATCCTGGGGGCCGCCAGTGTGGTCGGTGCCGTGGTCGCCGCGCTGGACGCGGCCGGCGACGCCCCCGTGCCCCGGCTGATCCTCCTGGGTGCCACCGCCGGCACCGTCGCCGCGTTGCTGGTGGCCGCGTTCGTCTTCCCGCGCACCGGCTGGCGGCCGATCGCCGTCGGCCTGCTGGCGGCATGGCTGCTGGTCGCCGCCGCGCTCGCGCTGCACAGCAGGGCCACGCTGGACTGGACCACGATCGCCGCGGTCACGGTCGTCGTCACCACGGCGCTGCGCCCGGCGGTGCCGCCGGCCGCCTTCAAACTCGCCGGGTTCGCCCTGCCGGAGATGCCCGTCGAACCGGCGGACCTGCAGAAGGACATCGACCCGGAACCGGCCGCCGGGGTGCTCACCCGGGCCGCCGTCGCCGACCAGTTCATGACCGCCCTGTACGCGGCGCTCGGACTGGTCTCCGGTGCCGCGATGGTGTGGCTGGCGACCGCGCCCGGCCGGGCCGCACCGCTGGCCGCCTGGCTGGCCGCCACCGCCCAGATCCTGGTGACCCGCCCGATGACGAGCGTCTGGCACCGGGTGGCGCTGGCCGGTCCGGCGTTGGTCGCCATGGCGGCCTGGTGCCTGACCGCACCCACGGACCGGGGTCCGTTGGCCGCCCAACTGGCGATCGGCTGCTGCCTGCTCCTGGCGGTGGCGTGCGGGGTGGCCGCCCGGATCCCGGTCGGCCGGCGGTTCAACCCGATCTGGGGCCGGATGGGCGACCTGGCGCACACCGCGATGGTGGCCGGCCTCGGGCCGACCGTCGTGGTCATCACCGGCCTGATCGACGTGATCCGGGCGCGGGTGGGTTGACATGTCGTCGCGCCGTGACCAGGTGGACGCCCAGCGGTACATGATGGCCCGGGTGACCGGTGCGCTGGTGCGGGCCGAGCCGGAGACCGCCGAGTCACCGACCCGCCGGGACCGCACCGGCACGATCGTCGGTCTGGTGCTCGGGGTCCTGCTGCTGGGCGGGGTCGCGATCTGGGCGCTCATACCCGGGTCGGGCTCGACCAGTTGGCAGCAGCCACGGATGCTGGTGGTGGACGCCTCGACCGGGGCGCGGTACGTGTTGGTCGACGGCCGGCTGCGCCTGGTCAACGACGTGGCGACGGCCACCCTGCTGGCCGGCGGTCGACTCACCCCGGTCACCGTGTCGTCGGCCAAACTCGCCAGGGTGCCGCAGGGCCCGGCGGTGGGCACCCCGGCCGGGCCGCAGGTGCTGCCCGCGGCCGACCGGGTCAACCAGGGTGTGTGGCGGGCCTGTAGCCGGGACACCAGCCGGGTCGTGCTCGACGTCGACGTGCCGGCAGCCCCCGACCCGCTCGGCGACGGGCAGGCGCTGCCGGTCACCGCGGGCGGCAAGACGTACCTGCTGTGGGGCGGGCGACGGCTGCTCCTTCCCCAGCCGTGGATGGCCGACGTGCTGGGGCTGGGGCTGCTCGCTCCGGTGCCGGTGGCGACCGCCTGGCTGGAGTCGATCCCGCTGGGCGGCACGGTCGGCCCGCCGAAGGTGGCTCGGGCCGGCGACGCAGGCCCGAGGGTGGCCGGCCGGCCGACGTCCATCGGCCAGATGTTCGCCGTGGACATGGGCAACGGCAAGGTCGGCCACTACCTGATGACCGCCGACGGGCTGGCCCCGCTGACCGAGACCGAGTACCGGTTGCAGCGGGCCACGCCGGGCGCGGCCAAGGAGACCGCCGTCACCGCTGCCGATCTGGTCGCCGCCGGCCAGCGCAGCCCGGTGCGGCCGCTGACCACGCTCCCGGCCACCCCGCCGGCGCCGCCGTCCCTGCCCGAGGACGCCGTGGTCTGCGCGGAGTACGCGGGGCAGGCCGACGAGAAACCCAAGGTCGTCCTGGCCAGCGGGACCGGCATGCCGACGGGCGGCAGCGGCGGGAAGCCCAGCGTGACGGTACGGGTGCCGTCGGGCGGGGGAGCGCTGCTGATGCCCCCGGCCGACGCCGACACGGACCGGTGGCGGCAGCAGGGCCTGCTGGTCAACGAGCGGGGGATCGCCTACCCGATCCTGGGCGGCGACGTCACCACCCTGGGCTACTCGCTCGACCAGGCGGTGGTCATGCCCAAGCCACTGGTCGCCATGCTGCCCCCCGGGCCGGCGCTGGTCCGCCCGGAAGGGAGGTGAGGCCGCGGGGTACCCGCACGTCCCGCCGCCGTGGCCCGCCCCTCGGACGGACGCGGCAGGCCGGAGCACATGTCCCACCTATCGCCACCACACGACCGATAGAAGACAAGGAGAGTCATGCCAGTCAACCGGCAGGGAATTGTCGCCGACGAGGCGACCATCAAGGGCATGGTCATGGCGTTCGGCCAGGCGCAGGCCGAGGCCAAGAACAGCCAGCAGGCCGTCACGGCCGCCAGCAGCAACCTGTCCGCCCAGTGGCAGAGCGACTCGGCCGCGCCGCGGTTCCTCCAGGCCGTCCAGCAGTGGCTGAACGGCTTCCAGAAGGTTCAGCAGGGCCTGGACATGCTCAACCAGAACATGCAGCAGTACGCGCAGCTGACCACCACGACCGAAGACGACAGCGCGATGCGGGCCGGCGGCTGGGCCGTCGGCTGACCGCCCAGCCCGCACCTGTGAAACCCGGGCCGACGAAACCCGGACCGACGAACGACAAGGAGGCCGAGAATGGCCAACTACAGCATTAACCCCGCTGCGGTTCAGGCCGTCGCCGACGAGATGGCGAGGGAGACCCGCGAGCTCGACCAGTCGCTGGCGAACCTCCAGGCATCGGTGGCGAGGTTCACCGCGGCCAACAACGGTCAGGCGCCGGAGGCCTACAAGGCCGCCCAGGCGCTGTGGAACCAGGGTCAGCAGGAGATGAGGGCGGCCCTGGCCCTGGGGCAGCAGCGCCTCCAGGAGATCAACGTCAACTACCAGCACGGCGACAACCGGGGCGCGGCCATCTTCAGCTAGCACCCCGCCGAACCCGACCTCGCACGAGGCCGGGGCGGCAGTCCCGCCGAGCCGACACCGGGTCAGGCGCGCTGGTCCGCCGCACCACCGGGTGGACCAGCGCGCCTGACCCGCGACCGTCCAGGAACTCGTCGGGACCCCGGCCCCGGCCGGCGTGGGCAGCCGAGTCCCGCTGGCCCGTCTCCATCCGAGAGGAACACCCGATGAAGAACATCGTCATCAACGAGAACTACCTGCGGAAGCTGCACGGCACCTACACCAAGCAGGTCGACGAGATCGATCTGATGTACGGCAAGAACTACCCGTACGGCTCCCTGCCGGATTCGACAGTCGACATCACCAAGCAGTTCAAGCTGCGCCTCGGCGGCAAGGGCTTCACCGAGGCGGAGGAGCTGACGGGGGCGATCGACGTCGTCCGGGCCGGCCTGGCCAACCGGCTCAAGGGCGCGCGAAGCGAGCTCAACAACCTGGAGCACGGCATCAAGTTCCTGCTGGCCGACTCCGAGGCCGTCGAGCAGACGAGCACGCTGAGCGCCGAGCAGTTCGAGTACTTCATGCCCAAAGCCGGGGGTTAGTCATGGCGAACACCGCGACGTTCGAGGATGCCCTGGCGAGCATTCTGGGGCTGGTGCTCGGCGGTGGAGAGGGCGGCGAAAAGGCTTCCATCAACGACAACTTCCGACCGCGGACCATCAAGGGGCCCGGTTACTGGCTGATCACCCAGACAAGCACGCTCAAACACACCGGCAGCTGGATGCCGGAGTACAACAAGGACGCGGTCACCTTCTACCGGTGGAAGCAGAACGGGGCCACCAAGCACATCACCCGGGTGACGGTGTGGGTGGGCGTGACCAGCCGGGACGACACCCAGGGGCAGAAGGGCAACTCCACCGACCCGGGAAACTCGACCAACGCCGACGGCAACCCGGTCGTCTCGCTCGGCAACGCGTGGGAGCGGATGATCGCCGACCTGCCGAAGGTGGCCGGGCCGAACAAGGCGTTCGACCCGGACTCGATCGGGTCGGTGCGCGAGATCCTGGCCAACCTGACCACCCACGCGGTGGGGATCTCGAGCGAGCTGACCGATCAGGTCAAGTCGGTGAACGCCAAGAGCCCCGACTTCAAGGGCTCCGCCGAATCGGCCTGGCGGCGTCGGGTGCAGGAGGCGAACAAGTACCTCGCCGACGTCCTGCCCCAGTTCAAGACCTGGGACACCTCGCTGTCCCAGGTCGAGCAGGCCATGAGGGACTTCATCACGGCGGTGGCCGACACCTTCGAGAAGTGGTCCTCGATCCACCCGGCCGGCACCTGGCAGCACCCGTACCGGGTCATCGCCACCATGTTCAACGAGAGCACGCTGCAGTACGGCGACCTGCACGACGGCCAGTCGAACGCCTGGGACCTGGGTCAGCAGTACGCCGACACCGGAGACACGGCGGGATACGACCGCCAGGGCACCAAGTTCGGCGGCTCGGACGCCGGCACCGTCATGTGGACGCCGCCCGGGTGGGTGAAGTACCACTCGTTCGACGCCTTCAGCATCCCCGAGTGGAACAAGCTGGACCAGCATCTGCGCCAGATGTGGGCCGACAACGCCCTCAAGACCTTCGCGCCGGCGGTGCTCGCGGCGAAGAAGTTGGTGTCGGTGTTCGCCGAGGCGCGCAACCCGCTCAGCATCACCGACCCGAAGCCGGTCCCGCCCAACCCGATGCCCAACGACGTGGGGATGCCCAACGGCGGCTTCCCCAACAACCCGTTCGGCAACATGGGGAACCCCTTCGCCAACTGGGGCAACCCGTTCGCGAACATGGGCAACCCCTTTGCCAACGTGGGTAACCCGTACGCGAACATGGGCAATCCGTACGCGAACATGGGCAACCCCTTCGCCAACGTGGGCAACCCGTTCGCGAACGTGGGAGCCAACTTCGGCAACCCGTTCCCGAACGGCGGCGGCGTGGGTAACCCGTTCGCCAACGGCGGCGGCGCCGGCGCCTTCTTCCCCACCAGCCTGGTGCCCAATGCGGGTGCCGGCGGTGGCGCGGGCAATCCGTTCGCCAATGGCTTGGGCGCCTCCTTTGCCGGCGGTGGCGCGGGCAATCCGTTTGGTGGTGGTGCGGGCGGCAACCTTCCCGCCGGCATGATGCCCAACTCGGTCGGCGCGTTCGGTGGTGGCGCGGGCGGCGGCCTTCCCACCGACCTGAAGGTCAAGTCGGGCATGCCGTCCGCCGGTGGCGGCGCGGGTAACCCGTTTGCCAATGGCGACCTGGACGGCGCACTCGGCGGCGGTGGCGCGGGCAGTTCGTTCGGTGGTGGTGCGGGCGGCAACCTTCCCGCCGGCATGATGCCCAACTCGGTCGATGCGCTCGGTGGTGGCGCGGGCAATCCGTTCGCCAACGGCGGCCTGGACGGGGCACTCGGCGGTGGTGGCGCGGGCGGTCCGCTCGGTGGTGGCGCGGGCGGCGGCCTTCCCACCGACCTGAAGGTCAAGTCGGGCATGCCGTCCGCCGGCGGTGGCGCGGAGAATCCGTTCACCGGTGGCGCCGGTGTGGGCAACCCGTTCACCGGGGGCGGCGGGGGCACCAACCTGCCGACCAAGAACCTCGGGCTCAGCCGCAGTCCGTCGGGGCCGCAGTCGTTGGGTGACCTGACGCCGTCGCAGTTGCGGCA
>NZ_JBIARA010000014.1:177157-211746 GCF_042889525.1 Micromonospora sp. NPDC002575 | reverse complement strand
GCAACTGGACGGGGCCGGGCTGTTGGACGATGTGCCGCTGACGGCTGAGCAGGCTGACTACCTGCGGAAGAACGGTCTGCCGCCGGGGGGTGCGAGCAACCTTGGTCAGCTCAGCCCGGAGCAGCTCGACGCGTTGGAGCGCGGCGGGCTGCTGGACGACACCCCCCTCACCGGCGACCAGCGGGCGAAGCTCGGCCTGGACGGGCCGCAGTCGTTGGGTGACCTGACGCCGTCGCAGTTGCGGCAACTGGACGGGGCCGGGCTGTTGGACGATGTGCCGCTGACGGCTGAGCAGGCTGACTACCTGCGGAAGAACGGTCTGCCGCCGGGGGGTGCGACCGACCTTGGTCAGCTCAGCCCGGAGCAGCTCGACGCGCTGCAACGCGGCGGACTGCTGGACGAACTCCCACTGTCGCCCGCCGAGCGGGCGAAACTCGGGCTGCCGCCCGGCCCGTCGGGGAGTTCCGGCGGGGGCGGCTCTGTGCCGGGGCTGAACACGGGGAGGTTGCCGGGGCCCGAAACCGGCGGGGGCGGCTCTGTGCCGGGGCTGAACACGGGCAGGTTGCCGGGGCCCGAGACCGGCGGCGGTGGCTCCGTGCCGGGCGTGAACACGGGTCGGTTGCCGTGGCCCGACGCCGGGCCGACGGCGCCGGTGGACCGGAACCCGTTCCCGACCACGGTGGACGGCAAGGACGTGTCGCCGAAACCGGGCATGACCGGGAGCATCACCGCTCCTCCGGCGCTCGGCGACGTCACCAGACCCGGCTCGGCCAACTTCCCGCACGTTCCCGGGGTGCAGGTCGGCACCGGGGGCCTGTCGGCGGTGCCGGGTGTGTCCGGCTCGCCCGGAGCGCTGAACCCGGACAAGCTGGGGGTGCCCGTCGGAGGCCCGGTCGGGGCCAACCTGACCCCAGGTCCGGGTGCCGGCCCTGGTCTCTCTCAGCCCGGCGCGGGCGGTATGCCCGGCGGTGGGATGCCGTTCATGCCCCCGATGATGCCGGGCATGGGTGGCGCGCCCCACCAAGGGCAGGACCGTGATCGCCAGCGCAGCACCTGGCTGAAGGAGGACGAGAAGGTCTGGGGCACCGACCCCGACTGCGCGCCCGCCGTCATCGGCCGGCGCGGTCGCGACGCCCGGGTCGAAGAGGACGAGTTCGGCATGCCGGTCGACGAGCGCCCCGGCAGCCAGGACGAGCGTCGCCGGTACCGGGGCCGGTGAAGACTGTTGCACCGACGTGAACCCGGTGCCGCAGATCAGCCGTGGGATAGAGGAGGAGGTAGTCGGGATGAGCATGTTGGGCGACGAGGAACTGTTGGCCGAGATGCGTGCGGCCCTGAAGGACGTCGATGAGGCGGCCGACCGGGTACGTCGGCGCGTGGCTCGGGCGCAGACCACCGTGGAGGACAAGAAGAAGCTGCTGTCGGTGACCGTCGGTGGGCACGGCGAGCTGAGCCGGATCACCTTCAACGGGGACGCCTACCGGCGACTCGCGCCAGCCGAGCTGGCCGACCTGATCGTGACGACGACGCGCACCGCTCGCGAGCAGGCCCAGCGCAGGACGATGGCCGGCACCGCCGAGCTGACGCGCCACCTCACCGGCCTCGACGACGCCGCGCAGTCGGCCGGAAGCATCGAGGAACTCGTCGAGGGCATCGCCAGCATGGTCTCCCGCGGCGCCGACCGGCGGACCGGGCCGGCGGCGTCATGAGCGAGTCACGGATCACCTTCAACGGGGACGCCCTGGCCCGGCAGGTGCCGTTGGTGGGCCAGTTCAAGGACCACCTGATCGGCACGGTGGACCCGGTGCGCCAGATCGCCGAGTGCCGGTGGGCGGCCGGCGTCCCCGCAGACGACGAACTGAGCCTCCAGGCCCGCGCGGCCGTGCAGCAGGTCCTCGCGGGCATCGTGCTCGCGGCGTACGCCAGGTTGGCAGCGGCGGCCGGATTCCAGGGCGAGAAGTTGGACATGGTTCGCCGCGTCGGGGAGAACACCGAGGCCACCGGCACCGAGATGGTCCCGGACATGAGCGGCGGTGGCACGCGGAGCTGATCCGCGCAGACGGGACAGCCGAGGGCCGGGGCGGTGGTCTGCGCCGCCGAGTGACTCGCACTGATTGCCCCTGATCGGGGGCGGGGAAGGGGCGTTGGCGATGGGTGAGGCCGCCGTTCCTTCCGTTGGGCTCAACGAGTCGTCGAAGCAGGCCCTGGAGGCGTTCACCGGGATGCGGTTGCACCGGTCGAACCTGCCGATGCTGGCGTACGACCTGAACGCGCTGGAGACGCTGGCGGATCGGGTGCGGACCCTGTTGGTTCCGGAGCTGACCCAGGCGATCAAGGTGGTTCGGGCGGCGGGGGAGGGCGAGATCTACGAGCGGTTCGTCGCGCAGACGGCTCCGTTCGTGGAGATGCTGGACCGGGTTGCCGATCTGAAGGTCAACCTCGCCCAGGCGATGCGGGGCTTCCTCAACCAGATGGAGCTCACGGATCGCCAGGCACTGGTCATGTTCATCTTCATGATGACGGAGTTGGCGGTCGCGTTCGCGATGGCGTTCTTCCTGCCGGTGGAGGCGGCGGCGCACATCGTGAAGGTTCGGACGATCATCCAGACGATCCTGCGGTCGTCGATGGTGCGGGCGGCGGCGAGCAGCACGGCGATCCAGATGTTGTTCATGCCGGGGTCGTCGCTGTTGGCGCAGATCAGCATGCTGGCTGACGGTCTGATGCCGAAGATCGACTGGGCGCAGGTCGGTAAGCAGGCGTTGTACGGGTTGGCGGTGGCGGGCATCACCACGGCGGCCGCGCCGGCTTTGGGCCGGTTCGCCGGTGCCGTCGGCGGTGGTCTGTCGCACCTCGGGGTCACGGGTTCCACACGCGACATCCTGACCAGCCTGGCGATGGTGCCGGTGTCGGAGGTCGGCATGGAGGTGGTCGGCGGCATCGGCGCCGGCTACATGGTCGACGGGCACTACGACACGGGCAGTCTCGGGCCGGACGCGCTCTCCGGGGCGTTGTCGGGGTCGGGTGAGCTGGGTGCGACCGGGGCCGGGATGGGTGCGCGTCGCGGCGCGGTGGGTTTGGGGTTCAACCCGACCCGGCCCCAGTGGCGAATGCCCGCCGGCCCCGGCTTCACCGCCGACGGCAAGCCGGTCGCCCCGGTGCCGCCGCCCACCCCGGTCACCCCGGACCCGTCCACGTACCAGCCGGAGGCCGGCGGTCCTGCGGGCGCGGGTTCCGGCGGGCAGGCCCCGGTGCCCGCGCCGGTGCCGGCACCGGTGCTGTCAGCATCGGTACCGGCGGCGCCTGAACCGGTGCCGCCGGTGCCGGCGTGGTCGGCACCGGCCCTGTCCGCGCCGTCGTGGTCGACGCCGGACCTGCCGGTGCCGTCGTGGTCCGTGCCGAACTTCTCGGTGCCGACGGTGCCGCCGGTGCCCGTGCCGGAGTGGGTAGCGGTCGCCGGCGCGCCGGTGGTGGAGCAGTGGCAGCGGTTCCAGCAGGAACTGGTGGACCACTACGGTGGGCTGCTCGCCGGGACGGGACAGGCGCGGCAGTTCCTGGCCGCGCTTCCCGTGCCGGTCGAGCAGGTCTTCGCCGAGTGGGCCGACGCCCGGCAGAACGACCCGGCCGTCCCCGCCTTCCTGTCCCAGATCGGCCTGCCCGCCACCGCCCTCACCGAGCGGTACCTGTTCGGTGTCCGGGACCAGGCCGTCGCCCGCGTCACCGAGGCCCTTGCGCAGTCGGCCACCACCGGCGGTCAGCCTCCGGCGGGGATACGCCCGGAGCTGGTCGTCGCCGCGCTGCCGGCGGAGTTCGACCGGCAGGCGTTGCGCGCGGCCGTGCACCTGGCCGCCCAGCACCACGTCGACCAGTACCTCACCACCGGCACACCGACGCCCGTCACCCTGCAAGGCGGACTGGTCCTGCCAGGGGCCGTTCAGGTGCCGGGGACCGCTGGCGTGCCGGGGGCGGGTGGCGTGCCGGGTGACGTCGCCCTGCCGGCGGCCGTCGGTACGCCGGGGGCCCCGGGCGGGCCGGGCGGCGCTGGAGTGCCCGGCACGGCTGGCGGGCCCGGCGGCGCTGGAGTGCCCGGTAGTGCTGGCGGGCCGGGCGGTGGTGGCGGGCCCGGCGGTGCTGGGGTGCCGGGGGCCGCCGGGGCGGCGGCGGTGCCGTCGGACGCCGAGCGCGCCGCGGTCGCGCGTGACGTGCGGGCCCACGTGGACCGGAGCCTCGACGCGATCCTCGGCACCACCCCATCGTCCGCCGCACCACTGACCGGCGCACCACTGACCGCACCACTGACCGTGCCGCAGGCGGTGGCCAGGCCCGACGCCGCGCAGGTCAACGCCGTGGCCGACGTGGTCCGGCAGGTGGTCACCGACCTGCCCGCCCGCTTCACCGCCGCGGCCATCGCCGACACCACCGCACCGGACACGACGCCGCCCAGCACGGACAGCCCGGCAGACCGGCGCACCGACGTGCCGACGGTGCCGGTGACCCCGGAGCAGCACACCGCGGCGGCGACCAGCCTGGCAGAGCAACAGTTCACCGCCCTGGCCAGGGAGTACGGCGTCGAGCCGGCCAGCCGGGACACCCTCGCCGGATCCTTCCAGCGGGACTGGGTCAGCGGATACCACCAGGTGCTCGCCCAGGCCACCGCCGCCCCCGGCACGCCGGGTGTGCCCAGCGCGGCAAGCGCGTCCGGGGTGCCGGCCTCGCCCGGTGCGTCCGGTGCGCCGGCCCCGCCCGGCACGCCTGGCACTCCGGCTGCACCGGACGCGCCGGGCACTCCGGGCACTCCGGGCACACCGGATGCGGCCGGCGCGGCTTCCCGCACCGACCGCACGCCGAACCACCACGACGGCAGCGACGACAGCTTCAGCCGCGACAGCAGCTTCAACGACACCATGACCGTCAGCGACCTCTCGTTGTCGGGCGAACTGGTCAGCCTCGACGAGACCATGACGGTCAGTGACCTCTCCTCGTTCGACGAGCCGGTCAGCAGTGACCCGGTCAAACGCGACCTCATCGACGGGGACTCGGTCAACGGCGTCCCGTCGCTCGACGAGCCGGACAACGGTGAGGCGGCCGAGCGCGATCTCAGGGACATGGCCCCGTTCAACGACACGTCCTCGCGCGACGGTTTGCTCGGCGGCGGCCCGGTCGGGCGCGACTTCGGCGGCAGGGATTCGTTCAGCAACGTGTCCTCGCTGGACGAGCCGGTCGGTGGTGACCCGGTCGGACGCCGCGAGCCGGCCAGCACGGCACCGGAGCCGGCCAGCACGGCACCGGGACCGGTGGTCGCGGCAGCGGGTCAGCCCGTCGCGGCGGCCGAGTCCGCGCGGCGGGTCGCCGACTGGATCGAGCAGACACCGGTGGGCCCCGACGACATCCGCGACCCGTGGTGGTGGTGCGTGCAGGCCACCCTCGACGTCTTCACCACCGCCTACGGACGGCCCGGCAACCGGGCGGTGTTCGACGACCGGATCGTCGGGCCCGACGGCCGACTCGCACCCACCACGAGCTGGCCGCAACTCCTGGAAGTCCTCGACGCGACACCCGAGCGCGTCGCCCACCCCGACGGAGTCACCCCGGAGGACGTGCTCGCCGCGCTGCGAGCGGCACCGGGATCGATGGTCGTGGTCAGGGTCGCACCACCCAACGAACCACAACACGTCTTCGCCCTCCACAGCCAGCCACAACCATCCGGACCACCGACGATCAGGGTGCGCGACGGCCTGGTGCCCGGCGCCGAGGACCGACCCGAACCCACCGACCCGGTACGCGACCCGTGGCTGCGGCACCTGTTCGCATCGAGCACCCGGCTCGCCGCGTTCGACAGCGCCGGACGACCCACCACGATCGCCGGCCTTCTTCCCGACCGCACCACCGCACGCCCGCAGCCGAGCACCACGACCCGCATCGACCCCAGCGCCATCCTGCTCGCCTCAACGACCGCGCCACGCGGCCCGTCCCAGGCGATGGAGGCGGACGCCACCTCCCCCGAACCGTCCGGCATTCCCTGGCAGCCGTCCCCGTATGCGTCGGGCATCGACCCGGCGTTCCTTGATCCGGATCTCCAGGATCTGAACGCGTTGAATCTGAGCACACCACCGTTGCCACCCGAGGACTGGGGGCCGACGGGGGACGCCGATCCGGTCGACCTGCTGCCAGGAGGGGATTCCCCGGCGTCCGGCATGGACTGGGACACGCCGAGGGGCGCCGAGCCTGCCGACCCCTCGGATCCGCTGGCGGGCGTGGATCCGCCGGCATCGGAGTCCGGCACCGATTGGCTGGCGGATGCCGACCTAAACAACCCCTGGGAGCCGCTGGACGGGGTGTCTGGCGTCGATTGGCGGCTGGAGTCCGGCCCGCTCGACTACTGGGATCCGCTGGCGTTGGTCGATTCGCCGCCGCCGGTGTCCGACGGCGACCGGCTGGCTGAACCCGAACAGGTCGAGTCGGACCTGCCGGCAGAGGGTGATTCACCGACGTCCGAGACCGGGGAGCCGTCGGCGGGCACCGGCCCGGTCGACTCCGGGAATCCGCGGGCGGGGACTCGTGAGCCGGCATCGGTGGCTGACACCCCTTGGCTGGCGGATGCCGACCCGGCCGACGCCGTGCGGCTGCTGGCAGTGTGGGACCAGCGGGTCTCGGCGCGTGGGTTCGGGATCCTGCCGGAGAACCCCGCACCAATCGGGCCGGACCCGGGGGCGAGTGGGGCCCCGGCGGTCGGTGGGCTTAGGGGTGTTCCGCAGGGCTGGGAGCAGGACGTGGCTTCGGCGATCGCGCAGTTGTCGGCCGTGGGGACCCGTGGTGAGGCGGGTGGAGTCCGGGATGTCGTGGCGGAGTTCGTGCAGTGGACGCGCGACGTGGTCGGGATTGATCTCGTGGTGAACCCGAAGCCGAACGACTTCTACGACGCTGTGTTGCACAGCTTCGGGGAGCAGCTGAAGGGTGCGGGGGTCGAGCCCAGCGCTTCTGGACTGCGCGCGTGGGTCGCCCGTGAGTTGGCCGCTGACCTTCGCCGGGGTGGCGAGTCGGAGTTCAGCGGGTTGCTTCCGTATCCGGAGGTCGTGTCCGAGCAGCGACGGGAGGACCTGCACCGGCAGTGGCTCAACAAGATCGCGCACGACCAGACCGGCGATTTCGACGTTGCGCACGTGGTTCCGCACGTCGTCGCGTCGCGGTTGTCCGTGTCGCTGCGGGTCCACGATGCGTTCGCCGCTCCGCAGGACATCGGCCCGGAGCCCCGTGCTGGGGCCGTCCGGTATCCGGTCGTGTTCCACAAGGGTGCTTACTATCTCGGCCCGCTGCCTGACCCGGCAGATGCCGAACGCGCTCGCCGCATCGCTGAGGGCTTTCCTCGGACGGAGATGTCCGAAGACGAGCAGCAGCGACTCGATCGAGTGTTCGTCGACGCACGCGATCTGCTGCTGGCGGCGATCGCGCAGGCGGAGAACAACCCCCATCCGGCCAACTCCCAGCACTGGCCCCTCCTGCGGGACACGCTTCAGCGTGAGCTCGCGGTCATCCGTCAACACCCCGGCTCTCCCCACAACAAGAAGGCCCGGGAGCTCGCTGACCACGTCCACTACCTTCGGAGACTCCTCACTGGCGGCAGATGGAAGTCCGGGAACCGGCAGGACCTGGAAGACCAGTTCACCATCCACCTGCCCGTCTACGTCGGCGCAAAAGGCCCGGGGTACCGGTACCTGCGTATATGGTTTGGTGACAAGCAGTCGACCGCATTGGATGTCGATCGGATGGCTGTCCCGGGCGATCTGATCCCTGTTCATTTCGGCAAGGTCGGCGGAGTGAGCACCGGCTTCGCTGAAGTCTCGTACACCGCGGCTGACGGCACCGAAGTTTACTCCCGCCAAGAAGTCGGCCGCAGACTGAACGACTCGGATTTGGCCAGGCTGAGGAGCAGGGCGGTCGGCAAGCTGTGGGACCTTGACCATCCGCCACTGGTGCGCGATTTCTACACGACGGCGCCCCTCCAGGGGAACGGGAAACTGGGCGTGGGCCTCGGCAGAGTCCGGGCCGGCCAGGATGTCCTGGCGATGCGGATCCCGCCGGTTCCGGTGGTCGGCGGACTTCCGCCCGTTCTCATCAGCGAGCTCAAGGAGGTCCGGCTTCTGCTCGGGTATGCCCGCGACGGCGGCCGACCCACTGCCTTCGTGGAAGCACCGGCCGGGAAGAACGTCAAGGGCCAGCCCCTGTACCTGGAACTGTCCAAACCTGCCATCACTCGATACGACATCGAACGGCTGCGCACGAGCGCATTGTGGGAGCCGGAAGATCGGTGGGCTCTCTCCGAGAAGATGTCTTTCGATGTCGTGTTGCAGCCGGGGCCGAGACGCCATGGATCATCGCCGACTCGCATCGCTTTGGGTTCACTATCCATCGAGGTCAGCGGTAGTGGTCGGGCCAGGACGTTGGCCGGGGCGGAGGTGGATCTCTCCCCGGGGACGTCAGTCACTCTGTCGGTGGGGAAGTGGCCGGGGCAGGGGGAGGACGGGGCGGGTGTCGCCGGCACCGTTCCTGTCGTGGTCCGCGCGCCGTTGGTCGACGGGTCCGGACACGTCTACCGGCTCTTCGACACCGGTGTGGACAACGAGCGCTTCGACGACCTGACGAGCGGGATCAGCACGGCCCCGGCGGTCGGTGGGCTTAGGGGTGTTCCGCAGGGCTGGGAGCAGGACGTGGCTTCGGCGATCGCGCAGTTGTCGGCCGTGGGGACCCGTGGTGAGGCGGGTGGAGTCCGGGATGTCGTGGCGGAGTTCGTGCAGTGGACGCGCGACGTGGTCGGGATTGATCTCGTGGTGAACCCGAAGCCGAACGACTTCTACGACGCTGTGTTGCACAGCTTCGGGGAGCAGTTGAAGGGTGCGGGGGTCGAGCCCAGCGCTTCTGGACTGCGCGCGTGGGTCGCCCGTGAGTTGGCCGCTGACCTTCGCCGGGGTGGCGAGTCGGAGTTCAGCGGGTTGCTTCCGTATCCGGAGGTCGTGTCCGAGCAGCGACGGGAGGACCTGCACCGGCAGTGGCTCAACAAGATCGCGTTCCACAAGACCGGCGACGAGGACGTTGCCCACGTGGTTCCGCACGTCGTCGCGTCGCGGTTGTCCGTGTCGCTGCGGGTCCACGATGCGTTCGCCGCTCCGCAGGACATCGGCCCGGAGCCCCGTGCTGGGGCCGTCCGGTATCCGGTCGTGTTCCACAAGGGTGCTTACTATCTCGGCCCGCTGCCTGACCCGGCAGATGCCGAACGCGCTCGCCGCATCGCTGAGGGCTTTCCTCGGACAGAGGTGTCCGAAGACGAGCAGCAGCGACTCGATCGAGTGTTCGTCGACGCACGCGATCTGCTGCTGGCGGCGATCGCGCAGGCGGAGAACAACCCCCATCCGACCAACTCCCAGCACTGGCCCCTCCTGCGGGACACCCTCCACCGCCAGCTCGCGGTCATCCGCGAACACCCCGACTCTCCCCACAACAGGAAAGCCCAGGAACTGGCCGCATACCGCCGATACTTCGACGACCTTCGTGCGGATCATCGATGGGAGGTAGAAACGACAGACTTCCGTTACGATTTTACGCTCGACGTCGGCGTCAACCGAGTCAAGAACGGTAAGTCCCTGGAACTGAGCGTGCCGCTGGACGGCGGGGCCGTACCTCTGGGTATCGGCCGAATTGCCATACGGGGCGACCGGCTTCCTGTTCATTTCGGGGCGAGAGGCGAAGAGGCCATCGCGTTTGCGGAATTCCGGTATACCGACGGCACCGACGGCACCGACAGGATCCTCTACCGAAGATTCGAAAACAAATTCAGCGACGGTGACCTGCTCGAGTTGCGGGGGAAGGCAGCCGGCCGCGTGTGGGACCTTCACCACCGGCCGCTGTCGAGCGACCACTATCAGGTGGCAGTGCCTCTCACGACCGGCGGGCGGTTGGCCGGTCAGTACGGCGACCCGGCGGCCCGGCGGCACGACAGACA
Organism: Micromonospora sp. NPDC002575; assembly: GCF_042889525.1. Taxonomy (NCBI): domain Bacteria; kingdom Bacillati; phylum Actinomycetota; class Actinomycetes; order Micromonosporales; family Micromonosporaceae; genus Micromonospora; species Micromonospora sp. NPDC002575. Next base: position 201,755 of record NZ_JBIARA010000014.1, on the reverse strand, counting down.
GATCGTGGTCCCACACGTCCCGGTGGTCGGCGGGCTTCCGCCTGTCCTCCATGCCGAGCTGGACGGCCGTCTCATCCTCGGGTACGCCGAGGACGGTCGACCCACTGCGGTCTTGGTAGCGCCGGCCGAAAAGAACGTCACAGGACTGCCCCTGTACCTGGAAGTGGGCAAGCCCGCCCTCGTCGTCGACGACATCAAGCGCCTGCGCAGGGGCGCGCTGTGGGAACCGGAGAATCGGTGGCCTCTCTCCGAGCAGATGTCCTTCGAAGTCGTACTGGAGCAGGGGAAATGGACGGCCGGCCCGCTGCCCATCGCGCTCGGCGGTCCTGACTCGGCCAGGACGTTGGCCGGGGCGGAGGTGGATCTCTCTCCGGGGACATCGGTCACCCTGTCGGTGGGGCAGTGGCAGGGACGGGTCGGGGCGGATGTTGCCGGCACCATCCCTGTCGTGGTCCGTGCGCCGTTGGTCGACGGGTCCGGACACGTCTACCGGCTCCTTGACACGGGTGTGGACAACGAGCGCTTCGACGACCTGAAACGCGACATCACCGAGGCGCTGACACAACCGGGGTCGGTTGCGGAGATGCTGGCGGGGAGGTTCGACGATGCGGCGCGGGACCTGCCGCAGGAGATCTTCCCGACGCCGATCTCGGTGCCGGCGGTGGTTGCCCCGGCGATCGAACAGTTGTCAGACGTGGGCAACCTCGACGAGCAGAGCTTCGTGCGGTGGACGAGCGAGGTGTTCGGAATCGATCTTACGCGCGAGAAACCCGCCAACTTCTACGACTCGGTTTTCCACGCCTTCGAGGAGCAGTTTGCGGACCTGGGGATCAACCGTCAGAGACTGCGCGAGTGGACGGCCAGCAGCCTGGCCGCCGATCTCCGTCTGGGTGACGCGTCGGAGTTCCGGCGTTTGCTTCCGTATCCGGAGGGCGTGTCCGAGCAGCGACGAGAGGACCTGCACCGGCAATGGATCGGAAAAATCGCGTACGGCTTTGGCGGCGATCACGACGTCGCGCATGTTGCTGTCCATGTCCTGGCCCGTTTCATACCGCAGTCGGTGCGCATCTACCAGCCGTTCGACGCCCCGTACGACATCGGCCCGGGGCCCGATTCCACCAGGCTGCCAGTTGTCTTCTACAAGGGCGCCTACTATCTCCTCCGGCCCCCTCATCCAAACGATGCTGACCTGGCCAGAATCGCCAGGGGTCCCGAGCGGACAATACCGGACGATGAGAAGCGGAGACTCGATGGCCTGTTCGACCAGGCGCTCCGTGACCTGCTGGCGCAAATTGACAAGGCGGAAGCGAAGCTCCGAGCGGCCGGCAACCGCCGGCCGGTCCAGCGGGAGTATCTTGAGCGTAAGCTCGCGGTCATCCGTCGAGGAGTTCGCGGGGTAGATCCCGCCGAGCGGCAACGCCCGGGATCGTCCCAGCAGCAGGCCGACATTCTGACGGAATACCGCCGGTACCTCCTCAGCATTCGCCGGTCCGACCCCTGGAGCGGAGAGGACCCGAGGCCTCAGGGAGGTCGGGTCACCCTCCACCTCAACGCCGCCTCCCAAGGTGAAGGGAAAATAATCGCGTTTGCCGCAGTGGGAGGCAGGCGCCTGAGCCTCCGCCATCTGACCAATGTCGCCATCCTGGGCGACCGAATCGCTGTCGATTTCGGGATGGACGGTGAAGAGGTCTTCGCTGTTGCCAGAATTCCCTACAGAGAGCCCGACGGAACCGAGAGATTCATCTACCGGGACTATGTTACGGACTTTACCGCGGAAGATCTGAACGCTCTGAGTGAGCGGGCAGCGGAGGCCCGGTGGCGGACAGTGGGATCGGCGATCGGCCAGTTGACGAACAGGAAAGCCCAGAGAGGGTCGGCATTCGAGCGTTGGGCGTATGAGGTTTTCCGCATCGGTCGCGCGGAGGGCGGCGAAAGGCCACTCGAAGCCTTCTACGGGACGGTGTTGAAAATCCACCGAGAACGGTTGGCGCAGTCGGGCGTCACTACCGTGGCTGGACTGGGCGTGCTGGTGGCCCGCCACCTGGACGCCGACCTCCGCCGGGGTGACCAGTCGATGTTCAGAACGCTTCTCCCCTATCCGGAGAACATGGCCGAGCAGCGACGGGAGACGCTGCACCAGCACCTGCTCAACAAACTCGTACACCGCCAGCCCGGCTATGCCGACGTCGTGCACGTGGTTCCCCACATCGTGGCCTGGGGTCTGGGTCTGCCGATGGCGATCCACCATCCGTACGGTGTCCCGTACGTCGTCGGTCCGCCGACCGTAGACGGCGAGGTCCCGCAACCAGTCGTCTGGTTGGAGGGTGCCTACCGGCTCGTCCAGCCTCGTGACCCACACGATGCCCGGATCGTCGAGGGCTTCCCGTCACCCGCAGCCCTCACCGAACTGCGCAGACTGGACGTGGTGTTCGACGAGGCGCTCGAGGTGCTGAAAGCCGAAGTCGACACGGCGGAACAGAACACGGCAATCCGCCACTGGCCGCTCCTGCGGGACACCTTCCACCGGCACCTCGCGGCTATCAGCCAACGGCCGAGTTCGCCCCAGAGGCACGCCGACGTACTCGAAGAACACCGCCTATACGTCGCCGCCCTCCGTGAGGAGAGCACGTGGGAAAGCGAGAACCGTTGGAACCTGCAAGACTCGTTCACCATCCCCGTCCTCGTCGAGGACACCGCGGGTCGTTCGACTCTTCGGCTCCGGCTTGACGGAAACGACACGATCCTCGGATATGCCGATCGAGTCGCCGTCCCGGGCGACAGGGTCGCTGTCGATTTCGGAAAGGTTGACGGCGAGGGTGTCGGTATCGCCAGAATCCCGTACACCGCACCCGACGGCACCGAGAGGTTCGCCTACAAGGAGATCGCCCACAGGTTCACCGACAGCGAGCTGGCCGAACTGTGGAGCGTGACAGCCGGCCCGGTGTGGGAGCCCGCCGACCGGTGGACGTTCGGCAATCTCTACCACATCACAGCGCCGGTGAGCGAGGGCGGAACGTTCGACATCACCTTCGGCGGCCAGAGAGTCACGCTCCCACCGGTCGAGGTGGCCGACGGACTTCCGCCGGTCATCGCCGCCGAACTGAGGGAGGGGCATTTCCGGCTCGGGTACGGCATGGATGGTCTACCCCTGGCGGTCCTGGAAGCACCGGCCGGAAGGAACGGCACTGGGGCGCCCCTGTACCTGGAGTTGTCCTCGCCGGCCCCCACCGCCCACGACATCGAGCGGCTGCGCTCGATGTCGCTGTGGGAACCGACCGTGCCAGCGGCGCTCCTCGACGAAGTATCCATCGATCTCGTCATGCAGGAGGACAGGCGCACGCCCCACCCGCTGCCGCTCACGCTCGGCGATGACTTCTCGGCCAGGACGCTGGACGGGCAGGAGGTGGACCTCTCTCCTGGGACGGAAGTCGCCCTGCGGGTCGGCCGATTCCTCCGCCTGGAGGAGTCGAACGTCGTCACGAGCATCTTCGCCGCCGTCGAGGCGCCGTTGGCCGACCAGTCCGGATACGCCTACCGGCTCATCGACACGAATCTGCCGAACGAGTGGTTCGACGAGTTCAAGATGCAGTGGGAGGCGACCGACAGCGGCAAACGTCCAGCCGTGCCGGACTGGCCGGCGGGCCCACTTGAGAAGCGTCCGCGTACCGGGGGTGGGTTGCCTGGTGGGCCGGCGGCGTTCGAGTGGGCTGGTGTGGCTTCGGCCGATGTGGGGGCTGGGTCGTCGGGGTGGGCGGCTGGGGTGGAGCCGTTGGTGGAGCGGGTTGGCGGTGGTTGGCGGGTGTCGTATCGCAGTGCGGAGGGTTTGCCCCGCTGGGGCGAGATGACGCGGGTGCACTCGGATCGGTTCACGTGGCGGGGTGTGGAGCCGTTGCGGTTCGTGCCGACGCCGGGGGCGGAGCGTCCGTTCCGGGTGGAGACCGCGGGGGAGGACGCGGGGGTCCGGGTCCACGTCGATCACTGGGTGCACCGTGAGTCGGGGGACGTGGTGTTCCGTCTGCGGTTGGAGCCCGACGCGAACGTGGCGCAGGAGTCGATCCTGGGCACGCTGCGTGCGGTGGAGCGGTGGGTGGTGCGGACCAACGAGCGGTTGGGGTCGGGGGGTGGGCTGCGGTCGGTGGCGGTGGTGTTCGACCCGGCTGCGGAGACGGGGGTTCGGCTCAGCCGGTACGGCAGTGATCTGCGTGACGCCGATGGTGTGTGGGTCAGTGAGGATGGTTCGGCGGGTCGGATCACGCAGTTGCACTGGCTTGCGGGTCTTCCGTCCCGCGCCTACGGGCATGAGTTGAAGCATTTCGCCGGGGTGCCGCACGACGGGTCGCCGGGTGATCTGCTCAGGACGGCGCGGACTGTCGGTGACGATCATCTGCACGAGCCGGGGTTCACCGCCTGGGAGCTGGAGCAGATCCGGGAGACGGCCGCTTCGTACGTCGCTCCCACGGTCGCGCCCCGGCCGGCCCGGTCGCCGGAGTCGGACTCGGGGTCGGCGTCGTCCGGGGCGGAGGTCGGGTCGTCGGAGCGGGTTTCTGGTTCGTTGCCGGGCCGGCCGGCGGCGATGGAGTGGCGGGCTGACGCCGACGCCGACGTCGACGGGCAGCCGTCCGATTCCGCGCAGTACTACGACCCGTATGGTCTCGGCCCGGAGTTCGCGGATCTGAGGTGGGTGGCGGACCCGCTCGGAGAACTCGACATGTCGACCCCGGCCTTCGACCCGGAGGGGCCGCCGTCGGACTCTGACAAGCAAGTAATGGCTGCGACCGGGCGGTTGGCGCTCTCTGCACAACGTGTCCAGACGAAGTTCGACGAGTGGGTGCGCGATGTCTTCGACACTTCCCGCCCGGCGGACAAGCAAACGCACAACGCCTTCTACCGTTCATTGTTGGGCGCTCCCGAACTGTCGGCGGAGGGCATCACCGACGTGGGTGGGCTGCGTGCGTGGGTGGCTCGCCGGCTGGCCGACGACCTCGCGCGGGGTGAGCAGTCGACGTTCAGGGAGTTTCTTCCGTATCCGGAGGGTGTGTCGGAGCAGCAACGGCAAGCCCTGCACCGGATCTGGCTCGGGAGGCTCTCGAACGGCAAATCCGGAGATTACGAACTCGTGCATGTGGTTCCGCGTCTCGTGGCCGGGGCGTTGTCCATGTCGATGCGGGTCCATCATCCGTTCGACGCTCCGCAGGACATCGGCCCGACGCCCCGCGCTGGCGCCGTCCGGCACCAGGTCGTCTTCTGGAACGGTGCCTACCACCGCGTCGAGCCTCGTGATCCAGCCGACCCCCGCCTCGACGGTGGCTTCCAGCAGGCAACCGTGCCCGCCAACGAAAAGGAACGTCTGGACGCCCTCTTCAGCAACGCCATCAATCTGCTGGAACAACAGATCGCCTCGGCTGAAGCGGATCTGACCAGCCGGCGCGGACTTGTTCTGCAACAGGTATTCCACCGCAAACTCGCGGTCATCCGTAAGCAGCCCGTCTCCCCTCGCCGCCAGGCCAAAGAACTAGTAGAACATCGCCGGTACTTCGACAGCCTCCGGGAAGACAGTGGCTGGCAGGACGAGAGCCCGCAGCTCGAATCCTCGTTCACCCTCCGCCTGGCCGTGCGAGACAATCAATATGGTCGCGTGTCTCTGGCCCTCCGGATCGGCGGCAAAACCGAGTATGTCATCAGTGCCACCCAATTTGTCGCCCCTGGCGACGTGGTCTCTGTCGACTTCGGGAGGGCCGTCGGCGGGCAGGGCGTGGGTATTGCCAGAGTCCCGTACATCGCAGAAGACGGCACCGAGAGTTTCATCTACCGGGAGCTTGACCGCAAGTTCACCGACGATGAACTGGCCGAGCTGAGGGAAAAAGCATCCGGGCGGGTGTGGGTATCCGACAGGCAATTGTTCAGCGATTCCTTCCGAGTGGCGACGGGGCTGAGCCGCTTTGGGTACACGAACATGCACTTCGGGGCGAGCGATACATCCAAGGCCACCAGGAGAATCGCTATCTCGGGGACCAAACTCCCCGACGGGGCTCCGTTCGTCATCCCCCAAGGAATGACGAGCATCATCATCGAGATCGGGTATGACACTGATAGTCAACCCCTCGCGGTCGCAGAGATTCCGGCCGAGCGGAACGGGGGGCGGCCACTGTATCTGAGGTTGACCGATCCCGCCCCCACCGCGCCCGACGTCGAGTCGCAGCGAAAAAACTCTCTTTGGGAGCCACAGGATCGGTGGGTGCTTTTCGATGGAGTGTCCCTCGACGACACAATGATGGACCGTGCCAGGATACCCAGACCCTTCGCTATGCGGGTCCTCGGTGCGGGTAGGACAGCCGATGGTCTGGAGGTTGATCTGTCGGCGGGGACGGCGATCAGTCTGCGGGTGGGAAAGCGGGTGGCCGGGCCGGATATCAGTGTTTTCGTGATGGTCAAGGCGCCGTTGAAGCCGTTGACCGACGAGGCCAAGCAGGAATACCTGCGCGCCAACCCCTGGGCGGACGCCGTGCCCACGCACGCCTTCCGGCTTGTCAACACAGGTAAGACGGCTGCCGAGTTCGATGCGCTGAAAGCGCAGCTCAAGGCACGGAAGGAGAGGCTCGACAAGCGTAGAGAGCTCGACAGGCTCCAGGAGCGAGGGGAACCGGCGGACGTCCCGGCGGGGAAGCGTCGGCGTACCGGGGGTGGGTTGCCTGGCGGGCCGGCGGCGTTCGAGTGGGGGCCTGGAAAGGGCTCGTTCTCGGCCGATGCGGAGGCTGGGTCGTCGTCGGAATGGGCGGCTGGGGTGGAGCCGTCGGTGGTGCGGGGTGACGGTGGTTGGCGGGTGTCGTATCGCAGTGCGGAGGGTTTGCCTGCGTGGGGTGAGATGACGCGGGTGCACTCGGATCGGTTCACGTGGCAGGGCACGGAGCCGTTGCGGTTTGTGGGGACGCCGGGGGCGGAGCGTCCGTTCCGGGTGGAGACGGCGGGGGAGGACGCGGGGGTCCGGGTCCACGTCGATCATTGGGTGCACCGTGAGTCGGGGCGGGTGGTGTTCCGTCTGCGGTTGGAGCCCGACGCGAACGTGGCGCAGGAGTCGATCCTGGGCACGCTGCGTGCTGTCGAGCAGTGGGTGGTGCAGACCAACCAACGGTTGCAGCCGGGGGGTGGGCCGCGGTCGGTGGCGGTGGTGTTCGACCCGGCTGCGGAGACGGGGGTTCGGCTCAGCCGGTACGGCAGTGATCTGCGGGACACCGATGGTGTGTGGGTCAGTGAGGATGGTTCGGCGGGTCGGATCACCCAGTTGCACTGGCTTGCGGGTCTTCCGTCCCGCGCCTACGGCCACGAGTTGAAGCATTTCGCCGGGGTGCCGCACGACGGCTCACCGGGTGACCTGCTCAGGACGGCCCGGACTGTCGGTGACGATCATCTGCACGAGCCGGGGTTCACCGAGTGGGAGCTTGACCAGATCCGGGCGACGGCCGCTTCGTACGTCGCTCCCACGGTCGCGCCACGGCCGGCGTTGGTCCCGCTCGGAGTGCCCCGCGACGGCCTCGACCTGTTGTCCGCGTTCGTCGCCTCCGAACCGGCCCTGGTCCGCACCGCGCTGGACGCGCGGCTGCCGGCGGACCTGCGGGAGTTCCTCTCCGACCCGGCCGGCGTACGGGCCGCCGTCGCCGAATCGGTCCATAACGCGGCCCCCGGGGGGTCCGAGCTCGGCCGGGTCACCGAGCTGTTGCGAAACCACGTGTCGGACTATCTGGCGGAGCACGCGGGGCGGTTGCCGGCGGACGTGACCGCGCAGCGGCTCGCCTTCCGGCCGCAACACGAGCGGGACGTGGGGGCGCTGAGCCCCGACCAGGCGCTGCGGCGCGTCGGTGAACTCGTGGACGCCGGCCTCCTGGACCCGGACACCGCGCGGGCACGTCTCGACGAGATGCGGGCGAATCCGGCGGACGCCGGCCGTCACCTGTTCGAGGTGTTGACCGACCCCGGCCGCCAGCTCGACCCCGGGGAACTGGCCGCGGTGCAGGCGGCCGTGAGCGACTGGGCGAACCTGTCGGGCAGCCCCGCCGGCCGGTTCCTGGCACCGCTGCTGGCCCACGCGACCGACGCCCGGATGCAGGTCTCCCAGGTCACCCCGGACGGGGTACGGCCGGTGGCCGGGTACGGCCCGACCGGGGGCGTCCCGGTCGATCTGGCCCAGGCGGCAGCCGCCCCGGAGCGTCCGGGCGTCCACTTCGACGCGCTCGTGCCGGAAACCCCCGCGGCGGTCGAGCCGTCGGCCGTACCCCCGCAGCAGCTCGCGCCGGCCCCGCAACCGCCGGCCACGGCCGCCGACGACGGTCGACAGCAGGTCGTCCCGCTGGCCGCGTCCCCGGACGCGCCGCTGGTCGTCATGGCCGAGGGGCTGCCGGACGACCTGCGGCTCCAGCGCGCGGTGGGCGGTGTGCTGCTGCACGACGGCGACGTCGCACCCGGCCCGATCAGCTCGCGGGTGTTGCCCCCGACCGGCCCCGGCCCGGCCATCCTGCTGCACTCCTCGGTGCTCGACCCGGACCGGCTCGGCGTCGCGCTGGCCGGGCTGCGGACGCAGGACGCCACGATGGCCGTGCTGCACTGGCCGCAGGACCAGCCGGTCACCGTGGCCCGGGCGCTGGAGGTCACCGCGCAGGCGCTGGGGCCGCAGTCCCTGGCCATGCTGTCGGTGCCCCGATCGGCGCTGCGGGACCGGCCGACGCCCAGCCCGCAGATCGTGCCGCTGGACGCCAACGGTGAGGTGACCTTCTTCAGCGGACGGCCCGAGCGGTACCTCTTCCTGCCCGAGGTCACCGGCGCGCCGCGCCGGCCCGCCCCGCACGGCCTGCCCGAGCAGTCGCCCGGCGTGTACGGGCTCGGCGACGGCTGGGTGGTGTGGGACGGCGGCAGCCACCTGTGGATCGGGCCGGCGACCGAGCTGGACGGGGCGCGGCGGTTGCTGCCGGACACCGGTGGCTGGCTGGCCGAGCCGGTGGTCTTCCTGGGCTGGAAAGCGACTGCGCTGCCGGTCGAGGTGGGTCACCGGGTCGGCCGGATCTTCGGCGGCATGCCGGCGGCGTCACCGACGAACCTGATCACCTCCGGGATGGGGCTGGACCGGCGCACCCTCGTCCCGTCGGAGGTGTCGGGGCTGCCGGCCGGCGTCCAGTTGAGCCACGTTCCGGGTGGGGTGCTCGCCCACGCCGGTCCACGGCCGCCGGCCGGCGCCACGACCCTGAGCTGGTCCGACCTGACCACCCCGGACCAGCCCCGGCTGGTGCTGGACGAGTCGGTCGGCGACCCGGTCGCCGTCGTGGAGGCCGTCCGTCGAGGGCTTCCCTCGGGTGCCGGCCCGCTCCAGGTGTTCGTCGCGCCGCCGGCCGCCGGCACCCCGGGCGCGCCGTCCGGCGCGGTGGACGCGGCCCGGGTGGCGGAGCTGTTGCGGGAGCGGTTCGGCGGGCGGCTGGAACTGGTGCTGCCGGTCTCCGTGGTGGGCCGGAAGCCGTCCGGCGCCGACGAGCTGATCCCGGTCGACGCCCGGGGGCAGGAGACCTTCCCGGCCGCCGCGCACGCCTGGCGGGTGCCGTCCCGACCGGTGCCGCCCCGGCGATCCGGGCCGCTGGGCCTGCGACCGGCTCCCACCGGCGGATACGCGGTGTACCGGGGCTGGACGGTCCGGGAACAGGCCGGGGTGGTCCTGTTCGCGCAGAACGGCACCAGCCCGAACACGCTCTCCCCCGACGCCCTGGCGGCCCCCGCGAGCGGGGTGGCCGTGGTGGTCCAGTCCCGGGGTGGTCCCATCCCGCGCGAGGTGGCCGACGTTGTCGCCCGGCTGCTGTCCGGTGTCCCGGAGGCCGACCGGGACGTCCGGGTCTTCGGCAACGCGGCCAGCGCCGGACCGGCCGCGCCCGATCCCGGCGGGCCGCCCGCGTCGGCTCCGGCGCTGCCGGCCACCCCGGACCGGCGGGCGCTGGCGCTCGGCGATCCCAAGGCCAACCTGCCGGACGTCGACCGCGTCGAGCAGGGGCTGCGCGCGGAGGTGGCCCGCCGGGGCGTCACCGTGCGGGACAACGAGTGGGAACAGTTGCGTGAGCGGCTGCTCAACAACTACCCGCAGTTGGTCTCCGCGGACGGGCACCTGTTCACGCTGGGTGGCATCGAGGTGCGGGCCCGCCTGCGGCCGGAGGACCCGCAGCTGGTGTCGAACCCGGCCGGCTCGTTCGACACGGAGACGCCCGGTCCGTCGCTGGACGACACCGAGGGCCGGACGAGCGAGGACGGCCGTTTCCACGCCAACCAGTTCACCCAGGGTGTCTTCCAGACCGGCGCGCACAGCCAGTCCGACGGCACCACCACGCGGGCCGTGCGGCTGCGGGGTGGCTTCAACGTCGACGTGCCGCTCGGCCCGACGACCCACTGGGGACCCAACTTCAGCGCCACCCTCAACAAGGTCGACCAGAGATCCGCCTACCTCATCGACGCCGAGAAGGGCCGGGTGCTCGACACCCGCGCGGACTCGACGTTCTACTCGTACGAGCCGGGGTGGTCGATCGAGGCACGCGGCGACGGGCAGCCGTGGCAGGCGGTGGAGGTGCCGGAGCCGCCGGCGGGGCAGGAGGCCGCCCGGCTGGTGGTGGCGATCCCCGACCACCTGCTGGAGAGCGCCGGCGAGCAGGTGGTCGCCGACCTGCCCGAGCACCTGCGGGACAACCTGACGCGGGTGCCGGAGCTCTTCTCCGCCAGCAACATCACCGGTCTCAACGAGCTGTACGACCACATCATCGACCGGCTGCGCGCCGACGGCTTCGACATGTCCATCGAAAGCCCGATGCGCAACGAGTTGCAGCGCAAGCTGTGGAACCTGGAAAGCCACCTCGACGAGGCGGTGAACAACCGGCGGACGCCGGAGACGGACGGCGACGCCGGCGCGCTGACCCGGGGCTACGCCTTCACGCTGCACGACGACGGGCACGCGGCGGCCAGCATCCGGGTGTACGGCCGCCGTCTCGGCGGCTCCGTGCAGGTGGGCCTCGGCGGCGGCTCCACGCGGGTGGGCGCCAGCAGCGACAAGGCCCACATCGAGCAGGTGCGCACGGGCATCGTGGGGCAGGGCGGCGAGTTCACCCTCGGGCAGTCCGCCGGGCTGTCCCTCGGTGGCGCGGTGGACCTGCCGTTGGCCCGGCGTCTCGACGATCCACAGGCGTACCAGGAGAAAGCCAAGCTCGGTCTCTCCGCCCGGGCCGGGATGAGCTGGACCAGCAACGACGGTGGCGGCGTCACGGTGGCGTCGCTGAACGTCGTCGTCGGCCGGTACACCGGTCAGACGGTCGGCCACGAGGTGCCCTTCGAGTTTCACGCCGAGGTGGCCACCTCCCGCCGCCCGCGCGAGTGGCCGCATCCGACGCCGGTGGTGAACGGGTCGGCGGTGCTGCGGATGTCCGAGCCGGACGCCCTCGACCACGGGTTCAGCGTCGACGCGGACGCCTTCGCCCCCGACACCGTCCCCGGCCTGGCGGACGGTGGCCTGGCGGTGACGCCCGCAGGCGGGCGAGCGCGGTCGGTGCCGCACGACCAGTGGCGGCCGAGGTTGCGCAACACCGGCGTGCACCCGGAGGACACCGGCGGCAACCTGCTGCCCCGGCACGTCATCCAGGGGCGGGGCCTGCTGGGTCAGGCCCTGCCGAGGATCGACAAGCCGGCGGTGCGGCGGCTCCGGGCCGGTCTCGTGCAGGTGCTGGCCGGTGAGGGGTTCCTTCCGGCGGACGGGGACCGGCCGTGGGCGCACGGGGAGCGGAGCCGGCCGGCGACCCCGGACCCCGGCACGCCCCTGGAGGAACGGCCGCTGCTGGGCCGGATGGTCGACGGGGCGCGGGACGCCTACGACGAGGTCGTCCACCGCGACACCGACGCCGCGATCGACAACCTGGACCTGTTCAACAAGATGGTGAGCGGCGACGGCCTGGAGTCGCACTTCGACTCGCTCGTCCAGGACGGCGCCACGCTCGTCGACGACCCGGACGCGCCCGCCCCGGGGGCGGGCATGTCCTTCACCCTGCACAGTTGGCGCAACGCGGTGATGCGTACCGCCGAGGTGACCGTCTACGCGATCCCCCGGATCACCGCGGACGTCGACGCGGACGGCAACTCGGTGCACTTCGAACGGCTCAGCGACGAGGTGAGCACGGTCACCCTCGGCATGTCGCTCGGCATCGCCGGCCAGGGCGCGAGCGGCAACCAGGGCTGGTCGGTGGAGGGCGGGGTGAACACCGCGCTGCCGCCGAGCGTCAAGGAGCTCCGGTCCGTCGGACTCGTCGGCGGGTCGGTGAGCCGCAACGTCGGCGCCGCCGAGCGGGTGACCCGCGTGGTCAACCGGCCGGAGCTGAAGGAGTACGGCGGCCGGGTGATGTTCGTCAACGCGCCGTACGACCTGGGCTACGTGGTCCGGATCAGCGACCGGGACGCCCCGATCGTCTTGCCGGAGCTGATCCCCGCCACCGTGCACGCCGCGCTGCTGAAGTTCAACACCGACCCGGCCACCTTCAGCGAGGTGGCCCCCGGCGACGTCGCACCGTCGGCGCTCGACCAGGGCATCGTGTACTTCGTCGACGCGCACGGCCTGCGCGCCGCGGCGCAGAACCAGTTGCCACGGGACCTGACCCTGGCCGGCCGGCCGATGACCGGGCCGGTGGCCAGCCTGACCAACCACGTCACCTTCCAGGCGCGGTTCAAGGAGGCCGTGCTCGGCCAGTACGGCGCGACCACCCTGGTCGAGCCCGGCTTCTGGGCGAACACCAACGCCGCGCTCTCGGTGAAGGTGCCCCGGATCCGGGGGGCGCGGTTCGTCGGCGCCACCCCGGACCAGTACGTGACCGGTCTGATCGAGCTGTACCTGGCCGAGACCGTCAACGTCGCCAACCGGTCGTTCGCGAAGGCGTTCAACCTGCCCAACATCGGCCTCGAGCACAAGTTCGGCCCGCTGAACGTCGGCTTCGGCGAGTCGGCGGGCGTGCGGGTCAGCGAGAGCGAGTCGGCGGAGACCAAGCGCGTCGGCGGCCTGGAAATGCTCAAACTGGCCTTCGGCCGGGGGTACGCCTTCGAGGCGGAATTCGACGTCAACGTCCGCGCCGGCGTCCGTACGCAGGTCGGGTTCGTCGTCAGCCGGGTCAACGTGCCGCCCGGCGCCGACCTGCGGGGCCGCACGATGCTGTTCATCCTGCCGGAGGCGGAGGCCCTGGCGCAGTACGCGGCCGGGGAGCTGCCGGTCAGCGACGTGCAGCTGGTCGACGCGATGGGCCGGTGGTCCCGCGGTGAGCTGGTGCTCAGCGGCAACACCGTGGCGGGGGTGCTCAGCCGGTGGCGTGGCGAGCTGGCCGGCCGCGTGGCCGACGGTCTGCCCGACCTCGGCGCGTACCTGATCCAGCACCAGGTCCAGACGTGGGCGCTGACGCTCGCCGACCGGCACGTGGACCTGGCGCAGCGCGGCGCGGTGCTCGACCCGCGCCGCCGCGAGCGGTTCGCCACCGAGTTCGGGATCACCCTGGACCCGGACGTCAACCCGTTCAGCGCGTTGACCCTGCCGCCCTACCTGACCCGGACCGGCGACCGGACGCTGGGCCACGCGGGCGTCGACGAGCTGGTGCTGTTCACCGGGCCGGCCCCGGCGGACGGCGGGCCGCGCCCCACCACGACCCTGCTGGACGCCGTCCGGGAACTGGTGGACGCCGGCCGGCCCGGGCTGCTCGGGGCCAGCCACGACAACTGGCCGGGGGCGGGGAACCGCTGGGGCGTGCTGATGGTCTCGCCCGACGAGTCGGTGGTCGGCGCGCTGCCCGGCGGCCTCGAAACGCTCCAGTCCACGCTCGCCGGCCAGCGCGCCAACATCGTGTTCGCCGACATGCTGCACCGCTACAACGGCGTGTCGTTCTACCTGGTCGACCAGCGCAACCCGGTGGCGGCCCAGATGTTCAAGCTGAAGGTCTCGGCCACCCTGGACGGCCGGCCGCGGTACACCGGCTGGGTCGCCGACTACGGCATCGAGAACTACGAGCACGCCTACGGCGCCACCGCTCGCATCATGGGACAGGCGCTGGGCTGGAACCTGACGCCGGCCCGGTTCGGCTTCTCGGCCGACGGTGTCCCGGTGTCCACCGCCGGGTCGCTGTCGTTCGCGCCGGGCGCCGGGCGTGGCGTCAAGGGCGCCGCGCAGGTCGTCCGGGAACGCACCGTCTACGACTGGACGGGGCATTACCGGACCACTGACGGCGTCGGCATCAGCCTGGAGCTCAGCCGGGTGCAGATGCACGGCTGGCAGCCGAGCTACCTGGTGAACCACGTGATGACGGCCCTGAACGACGCGGCGGACTGGGCGTTGCACCGCGCGCCCGCCGGTTTCGCCGACTGGATCTCCCTCGCGCCGGTGGAGCCGGTGCTGACCCGTCACTACGAGGGGCGGATCGACTTCAAGGTGCCCCGGGGGCTGGCCGAGGCCACCCCCGTCCCCCGGTCGCCGCAGCTTGACCTGCGCGCGCTGCCGTCGCTGCCCGGCGACGCCTACGTCAGCGGCGCCCTGGTCGACGACCTCTACCCGGCCGCCCGGCACCTCATGGGCAGCGTGCTCGGCCCGCAGGCCAACGCCCCGCTGTACCGGGGGAGCGTGGCGCTCGACGGACTGCTGTCCCGGCTCAACGTCGACAACCACCTCTCCGAAGGACTGGGCGACGGCGGGTACCTGCTCGGCTCGCACCTGTTCGTCGCCGGCGCGTCCAACAACCGGGTCGCCATGCGGATGTACGTCAAGCTGCACTCGCTGGAGATCATCAGCAGGATCGCCACCACCGGCACCGGCCGGTACGCCAAGTTCGCGTTCACCACCTCGGCCACCCAGTCGCGCAGCCGGTGGCGGCCCAACGTCGACGCGGGGATGGCCTACGGCGCGCCGATCGGGAAGACGAACATCGGCCCGCAGGAGGACACGACGGCCACCGGCGGGATCTCCACCGGCGCGAACCGGAACGCGCCGGCCAGCCACAGCGCCACCTTCGACGACACCAAGCGGCTCGAGAACCACCTCAAGATGCAGGGGTTGACGTATCTGGTCCGGATCCGCACCCAGGCGCGGTTCGTCGCGGTCCCGCACCGGCACAGCGCGTTCGACAGCGACGCCGGCCTGGCCCCGATCGAGCCGGCGCGGTTCGAGGCCGACGACGCCCCCGGCACCGGTTGGATGAGCGGCGACGGCTTCTACGAGATGTTCGCCGACGAGGTGCACGAGCTCCAGCGCGCGCTCTCCGAACGGTACGACTGGAAGGCGAACAACCCGGCCGGCTGGCCCGCACCGGCGGCCGACGCCCCCACGATCGGCCTGGAGGGCCTGCTGCAACGCGCCACCCCGGCGGGCATGGCCGCCGGCCCGGTGGCCGACCGGGTCATCCAGGCCGGCGACTTCGACCCCGCCCAGGCGCCCCAGCATGTGGCCCTGCTGATCCGTGACCAGCTCGGCAACCACTACGACCCGGTCAGCCCGCTCCGGCTCACCGCCGGCGCCGCCGAGCAGACCCGCCGCCGCTACGAGGTGGTGCTGGACTGGGCGGTGGGCCACCTCCAGCGGCTCAACCCCGTGCAGCAGGCCGCCGCCGACCTCGCCGAGCTGACCGCCTGGAAAGACCGGGTCGGCAAGCTCGCGGTCGGCGCGGTGCTGCCCGCCGCCGACGTGCGGCAGTTCGCCGAGCGGATCCCCCAGATCGTCGAGCGGGTGCAGGCGGTGCTACCGCCCGGCTCCGCGCCGGTCACCCCACCGCAGGAGGTGGAGCTGCTCGCCCAGGACCCGCGCACGGTGGCCCGGGTGGTGGCGTCCGAGCTGAGGACCCACCTCGACCTGACCGTCACCGACGACCAGGGCACGGCCAGCCGGTACCGGATCGACCCGCAGGGCTGGATCGTCGCACTGCGGGAGCGCCCGGACGGCACGTTCGCCCCGGTCACGGCCCCCGAGGTGATCTTCGAGCTGGACCGTGACCTGAAGCTGCGGGCCGACGCGGCCGGGATCCGCCTGCGACGGCAGACGGCCCTCTACCACGAGCTGCTGGGCCGTACCCCGGTGCAGATGGACGCCGCCGCGGAGCTGGGTCCGGAGCTGGAGACGCACATCCGCCAGGCCCGCGCCGACGCCGACGACCGGGCCCGTGAGTGGATCACCGAGGGCCTGCCCGCCAAACCCGCGAACCCCCTCGCCGTCCACAGCGCCCGGGACGACACCGACACCGCCGGGACCCGGGCCGGTCAGGCGCGGCGGCTGCTGGCCCCCGTCCTGCCGCCGGGATGGACCACCACCGGGCCGCTGCCCCAGGCGCCGGACACGCTGCGCCCCGGCACCCGAGTGTGGATCACCCGCCCCCAGGGCGCCGCCGCGGTACGTGTCGACGCCGACGGCACGTACCGGCTCTACGACCCGTTCGCTCTCGGTACGGCCGAGCGGACCCTCGACGCCCAGCAGTTCCGGGACGTGCTCGCCGGGGCGCAGGCCGTCACCCTGGTCGAGCCCGACGTGCTGACGAACTGGCTGCTCCAGGACGGCGACTGGGCGGCCTCCCGGCGGTTCGCGGAGGACAACCTCGGGGTGCTGCGCGCCGACCCGACCGCGGCGCGGCTGACGCAGGACCAGCAGCAGGCCCGGCCGGCGTCACCCTCGACCCCGCCGGCCCAGCCCGACGCGACCCGGACCGAGACGACCCCGGCACCCGCCGGCGATCCGGTCCTCGACCGGCACCGTGCCCTGCTCGACGCCATCCGGGCCGGACAACTGACCGCCGCGTACGACTACCTCGACGCCGCCGGCGCGGCGGCCCGGCACCGGGTGCTCGCCGACGCGGTGGCCGCGGTGGCACCGACCGACCCGACGGCTCCGACCGACCCGGCCGCCCCGGCCGGGCTGCGGGCCCTGGCGGACCTCGTCGACGCCGACCCCCGGGTGACCCGGCCCAGGCCGGAGCCGGAGGCCGTCTCCGACGCCGGCATCCTGCGGGCCGTGGCTGCCATCCTCGACCCGGCCGTCGGCGCACTGGACACCTTCCGGGCCATCGCCTCCGCCGCGTGGACCATCAACCCCCCGCAGAACTGGCCGGACACCCTGCAAGCCCTGACCGGGCTGCCCACGGCAGCCGGCCGCGACGTGGCGACGCTGCGCGACGCGCTCGACATCATCGAGCGGCAGCGGTTGCACGGCGTCGCCGACCTGCTCGACGGCCTGACCCCGGACGACGCCGGTGCGGTCGCCGCCGCGGTGACCGCGTCCGGGACGACCGCGACCGGCCTGGCCCACGCGTGGCGGGACGTCCCCACCCCCGCCGACCTCGTCCCGGCGCTGCCCCCACCAGCCGACACCTGGGCCGGGACGGCGGACACCCCACTGCCGCGGGCCCACGTCGTGCACCATCCGATGCCCCCGGTCACCGCCGCCCTCGACGAGTGGCTCGCCATCGACAACTGGGACGACTCCCGCGCCTTCCTCGACGGCCACCGGGCGGACCTGCTCTCCGACCGGGCGCACAACGCCCTTCAGGTCCGCCGGGCGGGACTGCCCCACGACGTCGACCTTTCCGCCCGGGACGCGCTGCTCACCCTGGCCCGCTACGGCCACCTCGACGACGGATACCGGTACCTGCTCGGCCCCACCCCACCGGCGTCGGCAGCGCCCGGGACCCCGGCCCCGCTGCCGGGAGCGCCGACCGGGCGGCAGGAGTTGCTGACCAAGCTGCTGGCCCGGCCGGACGTGGCCGACCCGGCCGCCGTGTCGGCCCTCGGCTACCTGGCCGCCACCCTCGACGGTCCGGTCGACGCCGTGGACGCGGCGATCCTGCACCTGACCGCCGACGCGCTCGCCGGCCTGAACGTCCCCGACGCCGCCGTCACCACGCTGGTGCAGGACGCGCGTCAGACCCTCTCCGCACCGCAGCGGCAACAGTGGGCCGAGACGATCCGCCACCTCGCCGACAACGCCACCGGCACCCGTGGGCCGGCGCTGCGTCACCTCGCCGACCGCCTGTTCACCACGGCACCGGATCCCGATCCGGCCCCGGACGCCCCGGCCGCTTCGGACGCCCCGGCCGCTTCGGACGCCCCGGCCGCTTCGGACGCCGAGGCGGCCCGGGCGCGGCAGGTGACGCGGGAGCGCCTCCAGCAGGCCACCCAGGAACTCCAGCGCACCGTCGACGACCTCCACCAGGCCCACCGGGACGAGGCCGTCGCCCAGGGTGCCCGGGACGCCGCGGAGGCGTCGCTCGCCGCCGCCAGGACCGCCGTCACCCGGGCCGAAGGCGAACGGGCCCGGCTCGAGGAGACCGTCGACCACCTCGACCGGGCGATGCCGGAACTCGAAGCGGAGGTGACGCGACGGGAGAGGCTGGAGTCAGCGGCCCGCCGGACCGTCGACGACCCCGCCACCAGCCAGGACGAGTCACGGTTGGCCGCCGCCCAGGCAGAGCTTGGCCAGGCGCGGCGGGACCTGGACGCGGCCCGGACGGCGCTGGAGAAGGCCACCGGCGACCTCCGGGACGCCCGACAGGACCTCGACCGGGTCCGCGCGGAGCTGCCGGACCTGCGCCGGCAGGTCGAGACCGCGGGCGAGGAGTTCCGGGCCCGCGACGTCTCGGCGCAGGCGCACACCCACACGGTACGGCTGCTCGACGAGGCCAGGACGGTCCGCGAGGCCGCCCGGGACGCGGCACAACAGCAGGTGGACGCGATGGCGTTGCCGGTCCCGCCGATCCCGCGCAGCGCCCCGGTCGTGGACGTGGACGCGGCGCTGGCCGACATCGCCCGCTCCGGCCACGGCCGGTCCGTCGTCCCGGAACTGGAACGCGAGGTACGCGCCCGCCACGGCGGCGCGGTCCCGGCGCGCGTGGTGCTGAACACCGACCCGACCCGGCAGGCCGACAACGCCGCGACCGCCCCGGCGGACGAGACCGCCGTACACGAACTGGACCGGGTGCAACTGGCCCGGGACCTCGCCGCGACCCTGGCGGTCCCGGTCGAACTGCGGGTCGACGGCGGCACCGGCGCCCAGCCGCCGTACCTCGCCTACCCGGGCGGAGAGGTGGTGCGGCTGGACGTCACCGGCCGTCCGGAGACCCTCGACGACGCCATCCGGCGGCTGCCGCAGCGCCTCCAGGACGACCTGGCCGCCCACCGGGGCCGGCCCGACGTGAACTCCCGGCTGGAGATCCTGCACGAGGCGGAGATCGAGTCGCGGCAGGACTTCGCCACGGCGGTGGCCGCCCTGGTGGAGAACCTGAACCGGCACCAGGGATTCCTGGCCCACCGGTGGATCACCCAGGCCGTCCCGCCGGTCGACGCCGCCGGCCTACGGGCCTTGGCCCATGGCCTGGACACCAGGGCCTGGCCGGAGCCCACCAGCACGCCGCCGGCCGGGCCGGTGGAGACCGGCCGCCCCGACGCCGTGGCCTCCGCCTGGCTGGCGTACGTCCCGCAGCACCGCGCCGACATGCTCGTCGACATGCTGGACGCCGTCCCCGGGCTCGGGTTCACCGTGAGCCGACCGACCCGTGAACTGCCGGCCGACCAACGCCCGGGGGCCCGGGTGCTGGCCGTGGCCGGGTCCACGGCCGCCGCCGGCGTGGTCCTGCCCACCACGCAACTGCACTGGTACGAGCCCGCCCGCAACCAGATCCACACCGGCAGCATGCAGATGCTCGGCACCTGGGCCAAGGGCCGGGCCGGCCAGGACGCCCGACCGGACGACATCTGGTACATCGTCCTGACCCCGGACGGGACCGACCACCCTCGTGAACCGTCGGCCCTCGCGCACCACGTGGACGTGGCGGCGCGGACCACGTCGACGTCGACCCCGCCGGTCGAGCCGACCCCTTCGGCCGGCGTGGCCGGTGCGGTACGCGGTGACGTGTCGCTGCCGGGGGCGTCCACCTGGGGTCCGGGGGCGGGTTCGTCCCGGGGCGGTGTGCGGGAGGTGCCGTCGTCGGGGTGGGCGGCTGGGGTGGAGCCGTCGGTGGAGCGGGTTGATGGTGGTTGGCGGGTGTCGTATCGGAGTGCGGAGGGTCTGCCTGCGTGGGCTGAGATGACGCGGGTGCATTCGGATCGGTTCACGTGGCGGGGTGTGGAGCCGTTGCGGTTTGTGGGGACGCCGGGGGCGGTGCGTCCGTTCCGGGTGGAGACGGCGGGGGTTGAGGCGGGGGTTCGGGTTTTCGTCGATCATTGGGTGCATGGTGGGTCGGGGCGGGTGGTGTTCCGTCTGCGGTTGGAGCCCGACGCGAATGTGGGTCGGGATTCGATTCTGGATACGTTGGCTGCCGTCGAGCGGTGGGTGGTGCGGACCAACGAGCGGTTGGGGCCGGGGGGTGGGCCGCGGTCGGTGGCGGTGGTGTTCGACCCGGCCGCGGAGACGGGGGTTCGGCTGAGCCGGTACGGCAGTGATCTGCGTGACGCCGATGGTGTGTGGGTCAGTGAGGATGGTTCGGCGGGTCGGATCACGCAGTTGCACTGGCTTGCGGGTCTTCCGTCCCGCGCCTACGGGCACGAGTTGAAGCACTTCGCCGGGGTGCCGCACGACGGGTCGCCGGGTGATCTGCTCAGGACGGCCAGGGGTGTGGGTGACGATCATCTGCACGAGCCGGGGTTCACCGCCTGGGAGCTCGACCAGATCCGGGAGACGGCTGCTTCGTACGTCGCTCCCACGGTCGCGCCCCGGCCTGCTCGGTCGTCGGACTCGGAGTCGGGGTCGGCGTCGTCTGGAACGGAGGTCGGGTCGTCGGAGGGGGTTTCTGGTTCGTTGCCGGGCGGGCCGGCGGCGATGGAGTGGCATCCCCCGGCCGAGTCTGACGCCGTCGCCGACGGGCAGCCGTCCGATTCCGCGGAGTACTACGACCCGTATGGTCTCGGCCAGGAGTTCGCGGACCTGGGGTGGGCGGGGGACCCGTTCGCAGGACTCGACATGGCGACCCCGGCGTTCGACGCGGAGGGGCAGCCGTCGAACTCCGACGAGGAAGTAGACGCGGCGGCTAGGCGGTTGACGCTCTCTGCGAATCATGTCGAGGCGACGTTCGGCAAGTGGGTGCGCGAGGTGTTTGACACCTCCCGCGCGGTGGCCGAACAAGCGCCCAACGCCTTCTTCCGCTCATTGCTGGACACCCCGCAGGTGTCGGCGGAGGGCATCAAGACCGTGGCTGGACTGCGTGCGTGGGCGGCCCGCCGGCTGGCCGACGACCTTGCGCGGGGTGAGCAGTCGACCTTGAGAGAGTTCCTTCCGTATCCGGAGGGTGTGTCGGAGCAGCAACGGAAAGCCCTGCACCGCATCTGGCTCGACAAGTTCTCGAACGTCAGATCCGCAGATTTCGAACTCGTGCATGTGGTTCCGCGTCTCGTGGCCGGGGCGTTGTCCATGTCGATGCGGATCCATCATCCGTTCGACGCGCCGCAGGACATCGGCCCGACCCCCGACGCTGGTGCCGTCCCGCACCAAATCGTCTTCTGGAGGGGCGCCTACCACCGCCTCGAGCCTCGTGATCCAGCCGATCCCCGCCTCGACAGTGGCTTCCAGCAGACTGCCGTGTTCGCCAGCGAAAAGGAGCGTCTGGATACCCTCTTCAACGACGTGATCAATTTGCTGGAACCCCAGATCGCTTCGGCGGAGGCGAGTTCGACCAGCAAGCACAAGCACATCCTGCAACAGGTCTTCGCCCGTAACCTCGCGGCCCTCCGTAAGCAGCCCACCTCCCCCCACGGCCAGGCCCGCGAACTCTTAGAGCATCGCCGATACCTCCGCAGTCTCCACGAAGACAGCGGAAGCTGGCAGGACGAGAGTCCGCAACTCGTCTCCCCATTCACGCTCCGCCTGACCGCCGGCGATGACGGTGGCTTTAGCTACCGCACGTATCTACGCCTTCGGATTCGTGGCGGGTATTCCAATATCGCGGATGTCAGCCGCCTCGTCGCCGTCGGTGATATGGTTTCTGTCGACTTCGGGAAGGCCGTCGACGGGCAGGGTGCCGGTATCGTCAGAATCCCGTACATCGCGGCCGGCGGCACCGAGAGTTTCATCTACCGGGAAGTCGACCGTAACTTCGATGACAGCGAACTGGCCGAACTGAAAAAGAAGGCACTCGATAAAGCGTGGGAATTCCACAAGCCGTTGTTCAGTGATTCCTTCCGGCTGGCGGCGCCTCAGCGCTCAGGGCAGTTGAACCTGCGCTTCAGCGAGGACGGTGCGGCCAAGGCCACCAAGAGAATCCACATCGCACGGGTCAAAGTCGTCGACGGAAGTTCTTTCGTCGTCCCCGATGACATGAAGGATGTGATTCTCGAAGTCGGATATGACATTAATCGTCAACCCCTCGCCGTAGTGGAGATTCCGGCCGAGCGGAACGGGGGGCAGGCCCTGTATCTGAGGTTGACCGATCCCGCCCCCACCGCACGCGACATCGAGTGGCAGCGCAAGAACTCCTTCTGGGAGTCGTGGGATAAATGGGTGCTTGACGATGCAGTTTCCTTCGACGACTCATTTGCGAAGCATGCCAAGATGCCCAAACCTATCGATATTGTGGCCGGCCCTGCGGGGGGCACGACATTCGATGGGCTAGAGGTGGATCTGTCTGCGGGGACGGCGATCACCCTGCGGGTGGGAAAGCGGCGCCTCGGACCGGGTTTCGTCGACACCGTTTTCGTGGTGGTCAAGGCGCCGTTGAAGCCGTTGGACGACGAAGCCAAAGAGGCATACCTGCGCGACAACCCGTTGGCCGAGGTGCCCACACATGCCTACCGGCTTGTCAACACGGGCAAGACGGCCGACGGTTTCAATGCGCTGATCGCGAAGCTCAAGGCGCGGCAGGAGAGGCTCGACGAGCGCCGGGAGCGAGGCGAACCGGCATACGTCCCGGCCGCGAAGCGTCGGCGCACTGAGGGTGGGTTGCCTGGTGGGCCGGCGGCGTTCGAGTGGGTTGGTGTGGCTTCGGTCGATGTGGGGGCTGGGTCGTCGGGGTGGGCGGCTGGGGTGGAGCCCTCGGTGGAGCGGGTTGCTGGTGGTTGGCGTGTGTCGTATCGCAGTGTGGAGGGTTTGCCTGCGTGGGGCGAGATGACGCGGGTGCACTCGGATCGGTTTACGTGGCGGGGTGTGGAGCCGTTGCGGTTCGTGTCGACGCCGGGGGCGGGGCGTCCGTTCCGGGTGGAGACGGCGGGGGCTGAGGCGGGGGTTCGGGTTTTCGTCGATCACTGGGTGCACCGTGAGTCGGGGAACGTGGTGTTCCGTCTGCGGTTGGAGCCCGACGCGAACCTGGGTCGGGAGTCCATCCTGCGCACGCTGCGTGCTGTCGAGCAGTGGGTGGTGCAGACCAACCAACGGGTGCAGCCGGAGGGTGGGCCGCGGTCGGTGGCGGTGGTGTTCGACCCGGCTGCAGAGACGGGGGTTCGGCTCAGCCGGTACGGCAGTGATCTGCGTGACGCCGATGGTGTGTGGGTCAGTGAGGATGGTTCGGCGGGTCGGATCACGCAGTTGCACTGGCTTGCGGGTCTTCCGTCCCGCGCCTACGGGCACGAGTTGAAGCACTTCGCCGGGGTGCCGCACGACGGCTCACCGGGTGATCTGCTCAGGACGGCGCGGACCGTCGGTGACGATCATCTGCACGAGCCGGGGTTCACCGCCTGGGAACTTGACCAGATCCGGGAGACGGCCGCTTCGTACGTCGCTCCCACGGTCGCGCCCCGGCCGGCCCGGTCGCCGGAGTCGGACTCGGGGTCGGCGTCGTCCGGGGCGGAGGTCGGGTCGTCGGAGCGGGTTTCCGGTTCGTTGCCGGGTCGGCCGGCGGCGATGGAGTGGCATCCCCCGGCCGAGTCTGACGCCGACGCCGTTGCGGAGCACGAGGATCTGGCCGGAATGGACGGGGCCGGCCGGCCCCCGTCGGAGTCCGTTGCGGTTCCTGCGCCGTTGCCGTCCCTGCCGGCCGGGCTGCTGCGGTCGGACGCGTGGGATCGGTTGTTCACGCAGTTCCTCGACAGGACGGGGAACGAGGTCATGGTGCTGCTGGGTGAGCAGACACCGGACGCCGTCCGCGACCATCTGCGCGACTCGTTCGGCCATTTCATCGACAGAACCGACGTCCTCGACTTAGGAAGGGCCGGTCTGTCCCCGGACGACAGGGCGTTGTTGCGGTCGGCCCTGGATGCGCGGGGAACGTCGGTCCCCCGCCTCACGGGGGCGCTACCACACCTGCTGTCCGAGGCGTTCTCCGTCAACGTCACCGTGGCTCCGGCTGGGGCCGGACCCCACGAGAACGGCGGTGTCGCGCCCTGGCATGACCGGACTGTCGCACTGGACCTTCCCGTCGCCCACCTGTCCGCCGTGCCGGACAGGCGGGGCCCGCTGATCGGCCACTTGGGCGAGGTGTTGGCGGTGACGTCGTGGCGGGCGGTGGAGGGCCGGCGGGTGGCCTCCGTCGACGTGGCGGGGGCGGTGCGGGTCTGGGACGTGGACAACGGTGTGGTGCTCCGGAGGTTGGAGGGCCACTACTCCGGGGTGTTGACGTCGTGGCCGGTGGGGGCGGGCCGGCGGGTGGCCTCTGCCGACGTGGCGGGGGCGGTGCGG